>JAUXGB010000021.1 GCA_030622515.1 Candidatus Altarchaeota archaeon
CTGTTGATGAAAGGGAAAAAGGCGGCCCTTGCCCTCGGGGTTATTTTTTTTCTAGCCATCTCTTTTCAGGGCGGTGAAAGTTCGCCTGAGTTGATTTACTGGACGGAAAGCGCTTACGGTGATTTGAGGGTTATTGACACGGCCAGAGAGCGATGCCTCCTTCAGGACGGGGCGCCGCAGAGCTGTTTTTACAAGGGCGACAGTGGCTATTACGATTACATAACCCTGATTTCAGATTTTGCAATAAACATCTCGGCCAGAAAAGTCCTTTCCATTGGGCTTGGGGCAGGAGACCTTTCCTCTAGGCTTGTCTCCAAGGGTGTGGATGTGCTGTCGGTAGAAATAGACGGGAAGGTTGTTGATATCGCGAGGGAGTATTTTGGATTCGCTGGCGAAGTTGTAATAGCTGACGGGCGAAGGTTTATGCGCACCTCGGGCGAGACGTACGACCTTGTGGTAATCGATGCTTACAGCGGCTATTCACCAGTTGAGCACCTGCACAGCAAGGAGGCTTTTGAAACCGCTAAGGGGGTTCTGAACGAAGGCGGCGCGCTTTCCGTAAACATTGTCGGATTTGTCAGCGAGGAAAAAGACAGGCTCCGGCGGGCTGTCTATTCGACACTTAAGGCGGTTTTCAAGAATGTTTATGTCGTTTCAATGGGGTCTGGGGGCGTAAAAAATATTGTCTTCTTTGCCTCGGATAAGGAGCTGCCTGTGGACTCTTCCCCCCTCGGCGAGGGAGAAATAATAACTGACGACAGGAACCTGATAAAAATATACGCAACTGACGTTTTGGAAGAGGACAGGAACTTCACGCTTACTTACTATGGACAGTACCTTACTTAGGCTTCTTCTTTTCCTTATAGTGCGACCAGGCGTAGCCGACGATGCCGACCACAAGCAGGGCGTAGAAGAAAAGCCTGTACCCCTCGAACCTGTCCCTGACTTCTATTGTATATGTGAATATGTCTGATGTCGCTGTGTTCTGGAAGGTCCCCTTGTCCCACTTCTTCACCGTGCCGTCGTCCCCGACCGAATAGAATGCGTCGCCGGTGACTTCTATCTGGTAAGCCCACACCGAACCAGTATTGAGTGTTGCCGCCTTCTCCCAGTTTCCTTTTGTGATGATAAGTATTTCTCCCCCGGAGGTTGCGTAGAGAAAGTTTTCATCGCCTTGAAGGCTCCATGGATTAGGGGCGTCCCTGACGGTTGCTTGAAGGGAAAAATCCTTTTTGCTCCACACCTTTATTGTCCCATCGTCTGAGGCGGAGTAGATGTTTCTTTCATCGTCCCAAATGGAAGGGACTATACTTTCGTGGGCATCAATCTCAGTGACTTTCGAGAGGGTTTTCCTGTCCCATATCCCTATTCCTGTCGTATTTGTTGGGGCGTAGATATACCTGTCGTCGACCCTGATAGACTTACAGAAGCCTGAGTTGTTGGTGGAGCCGAGAAGCTCGAGCTCCGGTGTCAAGTACATTTTCACCTCATTTCTACTGCAGGTGTAGAGGATGTCGTCTTTAAGGAACATGTCATTGACATAGCCTGAATGTTCTGCCGAGGAAATCATCTCACCGTTTTTTTTCATTGAATTTGCTTTATTTCGGCTTGTTCCAAAGTAAACGTTTTGTTCGTCTGCCCGAACTGTCCAAATCCCGCGCTGGTCTGTGTCAATAGCTTGGAGAAGCTCAAGGCTCTCTGCGTCGAAAACCCTTAAATTCCCCCTCTCATAACCTACGTAAAGCTTTCCGTCGTTATAGGTCAGGGAAAAGGGTACCTCCGTTTCTTCAAAGGTCACAGCAGATGCGGCCGCCATAATGATGAAAACGGTCAATAGCGCTGAAACCCTTATCATGAAAAATAAAAAAAGAGATGGGTTAATAAGATTAACCCATCGCTACGTCTTTCACTGTGGCGTCCGAGATGGTCTGGACTTTGGTCAGTGCTGTTCCGTTCCAGTCCCAAACCGTGTTCTGGACAACAAGCTCTGCCGGGTCGTCGTCGTCTGGCTGGCCTGAAACTGCCATGTCTACCTTGTTTCCCGGGCAACCGCTGTACGAGGACTCTAGCGTCCAAGTATTGCTGCCTGCATAGCTGTAGATGCTAAGGGTCTCAGGCACTGCGCATCCGGGTAGGTTTGCATTGCTAAAGGCAATCTCGTTGTCACCGTCGCCGTCAAAGTCTGCAACCTCGTTCTGCTGGTTGTAGCAGGTATTGGGGGTAGCAGTCCAAAGCTGGTTGTAGCTGCCGTTCGAGTATTGCCAGACGTAGATGTTTCCGTTGCACCAGCCGCTGCCGAAAATCTCGTTGCCGGCTACGCCATCCAGGTCGCCGACACTCATCTCGTCAATGCAGCAATAGGTATCTGCAGGGCCAAGGTCAGCCACAACAGAATAGTTGCCTCCGGAATAGTCTATAACAAGGCCGTGGCAATAGTAACCGTATGCATTTTCGCCCATTCCAACAAGTATCTCGTCGTATCCGTCGTTATCCGCATCCGCTACAGTCAGGCCTCCGCCACCGAGCTGGGTTATTGTTGCCTGTTTTGTGCAGCTTGAGGTTGTGCAGTCCCATACTTCCACGATGCGTCCGGAGAGGCGCAATACAAGCTCATTGTCCCCATCTTCGTCAACATCGCCGATTTCCATGCGTCCTATGAGTCCTGACACGGTGGTTGTTACTGATGGCGAATTGCTTGCGTCTCCATCCTGCCAAATCTTAAATTTGTAGGTGTAATAGTATTTCCCCTTTATTTTCGTCCTGTCACTGTATGCCGCAACAACATCGTCTGTTCCGTCATTGTCAACGTCGCCAATTATGGCAGCCGGCGCTCCCCAGTTGCCGCCAACATCTCCTGACCAGACATGGTCAAACTGGCCGCTGTCCCAGTTGTAAACCCTTACATAGCCCGTAACTTTCACAACAAGCTGGTCGGCCGGGGTAATCGCGAGATTACCTGTCGGCTCGCTTCTGGGTTCTGGTTTCGGGTCCGGCTTTCCCGGATTAACCGGTTTCTTCGCATCTCCCGGAAGGACGAATACTGACAGCATCAGTACCCCCACCAAGAAAAGCGCAAAAATAGTTGTGTTTTTCATAATTTCACCTTTCAGTGCCATGCTATACCGGAACTTGTTTTTAACCTTTATTGTCGAGGTTTAAACATTTCCAAGGCTTTAGGTCCACACTGAAGTGTATCCGCCGCATTTTCCCTCGTTGAAACAGGCCCAATAGTCGCTGCACTTGGCGTCAAGATGGCAGCTTAGAAGGGTCTTGAGGGCGCCAGCCTTTGGAATCACAAACCAAACCGTCCCGTAGACATCTTCCCGTCTGCGTATTTCCCTTCGCGGGATTTTCTTTAACGGGGCTGCATCGCCCATAGTCATAACGATTGTCTCGTTTACAAAGACAATCCTGTGGGTCACAGGCACGCTTGGCCTCAGGTCAACTCCAACATCCCCGACTTTCAAATCGCCTGTCTTCCTGACAACAATCATATCGCCTGCCTGAAATCCTTGGGAGATGGGAAAGGCGTCGAAGGCTTCCTTTGGGTAGCCTCTCTCGCCCCAGAAGGTGTAGTAGCTTTCGCGGTAGGGGCTGTGCCTCATGCTGTTTGACATAACCACAAAGAACCTTATCCCTGTCAGGCTTGTCAGGAACATTGCAGCGACCAGCAAGCCTATTATTATTGCAGACTTCTTTTTAGGCAGGTTGTATCTCCTCAGCAGCCAGTAGGTGAGGGAGAGGAAGAGGGCTGCGAGGACAAGGTTGAATACGGGGTTATCGAGGGTCTGGTCAAGCCCTAAGCCTCGCAGATGGTTTGCAACGGCGATGAGGACTGCGCAGACGATGAAGAATATTGAGAGTTCCCAGGAGGTTTTTTTGTCGTCAAGTTTTTTCATTCCCATATTCAATCAGATTAAAATAAAAAGATTGCTGCCCGAAGGCAGCAAATTCCAACTTTCCTGCTTATTTAGTTGTTTAGGTAGCAGAGATTCGCTGCTGTATCTGGGTCTTCGTAAGTGCAGTAAGTGTCTGCGTTTCCTGCACACTTCATCGTGGCACTAGTGTAGCCTTGTCCCGTCCCTGCGTTGTAGCAGGACAGACAGTTGTCCGTGAGGCCATAGAAGGCGTTGCATACGTGCGTTGTTGGCTGGTAGACATCTGCCTTGGTTTTTATTGCTGTAAACCACGGCGAGGGTGCCTGAGCTGAATCGGCGCCTACAAATGCGAGACCTGTTAGTGCTACGATAACCGAAAGGGCAAAGATTGTTTTCATATCCATTTTCAATTCCTCCTAAATTTTTTTATGGTGGCGTTCTTACGCCGTTAAGCCTATGTAATCTCTAGATACTTACTCTGTACATTCCTCTATCCAGCTGGCGTCGAATTCCACTACGTCGTAGCCCGCTTCAAAGCACGCGATTTCCGCGTCCCAGCAACCGTCTTCTGAAGCGTCTACTGCATACCCTATCTCTAGTCCTGCGTCTGGTCCAAATGCCTGCTCATCATCTGTCTGGTAGAAGATGAAACAAGTTGGATCATCTGCTACTGCTGCTGGTGTTGCCAACATTGCTGCTGCCAGAACGGCTAAGGTCGCTAGGCTGAAAGTTAATAGTTTCTTCATTGTCTTGTCACCCCCTTTTTCTCATACTGCTGGTATTCTGGCGTTTGATGCTTATATGGGTTGTTTAAACCTTGTTAGTAGTCACTGGGGAATTGGTTAGGTTTCCAGTGGAAGGAGGATTATAAACCTCTTTGTCAGGCCAATTCCCAGTTCTCTTGAGAATACTTCCAGTTTCCTTATCAGCTCCTTTCTGTCTATTACATACTTGGAAAAAGGCTCTTTCTTCCATAGGTTCTTTAGGGGGAAACTTATGCACAAATCTTTCCCCCTATAGGAAACTCCTATGGATGTAAAACATCTTTATAAAGGGGATTATTGAGAGCAATGGTGCCGGACTACCATTGTTTAAAGGCCGGTTTCCCTGCCGTGAGCGGTTCATTAACGGTGCATACGGTTCGAAATGGAACTGGTCATCCTTGGGAAACGCTTGTTATATTGGCGGCGCCTGCAGCTTTTACTGGCTAGAGCGCTCGGGCGGGGGGCAAGTTTATAAATTACTGGTTCATAAATGGTACATATGGTTCAAAATAAGACCAGTCTGGGTTCGGGGATAATCCTCGTGCTGCTGCGGGGGAAGGCGCACCTGAGGGAAATCGCTAGGAAGCTCAACGAGCCGCACTCGACCGTCCTCAGGAGGCTGAACGAGCTGGTGCGGGAGAACGTGCTTGATTACGGACTTGAAGGCAGGAACAGGGTTTTCTTCATCAAGAACAACCTGCAGGCGAGGAGCTACGTTTATTCTGCGGAGAGGCACAAGCTGCTTGAGCTGGTGAGGCGGTACCCGACCGTTGGAATAATACTGGAGGACCTGACGAGAAAAATCCCTGAAGGGATGATTGTTGTCTTCGGGAGCTACGCCAAGTTTTCTGCTAAGCCTGACAGCGATTTGGATATTTACATTGGCACGGAGGTCAGGAAATTGAAATATAGGGCAGAGGATGTTAACTCAAGAATCAGGGCAAAGGTCGGGAGATTCGATACAGGCTCGCTTCTGATAAAGGAGATAATGAAAAACCACGTAATCGTGAGGGGCGTTGAGGAGTTTTATGAAAAAAGCGGGTTTTTTGAGCAAGCTTAAGGCGGAGGGGAAGCTTGGGATTGTTGAGCCCTCGGAGGAGATGAAGGAATCATACCTTAGAAAGGCGGACAACTGCCTCAAGGCTGCGAAAATACTTTTCCAGAACGAGCTTTACGAGAACTCGGTGACTGATTCGTATTATGCCATGTACAACTCACTTCTTGCACTGCTTTACAAGTTGGGAATAAAGTCTGAAAATCACTCGGCGTCCATAGTCTTGTTTAGGCGGCTGTTCAGGTCTGCGGAACTTTCTGGCATAATTTCATTTGCCAAGAAGGAGAGGATAGACAAGCAGTATTATGTAGAGTCAGAACAAGAGTACAAGGTCACAAGAGAGTCCTGTAGGGGGCTGGCGGCGAAGGCAGAGGATTTTGTTTTGGAGATGAAGCTGCTGATTGGTAGGATAAATGCTGAGGGCGTGAAAAAGGCAAGGGTGGAATTTCTGGCCCTGTTCAGAAACGAATGACAAGCTGATGGTGTTATCCTTGGGAAACGCTTATAATCCGGGCTGTGGGTTGATTTAACGGTGACAAGGCAATGAGTATCTTTGATGGTATCAGAACTGTAGAGCATGGAATACCTGTTTACAAGAACTTTATAGGTGGCAAGTGGGTGCCGGCTTCCAATGGGAAGACGCTTGATGTGACTGACCCTGAGACAGGGAAGGTTGTTTCCAAGGTGGCTGCTGCCACTAAGCATGATGCGGAAGCTGCTGTTGCCGCGGCGATGAAGGCGAAGAAGGAGATAGGGGCGATGCCGATAATTGACCGGATAGAGATTATCCAGAAGGCGGCGAAGATTCTTGAGGAGAACAAGCAGGAGGTTATGGAAGCTATCCGGAAGGAGGCAGGTAAGCCTATTTCCCAGTGCAAGGGCGAGGTTAATGCTACTATCGAGAGGATGAAGCTGTCGCTTGAGGACGTTAAGGAGCTTGAGGGGAAGTACCTGCCGGGCGACAGGGCGCCTGACGCGAAGAAGAAGTTCGCTATTGTCATTAGGCAGCCGAGGGGGATTGTTCTTGCCCTGAATCCTTTCAACTACCCGTGCTTTATTCCAAACTCGAAGATTGTGCCTGCGATTGTTGGGGGGAATGCTTTGATTAACAAGGCGGCGAGTGATGACCCCAGCCCTCTGCTGCTCTTGACTAGAGTCTATGAGATGGCAGGGATGCCGAAAGGCTCGCTCAACACCCTGACCGGACGGGGCGGGGAGATTGGGGACGTCCTTGTTTCCCATAAGGACGTGAACATGATTTCATTCACAGGCTCGACCTCGGTCGGCCAGCACATTGCCAAGATTGCCGGGATGAAGAAGCTGCATTTGGAGCTGGGCGGCAAGGGCTGTTCGATTGTCCTTGATGATGCTGATTTGAAAAAGGCGGTGAAAGGCTCGGTAGCTGGCGCCATCAAGTTCTCAGGACAGAGGTGCGACGCGATTGGGAGGATTTTTGTCCATGAGAAGGTTGCTGACAAGTTTGTTAAGATGGTTGTTGACGAGGTCAAGTCATACAAGGTCGGGCCGACAAAAAACCCTGATACAAAGATTGGCCCCCTGATAAATGACGGGGCCTGCAGGAAGGTTTGCGACCTTGTCGAGGACGCCAAGAAGAAGGGAGTAAAGGTTGTCCTTGGGGGGAAGAAGGGTCTTGGGACACATTACGAGCCGACAATTCTTGACCATGTGACGCCGGATATGGATATTGCATGGCAGGAAACTTTTGGCCCTATTGTTGTCATCATCAGGGTGAAGAATGCTGAGGAGGCCCTGAAGCTGGCTAACGAATCGGATTATGCGCTTGATTCCTCTGTCTATACCCAAGACATTGACAAGGCGGTTCGGATTGCCAAGGCTCTTGACGATGGAACTGTCCAGATTAACGCGCCGCCGGCTCACGGTGTTGGCATCTTCCCGTTCGGCGGGAATGAGAATTCAGGCATTGGTCGGGAAGGAGTTGGCTACTCGGTCGACGAGATGACAGCAATCCACACAATTGTCTTCAATGTCGATTAGCTGGTTGACCAGCTTGAGCTTTTTTCAAGAGGGTGGGAGTTGTCACAGTCAAGCCTGACGCTAATCATGGTCTCGACGCCGCGGGCAACGCCTATGCTGACAGGTATGGTGCGGCTTTCGCCTGCCCCTATCACCCTTTGCCTGACTTTTTCTTCCGAGTAGGGCTCGCCAGTCTTTGATTCAAAGAAGACAGTTACCTCGCAGTTTTCTGCGTCTTCCGTCCCGTCGTTTACAACTTCAACATCCACCCTGTAGCCTGTGTAGTTTTCCATAACTGTCACAGGCGTGGAAGCCCAGCTTAGGGACAGGAGGGGTTTTGCCTCCACCTCAATAATCTCAGGCTCAAGGTCCTTGTACTCGTCGGGAATCTCGCCGATTTCCCAGCCTTCACCGGTTGTTTCAAGATAGTAGTAGATGCCGTTGCCGAAGACGTATCTCTTGCCTTTGAGCTCCTCGCTTCCAAGGACGCCGACAGCTATGTGGTCCTCGAAGCTGAGGAGGACGACGCCGTATCCCATCTCCTGAAGGAGGGCTGCCGTGAGGATTGAGCTGTCTTCGCAGTCGCCGCCGCCGTCGACAAGGGTCTCTATTGGATATCGCCTGTACTCGTCATAGCCGGTCGTCACCTTGTCTGAGGTGTAGGGCATGGACTGGACAAAGGAGATTACGAAGTTGACTGTCTCGTATGGGTCAAACCTCTCGTCCTCGGCAGACTCCCTGAAGAGGGTTATCAGGGTCGCAAGGTCTTCGTCATCCCGCCTGTCGCTGACGTAGAGCCAGTAGTTGCTGTCAGTTTTTCCGTCATCCCTCAGGGCATCATATTTTTCCCGCTGTATAGCTCCCTCGAAGTTCCATGTCTTCTTCTTGAACTGCCAGCTGTAGCTGAATTTTATCAGGCCGTCTTCCTCAATCCTGTCGAAGTTCTTCTTTGTCTCGCCAGAAAGGGTTTCGTCAAGCTCAGTTACCTGCCTTGTCAGCTCCTCGTAGTTGAAGATGAGGTAGACTGCCCCCCCGAGGATTACGATGAAGATGAGGAAAAGACCAAGGTCAGCAGGTTCCATCAGCTGAACCTGAAGCCTCCGGAATTTATGGTTTTAGCATGTTCTCGATGTTTTTTCGCTCTTTCTCAGGCAGGTACTTGATGCTGTTGCGGATAATCTCCTTTGTCTCCGCCGATGGCTTCGCAAGCCAGAGCTTTATGAAAGCAACAATTTCCCCCGGATGGCTTTTCGAAGCCTTGCGAAGCAGCCAGGAGACGCCCAAGCGGGCCTCTTTCTCCTTGTCTTTCATCAGCCAGCAGGCATTCTTAAGAACATCTTTCAGAAGCTTTTCTTCCTTTACCAGAGGAATCATGACTGCGGCGCCAAACCGCCTCACCCACTTGCTTTCGCTCCTGACCAGCTCGCTGGCGAGTTTAAGTATCTTCTCCGGCTGCCGGCTTGCAATGTTGCCAAGGGCGCGAACGGCAAGCGCGTCGCAGACCTCCCAGTTGGAAAGCTGGGGCAGGGCCTCTTTTACAAACTCCAGAACCTCGTCCGGCTTGGACGCTGAGGCCCTTTGGAGAAGGTTGGTGGCGATTATCCTGTCCTCCCTGTAACCTTCCTTCCAGAGGGCTTTTGCAACCTCGATAGCCCTTTCCGGCTTGCTTTCGTAAACATGCCAGAGCCCGAGGGTTACCTCATACATTACGCTCAGTGGCGCTGAGAGGCATTTTCCAGCCCCGGGAACATACTTTGAAAGCGTCTGGCCATACTTTTCGTTTCCATACCTCTCTATCAGGCTGTTGAGCTTCTCAACCGTGCCCTCGGCGCTCTTCTCAGTCCTTGCGATGATTTCCGCCTTCTCAACAATCGGCCTTGCCACCTTCAAAGAACCTGCGGTCAACTAATTAAATTTTTCCTCGTATAGGGGTTTGGAAGCTATAAAACAGAAAGTGTTCACTCCCTTTCTGAATTTTACGAGGACCTTTTCAAATTTTTCTTTGCTGATTTCAGCTTGAAGTGTCTTGCCAGAACTCTCATTACTTTCTGAAAGCTTATCTCTTCCACAATCAACGGTGAAACATCTTTCTCCCATCTGTTCTTGAGCTTGTTTGCCCTGCTGAACATCCTGACGATGTTGAATTCCACACCAGATTGTTTGCATTTCCTTTTTACAAGGGAGTGGTTTATTGGGAGCCCTGCCTTTATTATTCTGTAGAGGTCGTAGTGGTCCCTTGGTCTGTTTCTCGCTATTGCTGCACTCATTTTCTCCGCAATCATCTCTTCCCTTGCAAGGGTGTTGAAAGAGAAGTCCGGGATGCTACCCTTGTAGAAATGTTTGATTTTGTGCTTCTCAGGTTTCAGCAGGAGCTTGGCTCTCTTGTTAAGGTCAATGAACACTCTGTCCTTTCCACCTGAAAAGTCCGTGTAGTGAGCTATCAGCCTTGTGAATCCCTCAACGTCCTTGTCTTTGGTAATTCTTTCGAACACCTTGCTTCTCTTCAGGATGCTCTTTATCTCCCGTTTTATCTCTCCGATATCCCTCGTTACCGTGAAATCTATATCTTCACTCAGCCTTGCATAATTTAGAAATATCTTCTGCAGCGCAGTCCCGCCCTTGAAGTATATCCCTTCCATGTCTTTAAGCAAATACAGGAGAATGGTGACATGGTAGTCTTTAGCCAGAAGAACATTATTGAACGGAAGTTGGGATGCTATGTCCCTGAATTTGTCCATTGTCAGCTTCCCGACTTCAGCCATTTTTTTGTTTCCTCCCTGCTTTGTATTATGAATTTATGCCCCTCAGTCTTTCCTGTCACCGCATCTTTTATCCTTTTTTTCGTTGTCCTGCGAAACACAATCCTTGTGTTGAGGAATTTCTTCTTCCCCTGCCTTCTTGTAGTGTATATGTCGAGCTGCATAGGGAGCTGGTCTGTAAGCTTCCAGTAATTGGCTGCAGCCCACCCACCTATGAAGTAATCTTTCCCGTTGCAGGCTTCGTCTGCCATTATGAAAGGGTGCTCGCTCCACGAGCCTGATTTTGCTTTTACCGGTATGAGGTAATATTTTGCCCTGTTCAGCTTGACAATCCTCTTTTTCTTTATCAGGTTCTTGACTATGTTGTATCTCTGTGTCTTGTTTTTTGAGAATTTTCTTATATCTCCGGAAGAAAAGAAGTATTTCTTATGAAACTCAAGCCAAGATACTATCTCTATTTCCCTTTTCGAGAGGCCTTCCATGCTTAACACCAATTAGTAAGTTATTAACTAATTGATGTTAACCATATATAAAGGTTTGGTTTTTTAGGGTTTGCACTTAAATAGGCTGTTTCACAGGAATTCGGGTGAATTTAAGAATATAAAAAGTATGGGAAAATATGTATACTATCTATCTTTTTTATTTTCAATGAGAATAGAGTGATTCAGCTGCCGAAAATATCGCCGAACATCTTCCTGAACCTGGTGAAGGCCTTGGCAAACTCCCTCTCCCCTTTCTTCGTGAGGCAGTAGGAAACCTTTCGTCCTTCCCTCTTGCCGACGATGAGCTTCTTCCTCTTCAGTTCGCCAAGCGCCGGGTAGATGGTTCCGGGGGACGGCTTGACCCCACGCCTCTTCTCAAGCTCTTTTGCAAGCTCCTCCCCGCAGATGCAGGTCTTCTTCCTGTGCATGAGCCAGAGGATGAGGAAGCTTAGGAAGCCTTTTGTGCTACACATTGCGGCCATATATCGTATAACCGATAGTCGCTTAAATAAGTATCCCCAAATCTATTGAATGGCTGGCGGGTAACTGGGATAGAAGTACAGGTGGCTTAAGCATCTGGAGCAGTCGCTGGAACCAAAGTCCCTCAGAGGCAACCCTCCTTTTCCCAAAAGCATTTGGGAGAGGGTGCACTCGCCCTTTTTTGATTTCGAGACCTTGATAATTTTTGCCGCTTTGCTTGCGAGCAGATAGTCAATGTGCCAGTGGAGTTTTGCTTCTCCTCTCGCGACCCGCCTGTGCCGGGCTACCCTTGTTTCGATTCCTCGTTTTGCCGAGCCTGCGTAGCAGTAGTAGCCTTTCCTGAAGGAAACCCGGCCGAGAGAGCCGACCCTTCGGGAGAAGTTTTGGGAAACCTTAACGACAAGAACATAGCTGCCTTTCAAATCCAGCCCTTCCTCTTGAAGTGGAGGAGGAGTATGCCTGAAAGGAGCACCATCATGGCCATCGCAATCATAAACCCGTTCGGGTCGTTAAAGGCAGGAATTGGATTAACAAAGTTCATCCCATAGATGCTGGCTATCATGGTCGGTATGACGACAATTGCTGCGAAGATTGTCAACACCTTCATAACCTCGTTCAGGTTGTTTGAGCTGACGGAAAGGTGGGCGTCCATAGCGGTCGAGGCCTTGTCCCTTGCGCTGTCGATTAATTCAATCAGCCTCAGGTTGTGGTCGTGCAGGTCCATGAAGTAGGGGACTGTTTTTGGCTGGATGTATTCGGACTGGCCGCGGGAGAGGAGGCTCAGGATGTCGCGCATCGGCCAGAGGAGTTTTTTCATCCCGTTGAGCCTCTTCTTAAGGTGAAGGAGTTTTCTCAGGTGTTTCTGCTCGGCACTTTCGAAGATTTTTTCCTCAAGGGTTTCAAGGTCGTCATCTATCTTCCTTACAACAGGGAAGAGCTGGTCAAGCAGGGTGTCGAGAACGGAGTAGGCGACAAAGTCATGGCCGCGCAAAAGGGCCGAGGGGTTTTTTTCAAATCGCTCGATTACCTCATCAACGCCTGCGATTGGCTGGGTGGTGACTGTTACGAGGAAACTCCTGCTAAGGTACATGTTGAGCTGGGGGTTGGTCTTCTGCCCCCATGCGCGGACGGTGATGAAGGAGTAGCCAGTGTAGTTGTCAACCTTTGGCCTCTGGCTGGGGTTCTGGATATCTTCAATCGTCAGGGGGTGGAATCCAAATCTTTCTTCCATCACCCCGTAATCCTTCTTTGTCGGGTTCTCGATGTTGACCCAGAGCCTCCTTTTTCTGTCTTTCATCGCCTTAACGATTTTCTTAATGTCGGTAGTCCTCTGAACCTTGTTTTTGTTCACCCCGAGGTAGCCAACTATCATCGGGTTCCCTAATCAGCTGCCCTATAAATCCCTATCCTTGGAAATCGTGGCCAAGGAAGGCTGGAAAGCCGAAAGAAGCATGTAATGCTGAGGCGGTAGCAACAGAATTATCTATTCAGTAGGGAATCGGAAAGCATATTTAGCCAGCTTCGACAATATTGTTTTGGGGATTTTTCTCCATAAGCTAATTTGGGTGGCTTAAAGATGAAGAAGAAACTCACTCTAAAGAAAATCCAGAAAAGGGACGGGCGGGTCCTAGAATTCGACCAGAAAAAGATTACCAATGCCATTGCCAAGGCAATCCATGCCGTCGGCGAGGGTGACGGGGAAAAGGCCAAGCAGGTTTCCGACCACGTTTTGGAACTGCTTGAGGAAAAATACGACGGGCATTCAGTACCGACGGTAGAGAACATTCAGGACTTTGTTGAAGAGGCCCTGATGAAGGCAGGATACTCGAAGACTGCCAAGGCTTACATCCTTTACAGGCAGAAGAGGACTGAGCTGAGAAAGGCGAAGGCAATGCTTGGTGTGACTGACGACCTGAAGCTTACGTTCAATGCGGTGAAGGTTCTTGAGAGGAGGTACCTGCTGAAGAACGAGGAGGGCAGGGTTGTTGAGACCCCGCGGCAGATGTTCAGGCGGGTTGCCCACCACATTGCAGGCGCTGAGAAAAAGTATGGCACGTCTGATGCCGAGATTAAGAAACTCGAGGACGAATTCTTTTCCGCAATGACAAGGCTTGACTTCCTTCCAAACTCGCCGACCCTGATGAACGCCGGCACCGACATCGGGCAGCTTTCAGCCTGCTTCGTCCTTCCGGTCGAGGACTCGACTGAAAAGATTTTCGACGCAGTTAAGTATGCTGCCTTAATCCACAAGTCCGGCGGGGGAACCGGTTTCTCCTTCTCACGATTGAGACCAAAGAACGATATGGTTCGTTCAACAGGCGGCGTTGCATCCGGGCCTCTTTCCTTCATGAAGGTATTCGATGTCGCGACTGATGTCATAAAGCAGGGCGGCAAGCGACGCGGGGCAAACATGGGAGTCATGAGGGTTGACCATCCCGACATCCTTGATTTCATCGTTGCCAAGGAAAGGAACGACGCCTACAACAACTTCAACATCTCAGTCGCCCTGACAGACAAGTTCATGGATGCGGTGAAGGCGGGAAAAGAATATGCTTTGGTCAGTCCCAAGGGGAACAAGCTTGTCAAGGAAATCTCCGCAAGGAAAGTCTTCGACCTCATCATTACTATGGCGTGGAAGAACGGCGAGCCGGGCGTGCTGTTTATCGACCGGATTAATAAGGACAACCCGACACCGGAAGTTGGGGAAATTGAAAGCACTAATCCTTGCGTTGTGGGCGGCACTTTGGTTTCTACAGAAAAGGGCCTTATGAGGATGGAGGACTTGGTTGAAGGCTTTGGCGAAGGCGGTCTTCAGGTCGCGACTGACATGAGAACCGTGGGGGTTGAATCCTCCCAAGGACACGGAGCAACTACCGCATTAATGATGACAGGGGTAACCCTCAACCCGATAAGCAGGGCCTTTTCCAGCGGGCGCAAGCAGGTTTTCAAATTGGTTACGGCTTCTGGTTACGAGTTAATTGCGACAGGCGACCATAAGGTAATGACAGATGAGGGATGGGTCAGGGTAAGAGAGCTGAAAACCGGTCGTCACAAGGTCTTGATACAGGGTGGCGAGGGGAAGTTTAATGATGACAAGGCTTTGCCTTTCCCGCTAGTAAATCATTTTACAGGTGAGAATGGAAGAGGCTATGATTTCAATCTGCCGTCACAGTGGAGCAAAGAGCTGGGGCAGGTCTTGGGCTGGCTTGTTGGCGACGGCTGGCTGAGGCAGGGAGACGAAAACTGCAGGATGGGCCTGACATTTGGCACGGCGGGAGACAAGGAAATCCTAACTTACTTCAGGCCGATTCTCAACAGCTGGTACGGTCACGATGTCAGGGAGGTCGAGAGGGAGACTGGAGTGGTGCACCTGTCATACCACAGCAAATACTTTGTGGACTTCTTTAGGAAATTGGGGGTAAAGGCATGCAAAAGCGACGCTAAAGAGGTCCCGCACACACTGTTCACGGCCACGAGAGAGGCGGTTGTGGGATTCTTGCAGGGGCTGTTCAGCGCAGACGGGACCATTTCGCTTCAGGAGAAGAACAGAAGCCGTTACATCCGCTTGACTTCAAAATCCGAGAAGCTTCTAAAACAGGTCCAGCTTCTCCTTCTAAACCTTGGGATAAAATCCAAAATCTATTCCCGCCACCGAAAGCCCCGTGTTGTGTTCAAGTACGAGAACATCCGCGGGGAGACCCGGCTTTACGAGAGCGATGGAATCCTGTTCGAGCTCAATGTCTCAAGAGACATGATTCCGAAATTCCTAGCGGAAGTCGGTTTCCTCTGCAATAAACATTCAGGGAAAATTTCCCGGCTGAGCTCATTCAACTTCTACTCTAGCGATTTCCGGGACCAGATAGTGTCAATCGAGCCCCAAGGCCTGAAACAAGTATACGACCTAACCGAGCCAACAACCCACTCTTTCATCGCAGATGGGTTCGTAATCAGTAATTGCGGCGAACAGCCACTTTTGCCATACGAATCCTGCAACCTTGCGTCAATCAACCTGTCGAAAATGGTTTTCAGGGGGAAAATAGACTTTGACAAGCTTGGGAAAACCGTCGACCTCTCTGTCAGGTTCCTTGACAATGTGATTGATTTGAACAACTACCCGCTTCCCCAGATTGCCGAGAACACGCGGGCGAACAGGAAAATCGGGTTGGGGGTGATGGGATTTGCCGACATGCTGATTATGCTTGGCATCCCCTACAGCAGCGGGAAGGCAACTGAGGTCGCCGAGGAAGTCATGTCATTTGTCCAGAAGAAGTCTGAAAAAATGTCCCGGCAGCTCGCCAAGGAAAGGGGCGCTTTCCCAAATTTCGACAAGAGCGTTTTCAAGAAGAAGGGGGAGCCGCAGCTTAGGAATGCGACAATGACAACGATAGCCCCGACCGGCACCATAAGCATAATTGCCGGCTGCTCAAGCGGGGTCGAACCGCTTTTTGCCATCTCTTACATAAGGAATGTGATGGACGGCACAGAGCTTCTTGAGGTAAACCCAATCTTTGAGAAGTTTGCGAAAGAGAAAGAATTCTACTCTGACGAGCTGATGAAGAAGATTGCCAAGCACGGGAGCATACAGCACGTTGAGGAGGTTCCAAAGGAGATGAGAAAG
>JAUXGB010000016.1 GCA_030622515.1 Candidatus Altarchaeota archaeon
AAGGTTTTTGTATTCTTTCAGGAGATACAGGTCAACATCGAAGGCGTCCTCCTCATCGACGTAAAGTCTTTCCAAAGTCTCACGGATAGCCCCCGTATTATTGGTAAAGCTCTTAAAATAGCCGCTGGGCCCTGAGTTTCCCTCAGCAGTCAGGAAGTTTGCAGGCCCGTCAGCCTTGCGGACCCTGTTGAAAAGCTTGTTATAGTCTTTCCCCACAATCCCTTTGATAACCGAGTTCTTAACAAGTGCCAGCTCCGCCTTCATGTCAATGGTTGGGGATGAGAAAAGCAAATTGCCGCTCTGAAGGGGGACAACTATCCCATAACCCTTGCACTTGACAAATCCATTCCCCAAATTCACCATTTTAGAGGGATAGTAGCTCCGGATTTTTAAGCTATACCCCTGTTTGCCACCCCCGCTAGAGGGGGCAAAAAAGCTTTTAAAGGGATTGTTTGGGGGGAATACCCTATGGGAAAGAGGACCCGTCCAAGGCGAGGAAGCTTACAATTCCAGCCAAGAAGCCGTGCTAAAAGCCCAATCCCAAGAATAAGGACTTGGCCAAGCAAAGAAGGGGCAAAGCTCCTTGGTTTCGCTGGATACAAGGTAGGCCTAACCCACATCATCTACACGGAAAATGACCCGCGACTTGGAAGAAGGGTCGGGGCCGACAAACGGCTCGCCATAACAATTGTTGAAGTCCCCCCACTCAGGATAATCGGCTACAGGTTTTACAAAAATTCAAAAGCAATCGGCGAGGTGCTTGCAAAAGAGCTTCCGAAGGAACTTTCCCGAAGGATTAAGCTGCCGGGAAAAAAGGAGAGCAACAAAGGCAAGGCAAAGCCGCAACCAGTCGACTTCTGGAAGAAATCCGCAACAAATGTTCGGCTAATTGTCTGTACCCAGCCAAAGCTTTCCGGCCTGTCGAAGAAGAAGCCGGAAATTATGGAAATGGCAATTCAGGGCAAGGTCGAAGACCAGCTCAAGACTGCCGAAGAATTTCTTGGCAAGGATGTCCAGGCAAAAGACGTCTTCAAGAACGGCGACTATATCGATGTTTTTGCAGTAACAACCGGGAAAGGTTTCCAAGGGGCAGTTCAGCGACACGGCGTAAAGATTCTCTCTCACAAAGCGAAGCGCGGAAGGCGCGAGCCGGGAAACATTGGTGCATGGACGCCGAAGCGAACCGACTGGAGAACCCCAATGGCAGGACAGATGGGATACAACCAGAGATGCGAATACAACAAGAAGATTCTAGTTATGGGCGAAGGGGGGCTAAACCCGAAACAAGGCGGATGGCAGGGATATGGAAAACTTAACGGCGACTATCTCTTCATTGCCGGTTCAATCCCCGGCCCGACCAAGCGGCTCATCAGGATGAGATTCCCGCTAAGGCCGCCAGCAAAGGTTTTTGAAAGCCCGTCAATAACCTATATCCATATCAAAGGTGAAGCGAAATGAAGGCGAAAGTAGTTTCGATTGACGGCTCCGCCGGAAAGGAAATCAAGCTTCCCTCCCACTTTGATGAACAACTGAGAACCGACCTGATTGCAAGGGCAGTAATTTCCGCACAGGCAAACAGAAGGCAGGACTATGGGTCTGATACCCGCGCTGGCAAGCGCTCCTCAGCAAAATATAAGGGAACACGAAAAGGCTGGGGGCATTCCTACGGGTATGGTCAGGCAAGAATTCCAAGATTAATGATTTCCGGAGGCCGCGCAGTCGGCCGCGCCATGATTGCCCCGCAAACCGTCGGTGGTCGAAGAGCCCATCCACCAAAGGTTGAAACAGTCAGGGGCGAAAAAATCAACAGGAAGGAAAGGACAAAAGCAATCCGTTCCGCAATTGCAGCAACCGGCGACCAGAATGTCGTCTCAGCACGCGGCCACAAGTTTGAAGCATCCCTCCCGCTCGTCGTGGAAAACAAGCTTGAGGGGCTGAAGAAGCTCAAGGAAGTAAAGCAGGCCTTCAAGTCGCTTGGGATTAACAATGACCTTGAACGGGCTTCGAAGAAGAAGATTCGGGCCGGCAAGGGAAAACTGCGAGGCAGGAAGTACAAGAAGAAAGTCGGGCCACTCATAGTAATCGGAAACGACAAAGGGATAGTCAAGGCATCAAAAAATCTCCCGGGAGTGCAGGTAACCCGTGTCGAGCAGCTCAATGCAGAGCTTCTTGCCCCCGGTTCAGCGCCGGGAAGGCTGACGCTTTGGACCCAGAATGCAATTGAAAAACTTGCAAAACTTTACGGTGAATAAATTGGCTGAAAAGAAAACGGTTGGGAAAAAGACGGAGAAAAGGAAAGCCCCGGCCATCAAGACAAGCCGCAACTATTCAAAAATCGTCCTCTACCCTTCCATGACCGAAAAAATTGTCCGGGCAGGGGAGCAAAACAAGATAGCATTCATAGTTTCAAGGGCATCAAACAAGAAAATAATTAAAGAGGCTGTTGAAAACCTCTATGCAGTCAAAGTTGCATCTGTCAAGACCCAGATTCTGCCTGACGGCAGGAAAAGGGCCTACGTCAGACTGACAAGCGAGCACAACGCGACTGAACTTGCAACAAAACTCGGAATGCTGTGATAATATGGGAAAGAGACTAAGACAACAGAGGCGGGGAAAAGGTTCGCCTACCTACAGGAGTCCCTCCCACAGGTATCCAGGAAAAATATCCTACAGGTCACTTGACGGGAAGGAAGTTGTCCCGGGAAGGGTTATCAATATAATTCACAGTGTCGGCCACGATGTCCCTCTCGCCATAATAGAATACGAGACAAGGGAGAGAGTTTTCCTTCCAGCTAACGAAGGCCTCCTTGTCGGACAGGCCGTTGAGACAGGTCCCAAAGCAAGAGTCGCCGAGGGAAATGTTTTGCCTTTGGCAAGGATTCCGGACGGAACCGCCGTCTACAACCTGGAGCTCAGGGCAGGCGATGGAGGCAAGCTGATTCACACCTCAGGAAGCTATGGCTATGTTGCTTCAAGGGAAAAAGGCGTCGTTTTGGTAAGGATGCCTTCTGGAAAAGTCAAGAGGCTCCATCCGGGTTGCAGGGCAACCATTGGTATCCCGGCAGGCGGGGGACGAACAGACAAGCCCCTTGTCAAGGCAGGTAAGATGTTCTATAAGACGAAGGCGCGAAACCGATACTGGCCAATAGTCAAGGCAATCAACAAGAACGCTGTCGACCACCCGTTCGGTGGGGGAAACCACAAGCACATTGGAAAGTCAGCAATGTCAACACATTCAACCCCGCCGGGAAGAAAGGTGGGATTCATAGCAGCTAGAAGGACAGGAAGAAAGAGGGGTAGATGAGGGATGGCAAGAAAAATATTCACATACAAGGGAAAAACGATTGAAGACCTCAAGACTCTTACCCTTCAGGAGTTTGCAAAGCTTGTCCCGGCCAACGCCCGCAGGAGACTGAAGCGCGGCTTCAGCCAGCAGGAAAAAACCTTCATATCAAAGCTGATTTCAGCTGCAAAGGATGGCTCGAAAAAAGTAATCAGGACCCACTGCAGGGACGTAATAGTTACCCCCCACATGGTCGGTGGACTGGTTTCAGTTCACTCAGGAAAGGAATTCACAACCTTCCAGATAACTGAACAGATGATTGGCTACCGGCTGGGGGAATTTGTCCACACAAGAAGGAGGATTCAGCACGGGGCACCGGGAATAGGTGCGACCAAGTCGTCCCTCTTCGTTCCACTAAAGTGATGCTTATGGTGAAAACAGGCTACTCATACAAACCAAGCGGCCCAAACGGAAAGGCATACGGGCGCGACTTGCCAATTTCAGCAAAAGATGCCAGAGAGGTGGCTTCAGCCATAAGAAACAAGAAGGTTTTGGCGGCTGAGCAACTCTTCGACGACGTCCTCGACGGGAAAGCATTCATCCAGTTCAAGAGATACAATCAGGAGCTTGCCCACAGGAAGAAAATTGGCCCTGCAAGGCAGCCAATCAACACAGTTAAGGAGTTTGCAAAGGTCCTTAGGAACGCAAAGGAGAACGCGAAGTCCCAGGGGCTTGCCGAAGCAAACCTCGTTGTTACCCACATTTCAGCCCACAAGGCCCTTCATAAGAGGCCGCGTGGAGCACGCGCCTTTTCCAAAGGCCCGCAAAGAAGGTCCCGAAGGACAAACCTTGAAATAATCGTTGAGGAGAGAAAGTAGAATGACTGTAGAAAAGGTATTCGTTGCAGAAAAAATAAAGGAGTACAGGATTAGGCAGTACATTTCAACAGATGTGGGTCAGGCCGGAATATCCCACTCAGAAATCAAACGAACCCCCCTTGGTACAAGAATCATCGTCTACGCCATGAGGCCAGGCCTTGTAATCGGAACCGGCGGGGAAAACATCAAGAGGATAACTGAGGTTCTCAAGAGCAGGTTCAGGGTGGAAAACCCGCACATTGAGGTAAAACAAGTCGAGACCCCCGAGCTTGACGCCCAAATCATGGCCCAGAGGATAGCGTTCCTTCTCGAACGAGGCTTCTATTTCAAGAAAATCGTCTACCGAACTTTGGATTCCATCATGGCCGCGGGAGCTCGCGGTGTGGAAATCAGAATCTGCGGAAAGGTCCCAAGCGACCGGGCAAGGGAATGGATTTTCAAGAAAGGTTACATTCGCCACTGCGGTGAAACCGTCAAGACCGAGGTTGATGTAGGCTACTACACAGCCCTTCTCAAGTCCGGAATAGTCGGTGTCCGCATCCGGCTCATGCCACCAACCGTAACATTCCCGGACGAGCTTCTTGTTGGTGATGGCCTGTCCAAGCTAAAGCTGAGCGAGAAGCCCAAGCCTGAAGAGCAGGCACAGCAGAAGCCCGAGACCAAAGAGGTTGCCAAGCCTGACAAGCCGGCCGAACCCAAGAAGGAGGCAGCCTGATGGCCAAGATGAAGAAGAAGGACCTCAAAGCGCTTACGCAGGAAGAACTGGGGAAAAAGTTAAAAGAACTGCGTGCCGAACTATCAAAAGAGATGGCCAAGAAAGCTGTTGGCGGAACACCGACAAAGGCTTCACGAATCCGAGACCTCAAACGAATGATCGCCAGAATCCTGACATTTTCTAACCAAAAATCTGGAGAGGTATCGTAGAGTGGAAGTTTGTAAGATATGCGGACTGCCAAAAGACCTCTGTGTGTGTGAAAGTATATCCAAGGAATCCCAGAAGATTATTGTTCGCACAGACAGGAGAAGGTACAGGAAATTCGTCACCCTCGTCGAGGGCATCGACCCGAAGCAGGTCAACCTTGACGATTTGACAAAGAACCTGAAGAACAAGCTTGCCTGCGGCGGAACACACAAGGAAGGGGTTATCGAGCTTCAGGGAAACCACACCAAGAGGATTCTTCCTGTCCTTGAAAAACTTGGCTTCCCCAAGAACACCATCGACATTCGAAGCCGCTAGAACTTCAGGAAATCAAGCCTCAGCTTCAGTCACTAGGTTTTCCAGCAGACTTAAAACATTCTCCGTTTCGTCTGAAAAGAAATTAACAGTAAAAATATCTTTTCCTTTCGGCTGCCCCTGAACAAGTTCCATCACACAGGCCGGCTGCTCATCCCAGATTCCATAACTCTTCTTAAGAGCCTCATACTCATGCGGCGTGCCAGGCGAAGCCGGGTCATCAACCTCCACATCAGCAAGCTTCCTGTATATGCAGGCCTCACGTCCGCCTTCCCCAAACTTCACCTTCGCGCCCTTGTAAATATTGGTAGAGGAATCCTGTATCCTCCTCCAGTCATAAAGCTCTGGCGGGAGGGAAATAAATCCAAACTGCCCCTTCAACCAATACTTCTTAACATACGGGTCAAGAGCCTCCGGTATAGCAGTATCCCCAATCATCCTCGGAACCTTAACAGATTCAAATCCCATTCCTATTCACCTTCCAAATCCAAGTTAAACCAGCCTTTTAAGCGTTTCCCACTCCTCTGGGGTTAACCAAGTTCCCTATACTCAGGAAGCTTGGGAAGAAGAGCGTCCAAAAACTCACAAGCCTCGCCAGCCTGCTCAGGGTCGATGGAAATCTCCTGCCAGACCTTTGGCCCATCATTCCTTATCGAATCATAATGATGCCTAATCCCGAGGACTGGCGCCTCATTGTCCTTTTCCCCAACAATATAGGAGCAGGCAGAACTATTCTTTCCTCCAGGAAGTGCCTGCGACTGGAGAAAATGCCCGTCAGCCTCGGCTTCGTGCCCCATATAGTCACCACTCCATCTCTCTTCCCCTTTGCCATAAACCTTTCCAAAAGCCGTCGAAACAGCATCCCAAGTTACAACGCCGAACGAGCCCTCAAGGTGAACCATGTCGTCATTATACCAGACCCTTTTCAATCCCAACTCGGAAAGTTCAGGATAATTATTCTCAAGATGGCTTTCCTCAAGGGCCATCTCCTCACACCCATTAACTTCCTCAGCAACTTTCTTCAGCGAGTTTCTCAACAGCTTCAGCCCTTCCCAAATTCCTGAGTTAGACCGGGCTTTTAAGGTTTCCCCACTCCTCTGGGGTCATCTCCGCCATAGCTAGAGCAAGCTTTATAAAGCCTCGAGCTAGCCGAGGAAATGCACGGTGAAACACGTATACTTCCCGTGTGCCGCAAGGCTTGGATACGTGGTCTTATGAGATCCGTTGAAAATCTGATAGCTCACGAGCTAATCGGCCTTAGGGTTCGTGCCAAGCATGCTACGGACCGGAAGCACAAGCCGGTTGCCGGGACGATAGTCGACGAGACCGAGAATACCTTGGTCATCAAGACAAGAGGCGGCGAACGCAGGCTTCCAAAAAAAGACTGGAAGTTCGTGTTCAAGTTAGACGACGGCAAAGTTGAGGTGGAAGGATGGACGCTGGTATCGAAACCATGGAACAGGACAAAACACGCAGCAAAGCTGATGAGAAAATGGCGAGTTTGAAAGTGTCAACAAGGGGCAAGACCCTTCAGGGGACTGTTGTTAGTGACAGGATGAGGAAGACAATCATTATTGAATTCCCAAGAGTCATCAAGTCGCGCAAGTACAACAGGTTCTACCGAAGGACTTCCCGAATCAAGGCCCGCGTGCCGGAAGGACTCACGATTAAGACGGGCGACAGGGTCGAGATTGCCGAGACCCGCAAGCTTGCTAAAACGGTTAATTTCATTGTCACAAAAAAACTGGAGTGAGATAGATGGGAGCAAGACGAACAAAAGTTACGAAATTCCCGCCAGCCCACAGGACTACAAGGTCTTTGCTGGCCAGCACAAAGCTAAGGTGCATTGACAATTCAGGCGCAAAAGTCTGCCAGATAATCGCAGTTATTGGATGGAAGGGTTCCAAGAGGCGGGTTGCCTCGGCGGCAATCGGCGACCAGGTCCTTGTTTCAGTAAAGGTTGGCAGCCCCGACGTCAGGAAGAAGATGTTCAAGGCCATCATTACATCAACAAGGAAGGAGTTTAAGCGGGCAGACGGCCTGAGGGTTAAGTTTGAGGAAAACACCTGTGTCCTTGTCGATGACGACGGGGGACCAAAGGGTTCCGAGATTAAGGCGGCTGTTGCGAAAGAGGCTGTTGAGCGATGGATGGCTATTGGAAAGATTGCGGGGGTTGTTGTATGAGAAGCAGGAAGCCAAGGAAGCAGAGGAAGCGTCAGGCGCGTGCTCCATTGCACCGACGCCACAAGATGATTTCAGCAAACCTGTCCAAGGAGCTCCGAAGCAGGTTTAAGAAGCGCTCCGCCCCGGTAAGGAAGGGAGACACAGTCAAGGTGCTTCGCGGAAGCCACAAGAGGAAGATCGGAAAAGTTGACGAAGTCATCCTAAAGGACCTAACGATCACACTGGAAAACCTCGGCCGAAAGAAGGTTGATGGAACCCAGGTTAAGATTCCGCTCAAGCCGTCCAACGTTCAGATAGTTGAGCTTAGCGCAGCGGATGGAAGAAGGAGAAGGGCACTGGAGAGGAAATAAATGGCACACACGAAAAGATTAATCGCACCCTCGTTCTGGCGAGGCGGGAAAAGGACAAGCTACTGGGCTCCAACACCAAAGCCGGGCAAGCACTCGAAAAAGAGGTCCCTCACCCTCCTGTCAGCAATAAGGGATGTTCTCAGGCTTGCCGAGAAGGCAAGGGAGGTCAAGTTCATACTTGCAGGCGCTCAGGTGAAGGTTGACGGGAAGATTGTCAGGAAGCACAACATAGGGCTCGGGCTGATGGATGTTATTTCCCTTGAGGCAACAAAGCAAAACTTCAGGGTTGTCCCCTCAAAGCTCGGACTCAACCTTATTGAAATTCCTGCAGGGGAAGCCGGCCTGAAGCTGCTTCGTCTGGCGAGGAAGACAACTGTTACCAAGGGCAAGACCCAGCTTACCTTCCACGACGGAAGGAACCTTCTTGTTTCTTCAGAAGAGGCCAAGGGATACAAGACAGGCGACTCGGCCGTTTTCGACCTGAAAGCTGGCAAGCTGAAGGAGAAAATCAAGCTGGAAAAGAATGTTCTCGGTCTAATCTATGAAGGAAAGCACAAGGGAGTTCTTGGGAAGATTGCCGAGGTCAAGCACAATGTGAAGGGAGAGGATACAGTCGTCCTTGATGTTGGGAAAAAGACAATCGAGACCCTCAAGTTCTATGTTATGCCGGTCGGCCTTACCAGCCCGGTAGTGAAGGTGAATGCAGATGACTAATCCCATGAGAGCTCCAAGAGTCGAAAAGGTTACAATTAATGTCGGGGTCGGCGAGGCAGGCGACCACCTTGAGCGGGTGATGCAGATAATCGAGGAACTTACCGGAAGGAAGCCTGTCAAGACCATCACTTACAAGAGGATTCCAGATTTCGGCATCAGGCCAAAGTCAATTGTCGGCTGCAAACTTACCCTGAGAGGCAAGCAGGCCGAGGAGTTTCTCCAGCAGGCCTTTGCCGCAGTTGAAAACAGGCTGAAGGAATCTATCTTCGACGAGACAGGGAACTTTTCCTTCGGGATAAAGGAGCACATCGACCTGCCAAAAGCAAAGTACAACCCCGCCCTTGGGATAATCGGAATGGATGTCTGTGTTACCCTTGAAAGGATGGGCTACAGGGTGAAGAAGAGGAAGCTGAAGAGGGCGTCGCCGGGCAGGCACCACAGGATGACGAAGAAGGACGCCATGGAATTTGTCAAGGACAAGTTCAACATATCAATTGTTAAACCGGGTGAGGAGTAATGGCAGCCAGAAAAAAGTTCGGAAAAGGTTCAAGACGATGCAAGCTTTGCGGGAGACGGAACGGCCTTGTAAGAAAGTATGGCCTGAATCTCTGCAGGCAGTGCTTTAGGGAGGTAGCCAAGAAGATAGGCTTCAGGCAGTTTGAGTGATTATTATGGATGCGCTTACAAATTTGTTAATAACGTTGAAAAACAACGAGGCTGCGGCCAAGGGCGAGGTAATTGCCAGGCCAACCTCGAAACTCGCAACCGAGGTGCTTAGGATTATGCAGAGGCACGGATACGTTGGCGAGTTTGAAATCATTGACGACGGGAAAGGACAGGTCTACAAGGTACAGCTTCTTCACAAGGTCAACAACTGCGGGGCAATCAAGCCGCGGTTCCCGGTGAAGAATGGCGAGATACAACATTACGAGCGAAGATTCCTGCCAGCCCAGAGCTTCGGGATAATAATGCTCTCATCTTCAAAGGGACTCCTGACGCACGATGAGGCAAAGAAAAAGGGATTGGGAGGAAGGCTGATAGCCTTCGTCTATTAGGTGATAAGATGAGGAAAGAGATAGAAATACCGTCCGGCATTGAAGCGAAAATGGAAGGCACGACCCTAGTCCTCAAGGGGAAGCGTGGCACCTCGAAGAAGCTCTTCGACAACCCCTTCGTATCAGTCAAGCTAAACGGCAGTAAGGTGACGCTCGAGTCGAAGAATGACAAGAGGAAGAGCAAGAGGGTTGTCAATACCTTCGCCGCCCACCTGACAAACATGGTCACTGGAGTGACAAAAGGTTACTCCTACAAGCTTCAGGTCGCCCAAACCCACTTCCCTGTAAAGATAGCCCACAAGGGTGACAAGGTGATAATAGAGAACTTTGTCGGGGAAAAGGACACGCGAGAGGTCGAGATAAGGCCCGGCGTCAAGGTGGAAATCAAGGGAAAGGAAATATTTCTCTCAGGGGCTGATAAGGACGATGTCGGGAATGCCGCAAGCGGGCTTGAGATGGCCACAAGAATCAGGCACAAGGACAGGAGAACTTTTCAGGACGGAATTTTCATTATAAAAAAGGGGATGACGATCGATGACTAAGAAGGGACGACAGGAATGGTTCCGCTACAGGCGACTCGAAGGCAAGAGTTACAGGCGGCCGAGAGGCAACCAAAGCAAGGCGAGAAGGCATCTCAAGGGCAAACGAGCCCTGCCAAAAGCAGGCTTTGGTACGCCAAAGGCAACAAGGCACCTCCATCCCTGCGGGCTTCGCGAGATGATTGTACGAAATGTCGACGAGCTTACCGGGTCGAAGAATGTTGCGGTGAGGATTGCAGGAAAGGTCGGGAGAAGGAAGAGGCTCAAGATAGTTGAGAAGGCGAAATCACTCAGCTTGAAAATTCTTAACCTACCAAAGGTTAGGAAAGCAAAGACAAAAGAAAAGAAGCCGGAAGCCAAACCAAAACCGACGCCGAAAGAAAAGCACAAGCCGGAGCATAAGCCCAAGCCAAAGGAGAAGAAGGTGAAGTAAGATGCAGAAAGGAAAAGCTCAAAGGAGAATGGCTGCAGAGTTGCTCAAGTGCGGGATTAACCGGGTCTGGCTTGACAAGGATAACATGGAGAAGATAGCCACCGCCATAACAAGGGACGATATAAGACGGCTGATAGAGAAAGGATTCATCAAGGCGAGACAGAAGAAAGGAACTGGTCGCTATCAAGCTAGGCGGACGGCCGAGAAGAAGAGGAAAGGCCGGGTTCGCGGAGCAGGCTCAAAGAAGGGCGGAAAGAATTCAATTGTTCCAAAGAAGAGGAAGTGGATAAACACCATAAGGCCGCTCAGGCGCTACCTACAAGCCCTCAGGCAGAATAAGAAAATTAACAGAAGGACTTACAGGAAGCTTTACACCCTCTCAAGCGGAGGGTTCTTCAGAAACAAACCACACTTGAAACGTTATATGGAAAAGGAAGGAATAGAGGTGAAGTAGATGGCAACTGACGGAAGATATTCAGTAAAGTTCAGGAGAAGGCGAGAGGGAAAGACAAACTACAAGAAGCGGCTTCTTATGGTAAAGTCAGGAAAGCCGAGGCTTGTCATAAGAAAAACCCTGAAGAGCATAATTGTCCAGCTCGTCGAGTTTCACGAGACAGGTGACAAGACCCTTGTCTCTGCAATAGGGAAGGAGCTTCCAAAGTTTGGATGGAAGGCAGGAATAGGAAACCTGCCGGCAGCCTATCTCACAGGCCTCCTCCTTGCCAAGAGAGCAAAGGGCAAGGTTGACGAGGCAATCCTCGACATAGGGATGCAGCATCCATCGAAGGGAGGAAGGATTTTCGCTGCGCTGAACGGCGCAATGGACGGCGGGCTGAAAATCAACGCTGAAAAGTCAGTCTTCCCCAAGCCCGAGAGGCTTAGTGGAAAGCACATTGGCGAACAGCTCCCAACCATGTTCAGCAAGTCAAAGGAATCAATAATGAAAGGTGAATGATTATGGCAGGTAGACCAAGATTTAAACATAGAAAGGGAAGACGACCCCGAAGGCCCCGACCAGAAAGGCCAAAGCCAGTCTGGGAGCCAAAAACCAGGCTGGGGAAGGAAGTAAAGGGGGGAAAGATAACAAGCTTTGATGAGATAAAGCTGAGGGGAAAGAAGCTTCTTGAGTCTGAGATAGTCGATTTCTTCTTCCCAGACATCAAGACAGAGTTCGTCCTTGTCGGGCAGTCCAAGGGAAAGTTTGGCGGAGGCGCAAGAAGAATGTACAAGACCACCCAGAAGAAAGTCAGGGAAGGTTCCCGAACCAAATTCACCTATGTCGCAATCGTTGGCAACGAGGACGGCTACATAGGCCTTGGCAAAGGGGCTTCAAGGGAGTCAATGCCGGCACGCGAACGCTCTGTAAAGAACGCCAAGCTTAATCTGATAAAGATTGTAAGGGCCTGCGGCTCATGGGACTGCGGATGCGCGAAACCCCACTCAATCCCGTTCAAGGTCTCAGGAAAGTGCGGCAGCGTCAGGATAACCTTAATGCCTGCCCCGCGGGGGACAGGTCTTGCGGTTCATGATGAGATTAAGAAATTCCTAAGGCTTGCCGGGGTGTCAGATGCCTGGTCAGTTACCAAGGGCGAACTGCGAAGCAGGCTCAATCTTGCGTATGCGGTTTTTGCCGCCCTCAAGCAGACAAGCGAGATGTCAATTCCGGAAAGTTTCAAGAAATGGGGTGTTAAGTAATGGTATATTTTGCAGTAAGGATAAGGGGACAAGTTGGCGTCAGGCCGGGAATTAAGAAAGCGCTCGACCTGAGTGGACTGAGAAGGAAGCATACCGCTGTCGTCTTTCAGGAAACATCTTCCAACCTCGGAATGCTGCGCAAGGCAAAGGACTTCATAACCTTCGGAATCGGCGACAAGGAAACCCTTGCCGCTCTCATTGAGAAAAGGGGCCGGCTCGAAGGCGACAAGAGGATTGACAAGGCAGCACTTAAGGGCATGAAGCTTAAGGACTTCGCCGAGCTTGCCGACAAGATTTTCTCCGGAGCAAAGCTTAGGGATTATGGCGTTAAACCATTCTTCCGTCTCCATCCCCCGAAAGGCGGCTTCAAGGGAAGCATTAAGAGGGCAGTAACGAACAAAGGGGAGCTTGGCGACAGGGGCGAGGGCATTAACCTGCTTTTCAAGCGGATGATTTAAGCCTCAACCTTTATAAAGCACCGTTTTTCAACCACTTTATGGTCAGGAGATCTAGAAAGAAGTCTAGAACAGGTCGCGGTTCAAGAACTTACGGTCACGGTGCAGGAAAAAAGCACAGGGGCAAGGCCCACCGTGGCGGAAACCCTAATCAGGGCTGGAACAAAAGGCACTGGATTCGCACCCTCATCACCAACCCGGGAAGGATTGGCAAACACGGGTTCACATCTGTCTGGAAAGAGAAAACCTGCTCAATAAATGTCGGCCAGCTTGACGAAGCAGCCGAGCTTCTCCTAACCAAGCAGCTGGCGACGAAGGAAGGAAACAAGATTATCATCGACATAGCGAGACTTAAAGTCGATAAGGTTCTCGGCTCAGGCAGGGTAACCAGACCGCTTGTGCTCCTTGCTTCCAACGTTTCAGCATCTGCCAAGCAGAAGGTTGAAAGTGCTGGCGGGGAAATAAGAAATGTTTAATTCAGTTTTAAAAAACATCCCAGAGGTAAGACGGCCCGGCAGACATCTCTCTTTCAACGAAAAGCTCAAGTGGACCCTCCTCATCCTTGTCGTCTACTTCGTCCTTTCGCAAATCCCATTATACGGATTAGACCCCCAGTGGGCAACAGACTACTTCGAGGCTGTCCGCGCAATAATCGCCGGTCACTTCGGCTCGATTGTAACCCTGGGAATCGGTCCAATTGTCACTGCGGGAATTATCCTCCAGATGCTTGTTGGTATCCAGCTAATCCCGCTGGACCTGAGTAAGTCAGAAGACAAGGCAACCTTTCAGGCCATGTCCCAAGTTTTGACAATCATCGTTACCCTTTTTGAGGCCGTAGTCTACGTCTTTATGGGCGGTCTCCCCGCTTTAGGTGGCTCAAATTTCTTGAAGTGGTTGCTAGTTGCCCAGCTGTGCGTAGGAACATTCCTCCTTGTGCTGCTGGACGATGTCTCCCAGAAATGGGGATTTATCTCGGGAATATCCCTCTTCATCGCAGCAGGAGTATCCTCTCAGGTCATGGTAGCAGCGCTCAACCCCCTTCCCAACCCAAGGAACCCTGCCCTCCCGGCTGGTGTCATCCCTGCAGCCCTAAGCCTGATTCTCGCAGGCGACCCAAGGCAGGCCCTCTTTGTCCTCATCCCCATCATCTTCACAATAATCGTTTTCCTCCTTGTCGTCTACACCCAGTCAATCAATGTTGAAATCCCCCTCTCCTTCGGACGCGTTGGCGGCATGGCAACCCGCTGGCCACTCAACCTTTTCTACACGGGAAACATCCCTGTAATCCTGACAGCTGCTCTCATTGCTAATTTCCACTTATGGGCAAGACTATTGCAAAACACAGGATTCGCCATTTTAGGGACAATTGACCAGAACAATATCCCGGTCTCAGGGCTAATCTACTACCTGACTCCCCCAAGAGACCTAATCTACCGCCTCCTGTCGCCAGTCCAGTTTTTCGGCCAGCTCTGGACAGAAATGGGAATGTTGGTGTCAGGCAGCTTTACCGACTTCTACAACCTAATTCACATTAACATGATTATCAAAGCAATAGTCTATGCCACCTTCATGGTCGCCGGTGCAATCATCTTCTCAATCTTCTGGGTCAAAACGGCAGGGCAGGACTCGAAGAGCGTTGCAAAGCAAATCAACCGTGCCGGCATGCAGATTCGTGGCTTCAGAAGCGACCCAAGAATCATTGAGGTAATCCTCCAGCGATACATCCCCCAGCTGACAATAATCGGGGGAGCCGCCGTCGGCCTCCTTGCTACCTTTGCCGACTTCACCCAGGCCCTGGGCGGAGGGACAGGAATCCTTCTAACAGTCATGATTGTCTACCGACTCTACCAAAGCATTATGAGAGAGCACGTTGGCGACATGATGCCAGCACTGAAGAGGCTTGTTGTAAGATGAATCCAATACTAGAACTAGCCCTAATCTCCTTCACCCTTTCCTTAGTCCAGAACCTCCTCTTCAAAAAGCTGAGCGACCAGACAAGCTTGAGGGAAATCAACAAAGAGATGAAAAAAATCAACCAAAGGATGAAAGAGGTCCGAAAAGAAAAGGACTACAAGGCGATGGAAAAGGTAGTCACTAGGATGAACAAAATAAACATGGATAAGATGAAGCTTGTAATGAGCCCAAACATGAAGTCGTCAGTAATCTTCCTCCTTGCCTTCTGGTGGATAAAGGAAACCTATGCCGACCTGATTGTCACCCTGCCCCTGACCATCCCCGTCCCGGCGTTTGCCTTTCCCCCGTGGGTCTGGACATCAACCCTTGGCTGGTTTGGCTGGTACCTTCTGACCGTAATGGCGGCCTCAATAATCATTCGCGAGCTTTTCCAAATCCAAATCTAAAACCTTTTAAGCGGCTGATTCCAAACCAGTTCCATGCTGATTAAATCTGAAGCCGAAACCGACCCCTCCCATGGCCATAAGCCATTGGACCGCCCTATCAAAACCTACCTTGAGTTCGGCTTCGTCAACCTCGACAAGCCGTCAGGCCCGACCTCCCATCAGGTTGCTGACTGGGTGAAGAAGATTCTCAATGCGTCAAAGTGCGGCCACTCAGGAACACTTGACCCCCACGTGACCGGCGTCCTGCCCTCGGCAGTCAACTCCGCGACAAAGGTCCTCCAGTCCCTCCTCCCGGCCGGCAAGGAGTATGTCGGCGTCATGCATGTCCACAAGACTGTCAAGGAGAAATCAATCAAGAGGATTGCCAAGAGTTTCGTTGGCAGGATTAACCAGCTCCCCCCGGTCAAGTCAGCAGTGAAGAGGCAGTGGCGCAAGAGGCGCATCTACGAGTTTGAAATTCTCGAGGTCGAAGGAAAAGATGTCCTCTTCCGCGCTTCCGTCCAGGCAGGAACCTACATCAGAAAGCTTTGCCACGACTTTGGCCAAAAAATCGGCGGAGCCCACATGGCAGAATTAAGAAGGACCCGAGCAGGCCCCTTCCTTGAAAAAGATTCGAAGACCTTGCAGGAACTTGCCGACGCTGCCGCCATCTTCCAAGAAGAAGGAAAGGAAGAGCTGCTTCGCGAAGTAGTCCTGCCGGTCGAAGCGGCAGTCACCCACCTGAAAAAAATAGAAGTCAAGGACGGCGCAGTCGAAGCCCTGTGCTGCGGCGCCAACCTCGCGGCAGCCGGCATCTCAAGGCTTGACGACAACATAGCAAAGGACGAACTCATCGCCCTAATGAGCCTGAAGGGAGAACTAGTCACCCTGGCGAACGCCATGATGACGTCGAAGGAAATCCTCGCAGCCAAGCAAGGCTGGACCGCCGACATAAAGCGTGTAATCATGGCGCAGGAAACCTACCCAAGAATGTGGAAAAAGCACGAAAAAGTAAAAAACTAGAGCTTACTTACATCTCTAGTGACGGTCGACATCAACACCCTTACAAACGCACTTCAATCAGCTTTCCCCGACTTTGGCAAATCCAAGGCGGAAAAGACGGCACAATACATACTGGATTTCTTTGGGTTTGATGATTACTGCATCGACAATATCTTAACAACGGACGACAGGGAAACTTTCTACATGCTTGAAGATAAAAAGATTCTAAGAACAAAGGCAGAGGAAGCCAGAATAGCAAAAGGAAAGATATGGAGAATACACCGCTGGTACCTTGAAAAGGACAAGATAACGGAATATTCTGAAAAGTACGAAGCTGAAGCGGATGGGCTGCTTGCGGCCAAAGCACCCCTCTCCTTCTACGAAAACCTCTCCCCCAAGGTCTGGGAAAGGACAGAAGTTTAGCACTCCCCAATGCCTAGCAAATCTAGAGGTATGCTACCATGAACTCTAGATAATACTAAAAAGAAGACAACTAGCTAAGCTAAGGTAACTATGTTTTCCCGCAGCAAGAGGAAACCCAAGGACCCCTACTTAGGCCAAAAAGATGTAATAAGCCATGAAATCCTTTCTTACGCAATTATGAATGCCTTAAAGAAGAAGAATACGGAGAATCCGGAGGAAAGCGTTGCGGGCGAGATGGCTGACCATGTACTAAACTTCTTCGGCTACGGGGAAAGAATAATAGACAACGTGCTTGAGACAAAAGACAGAGACATTTTCTACACGCTTGAGGACTTAGGTCTCCTTAAGCAGGGACGGGAAGAAATCACCCTTTACGACGGTAGGGAGTGGAGAATCTTCTACTGGACCCTTAAGAAAAACTACATAGAGACCCTAATCAATGAAGGGAACCCGCATGAAGAAGGGGTGCCAGAACCCCTTCCACCCGAAGAGGTCTACACCGAACTCTCGGACGAGGCTTGGAACAGGGGAGATTACGCAAGCGGGGCAGGTTAAACCAAAAAGTCCAAACCTATAAAAAGATGCGACTTCTAAAAATCCCATTTCAGAGTGGGGACTAATAGATGGGCAGAAAAAAGAAAAAAATTGTGGCCAACGTAAAGGGGGACGTTCTTGTCCACAGCATCCGCCAATACGCCGCCTCAGACCTTGACCCAGAAACATGCGAGAAGATGGCTGACAAAATATTGGGACCGATAGAACAAGGGGACGTCATCGGCCTTTCTGCCTTTGACAACCTCATAATTAAAACATTCAAGGAAGATGCCGGCAAGAAACTCTCCCCAAGCCAAGCACGCGGTTTTGGAACAGAGCGCATAATGTACGGAAGGCCATACTCAAACTATCGTCCTCCCGAAAAGAGGGAAGATGAATCAACAGTTTGTTCTCTAGAAGAACTGCCCCTTGTCACAGTTTCCACTGTCACCGCCGCCATAAAAAAAGACATCGAAGAAAGGCCGGAACCCGAAGAGCCAGTTAAAACTATAGGGGATTACACCCCGTCAGAATTCAGCGATAAGCCACCCAAAGTCCCGGAAACCCTGGAAGAATACAGAACGCTTTACGGAGAAAATGTAAACTTCGAGATACTTGCGAAAGCGTTAGTCCGGGCCTACATGAAAAAGGAAGAGAAGAGTATGGCTTACTCAGGTGCTAAG
>JAUXGB010000049.1 GCA_030622515.1 Candidatus Altarchaeota archaeon
TAAACTCACGCACTTCCTTCGTTGTCCACAGCCCTGAGCGATTGTGCGGCGGCCCGCGCTCAAGCTCGCGGACAAGCTGTCTGCGCTGCGCCAGCGTAAGGCGCGGCGGCTTTCCTGTTTGTTTGATGCTGTCCTTGGCAGCAATCCCCCGCTCCATGAACCGCTGTAGGCACCCATGCACTGTCCGGCGTGGCATGCTTAAAGAGTAAGCAATCTCGTCAATGCTTTCACCGCGCTTGCGGTGAATGGCGCATAGCAGGCGCAGTTTTGGTTTTGCTTTCTGCTCACGTTCGCATAAGCGCTGCAACCCTGCAACGCTCACTGCCGGAAGAAACTCGTCACCTTTCAAAAGATTCCACATACTTATTATCTCCTTATGGAGGTAAATAGGGGAACCGCTATATTAAAGTTCCGGAATTAACGAGACTTACTATTAGAGCCTTTGCGTCGTTCCCGAGTGCGTCTTGTCCGCCACGGGTATAAACAGAAGGAAGGTTGCCACTTTGGACTTGGTCATCTAGAAATTGATAAACACGATCCTGCGGGATGCAGTTCTGGGTGTTGCCTAGTTTGTGTCCAGACCAATCGTGATTTGTGGCGTAGAGATATTTGTTGTAGTCTTTTATTGACGCCACAGAACCTGCAGTCAATTGACCGACTGCTCCAGTAAACCAGCTCTTACAATATGCTTCAACATAGACATAGTCGCCTTCTCCCGCGTTCAAAGAAGTGCTCGTTAAGTCATCAAGACTTCTTGGATTGACTCCATTTATCTTAGCAACCCCTCTAACTTTGTCGAATGAGCCTCCATCACATCTCAATGTAAGATCGATAATACAATCCGATATACAAGTGTGTGACAAGGAGCAAAGAGAACCTGAGCAAGAAAAGGATTCAGGTGTCGTAAAGCTCTCCCCTTTATCGCATTTAATAACTTCCATCATCGGGTATGCTAATTGGCACTGCGTTGCTGCAAAAGCCAGCGATAAAGACAAAAAGAAGAGAGACGCGGATAAAAAAACGAGTTTGAACTTCACGGAGTTCTTCTTCAATAAGGTCATCACCTATTCAAGAGCGGCCTGTCTTTTTACAGCTTACGCTAATTGGTTTAAACAATAAAGAAATGACAACGCCGCACCAAAAGCTTAACAAGAGGCTTACCCCCCTGTCTTTTTTTCTTTTTTTATCTCGAAGTCTGGTTGTGGGGAGTCGTTCTTGTCTGCCATTTTTGCCTTCTTTAGCCTGCCGGGTTTTCCGTATTTTTTCATGATTTCTTCCGCGCTGTCTTTTGAGTTTTTTGCGCAGTCTGCGCAGATGAAGGCGGTCAGCTTCTTCTCGCTGTCGAAAAGGACCCGGACTTCCCCCTCTTTTTTGCAGATGTCGCACACTTCTTCCTGAAATTGGGGGCTGAGTCCGACGGCCATTGAAGCTGGCTGTCAGCGTATCTATAAAAGGTTTCTTTGGGGAAAGCATTAATTAGGGAAGGTGTTGGGTTTGATTTGGTTAGGATGAGGAGTCAGGCTTCGCTGGAATTTTTCATAATCGTTTCCTTAGTCCTCCTAATGCTTTATCCCCTCTGGATAACCCTTTTTTCCTCGGTTACCGGCCAGCAGGAGGAGCTTCGGGTTTCTTACGCCAGAACGGCGGTTGAGAGGGTGAGGCAGGCGGCAGACCTTGTCTATGTTCAGGGGGAGCCGGCGCAGGTCTCGGTGAGGGTGTATATCCCGGAGGGGGTTGAAAACTATACCCTGTCTGGCGAGGTCATTGAGCTTAACGTTAGGAACAGGGCAGGAATTACAGATATAGTTGCTTTTTCAAACGGCAATATGACAGGGGAACTCCCAACAACCGCAGGATATCATACTCTCAGGATAAAGGCTGTGGGGGGTCTGGTAAATGTCACGAGGTAGGGGGCAGGCTGGCCTTGAGTTTCTTGCCCTGACCTTTTTCATCCTTCTCCTCTTCTCTTTGGTTACGATGTCCTACAACTACAACAGGACACGCTACCTCCAGAGGGACATTGAGCTTGAGATGAGGAATGTTGAGCGGGATATTGCCTATGCCATAGCCTCGGCCACCCTTGAGGGGGACGGCTTCTCGACGGTAATCAACCTCCCAAGTTTGATTGGGGGGATGAACTACACGGCAGACATCTCGGGAAGCCACATTTTTGTAAAACTGAATAACAGCGAGTTTGCGCACTCAACCATTCTTTTGACCTCAAATGTGACTGGCAGTTTGAGTTACGGGGAGAATACAGTATCAAACAAGGGAGGGGAAATCTTCATTGGCTAAGGGGCAAATCTTCGCCTACGACTTCTTTGTAAGCGTTCTGGTATTTACCTCACTTATCCTGATATTTAATTTCACCTGGCTCTACCTTGAAGAACAGACCCGGGCAAAAATTGAGTTTGGGGAGATGCAGGAGATAACCTTCTTTGTTTCAGACATCCTTATCCGGTCGCAGGGAAACCCAAGCGACTGGAACGAGACCAATTATGCTATGCTTGGGCTTGCGAAGGAGGAGAACATACTTGACTATGAGAAGCTCAAGATGTTTCACAAGATGAATTATTCCTCGGCAGCCGAGGGGACGACAGTCTACCCGTACAACTTTACACTCAACCTTTCCCTGCTGAACTCGACATCAGCCATCTTCTGCTACCCAAGCCTGGCGCCCTTGGCCTATCACAACTGGGTCCAGAACGATACTGTTGCCATATGGGAAAACTCGACGGCAGCTTCCCGCTTCCTTTCAGGCGATTTAAGCAATAGTGCGCAGGCCTACGCCCTTGCCTTCATTTTGAGGAGGCAGGGAAGCCCTGTGGGGGACCTTGACATCTACCTTGAGGATTCGCAGACTTCCTCGCCAACCAGCCTGCTGACATCTTTTGAGCCGGCAAACATCTCACTTTCTTACTCACTCTACACAGTTCCTTTCTCCCCTGTCCCGGGCGACAACTACTTCTACTTTTCCTGCCCTTCCTGTAGCGACAGCGACAACTACCTGCTTCGGGGGGATGGCAGTTTTGTCGAGAACACGTTCATATGGAACAGTACGGAGTGGGTAACGCCAAACGCGACCAATGTTGTCTGGGTGTCTTACAACATTTCCGATTACTGCGCACCGGCAAGCCTGCCCTCGCAGCTCCATAGTCTGGTCCCGGCCTCAAGATATGTTCTCCTCGACTTCAACAACGGCACAAGGGTGCCGGGAATATTCAGGATGGTGGTGTGGCATGGCTAGAAAGGGGATAGTCTTCAGCGTTGACATGGTTATTGCAACTGCAGTCCTGATTCTTGCAATCGCGACCCTAACCTTTGTCCACCACGCGACAACGACCCAGACGGCCAAGTTCCAGAGCATGAATGCCGCTGCAAGGGACACGATTAAAATCCTGTCGGAGACGACGATAGGGGAGGCGTCGGTCATCCCGCTTGTGCAGGAATACATTGACAACGGGACGATAAATTCAACAGACCTGAACAAGACCCTCCTTGACGCGATTGGTTCCTTTTGGGCAGCTAATGAGGGTGATAAGGCGGCCGCCCTGACAGATGCGGTTGTCAGCCCTTACCTTCCCGATAGCCTTCACTATTCTGTCTATGTTGATGACAGTTTGATAACGACAAACGGCAGGAATTACAGCTCCGCCGTTGCAGCAGCCTCTGTCGTCTCAGGATACAAGGTTGGGGAGCCAATCTCCGGCTACATAGCCCGCGCCTGGACCACCAAGGTAGTTGGCAGGGAGAGCCAGATAATTGACATTTCCCCCCTTGGCTCAGGATTTGGCAACACCTATGGGCGGGGCGGAAATTTGACAATTGTTAAGCCGGTGGAAATTCCTGCGAACGCAACCAACATCTCGGCCGAGCTGTTCCTGTCGCTCCACGAGGAGAGCGGATGGGTATTTGTCTTTGTGAACGGTGTCCTTCAGGACATCCCCTCGGGAAACGACTGCTACCACCCGGTCGGGCAGTGCTACGATAAGATAGAAATCCACAACCTGACAGCAGGGCTTAACCTTGTCCACCTTGAGCTTGAGAGGCCTGCGACCTATCATTCCCATACCCACCCCGGGACCGTCCTTGTCGTTGACTACTTTAACGAGAAGGAGTCAAGCTACTACAAGGAGAAGGAGGTTTACGAAGAACTAAACCTGACCCATGTAACTGGAAGTCCCTGCGTCTGGCAAACATTCCCGTTCCACATACCAAAGAATTCAGAGCTGAATTCAGCTACCCTTTACCTTCATGTCGAGGGGCTTGACGACTTCCTGACTGTTCATGTGAATCAGTACGCAGTCCACATAGACCACAGTCCTTCTTCCACCGAGGACCTCCAGATTGACATATTGAGGGAGCTTCACCAGACCCTGAACTACACGCCGGAACTTCGCTATCACGACAACGGCTACAACAGCTACCACAGGATTGAGCCGTCACGGAACAGGTCCGTGGCGTTCAGGCAGGACGACCTGCCGGCTGACCCGGACGCTTACACCCTGTCTTTCTACATCAGGCGAAGAAACAATCCGGGAAACCTGTATGTCTACCTTGAGACTGAACTGAACATGAGCCAGTCAAACCTTATAGCTAACTATTCGCCTTCCGAAATCCAAACATCATATGGTTGGCATACAATTAACCTGACGGAAGGCAACTTTACAAACACATCTGCAGACCACTACCTTGTTTTCCGATGCGCTTACGACTGCACAGACGGCTGGTGGGGAAACAACTACAGGATTGGAAGGGATACGAACAGCGCAGGAGACAGCAGCTACTACACCTCTTCTGGGGCCTGGTACCAGACAAGCTCGGACTACATGGCAACCCTTTTCTTCAATACGACGCCGATTTCTGACACAAATGTTTCAACAGGGGAGACAAACACAGTAGCGGTTTATGCAGACATTGGCGCACTCTCAGACACTTACATGTCCGGCGCCTCAGGCTCGGCAACAATCAACGGCTCGAGCTACCTTGAGCTTAACTACACCCTGCCGGAGGCGGTGTCCCACTATGGAGCTATCCCGTACAACGTTATTGAGGAATTTGGCGGCGTCTCAGCACTGACAAAGCAAATTAACTTCAACATAACAGACCTGCCCCTTTACAAGGCATACTTCCACCCAGTCCAAAAGTATTCCTACAGGGTTGCCGCAGCCGCTTGGCATGACCCTGAAAGCACTCCGACATGGAGCGGAAACAACTGGAACCCGACCAGCAGGCAAATCTTCAGGTCGCCAAACTCGCGAAACGTGCCGGCCAGCATCTTCATCCCGATAGACAGGATTGAGAAGGGCAAGCTCAACCATGTCATAGCGAGGGATTTCGCCGGCTCAAGCAATGACCATCTCCTGCCCAACTCCACGATTGACTACACAATATTCGTGCCGTCCCAGGTGCCTTACGGGGCTGTGTTTCCAACCCTTGGGAATGCCAGCGACGATGCGGAGGACAGGCTGAATGCGACCTTCACCCAGTACAACATAACCGGCAACTTCACAATCGACACGGCCAACATCGCGGGGATAAAAACCCTCTGGGGGCCTTCAAGGATAAAAGTGGTGATTGGTTCATGAGGGGAATTGTCTACAGTATGATGGCGTTGCTGCTCTTCTCAGTACTCTTGTCAACGGCAATCAGCCAGTCGGCCTACTTTTTAAGGATTGAATCCCGCTCAATAGGCAAGATGGCTTCAGACAGCATGGCAGGATTCCAGTTTGCTGTGGAACGCGACCTTGAGAAGGCGCTTGACGTCTCGTCCCGGCGGGCCATAGTCACCGCAGTAAACTACATCGCTGCCAATGGCGAGTACCTTGAGGACGCGGAGGACGAGCTTGCAATCCTGACCCTGAACGGCACACTTAACGGCACGGAGCAGTTGATAATGCAGAACAACTCGCTTGAAAACTGGGCAGACAATGTGGAGGCCAGGGCGAACGAGCTGGGCCTCAACTTTACAATAACCTTCAACGACATCAATGTCTCGCTTGAGGACGCATTCACGATTAAATTCGAGCTTTCAGCAAACCTTACCCTTTCGGACAAGCTGGAAAGGTCGTCATTCAGCAGGCAGAAAGAGGCATCTGTCCTGGTGTCTATTGACGGGTTTGAGGACCCTCTCTACACAATAAACACTGACGCAAGGGTGCTTCGGGCGGTTCACGCAGTCTCGTCTTCGCCGGTCGCGGTGACCTATGCAACAGGAAGCGGGGCTGCCGGTTACCAGCACGGGTCAGCCGTTATATCTCCCGGGGGGGCAGGGACCGATTCCATCCTAATCTGCCAGAACGCCTCTACTGAAACCCTGACCGGCTTTGTCGGGGTTGTCAGCGAGTGCATTTCTGGCTGTCTGGAAGGTGTCGGCATCGACTATGTTGCAGGAGCCTCAGGGGCAACATCCTCTGTGCCGGGTGACGCCTCAATCTACATTGACGCAGGCTCGAAAGGGGTTCATGACTTTTCCGGGCTTTTCGACATGATAGGCAACGGGCTTTACAACGTCTCGGAGGATGGCGCAAGCTTCCTTGACAGGCTGGAAGGCAACCTGAACAACACAAGGTGCCCCTCGTGCGGGCTTGAGTCATTTGTGAACCTGCTTGACCTTTCAGCAAACGACCTGACAGTCAAGTCTGACCAGTCTGTTTTAGACTATCTCTACTTCAGCAACGATACCTACAGCGCTGATGTTGTAAGGGGCGTGTCACACTGGTCATCTGACAGCTATTACCCGTGGTTCAAGATTGACAGTTCAACAGCAACCCTCTATGGGCTGGCAAGCCTGAAGGAGTAGTCAAAGTATAAAAAGAGGAAAAATGGTAGTGAAATGAATGGACAAGGTTCACAAGGGCAAGTGCTCGGTCTGCAAGGGGGAGAAAGAAGTACTTACGATTTCGAATGGCAGACTTGAGGGCGACATTTGCGAAAAGTGCGCTAAAAAACTAAACACCTCGCCTGATGCATTCCTCGCCAAGCATGGGAAGGCGATGGAGAAGAAAGGCTTCCTTGATTCCATCATGTCGGTATTCTCAAAAAAACCAAAGCCTGAGGAAGGGAAAAAGCAGGATGCCGAACCGCCAGCCAAGCCGGAGGCAAAGCCAAAGCCGAGACCCAAAGGGAAGACATCAGGGGATTCCATGCAGACCGCCATCGACCGCTTTCTCTCACTTGTGAAGGAGGAGAAGAAGATAGGGCTGCTCAGGGCCGCTAGGGTGCTGGAAGCAAAGACGGCAACTGTTGAAAAATGGGCAATCATATTAGACAGAAGGGGCTTGATAGAGCTGGTTTATCCCCGAAACCCACTCCAGTCTCCTTACGTAACGGTCAGAAAAGAGGGAGGGGGCAAATGAAAAGCACGAAGATTTCACATGGCATGAAGAAAGACGAGGAGAAGCTCAAGATTTCGAAGAAGCTGTCTGCCGGGCCGAAGCTTCATCACAGGGAGCACAAGAAAA
>JAUXGB010000028.1 GCA_030622515.1 Candidatus Altarchaeota archaeon
GCTTAAGGGTGCTGTAAAGTCTTCAGACATAATCCATCTTGACAAGAATATGAAAAACCTCGAGGAGATGCTCTTTTCAAACCAGCTCGATGTTGAATCCCTGAAGAACAGGCCTGCTATCAAGGAAAATGCGGGACTTGACGAGGTTGTCAACAAGATGCTTAACTCGATAAACGATTTGGCTGTAAAGCTTAGCACACTTGAAAAAGACGTCGACAGGTCGCTCAAGGACTCAGGCGCCACCAAACTGGTGAGGGAACTGGAGTTTATGAGGGAAAAGCAGCTCCACCTAACCAACAGGATAAAGAAGGTTGAGCACCTCGACCTTATGCCGCTTACAAGGGCTGTTGAGGAGCTTAACAGGAGCGCGAGAAAGTCGCGGGAACTTGAGAACGTTGCAATAGAGTTTGACAGGTTCAGGCGTGACCTTATGCCGGGAGTCAGGAGGGCAATTTCCTCCCTTGAGGAAGACATAGAGCTTACTAAAAGGCAGATGGGCGCTGTTCACAGTACAAGTGCGCAGAAAATCAGGGTCCTCCAGCCATACATCAAGAGGACAAAGCAGGACATTGAGCATGTCAAGGGAACAATCAACGACCTGAGGGGCGAGTTCAGGGAACTTAAAGACGACCTTCGGCGTGGCGTGGTTGTAATAGAGTGAGGAAAATGTCTCTCGAGTTTGGGATTTTTGCCGGATGGTTGCTGGCTACATCTGTTCCGCTCTGCTATTCCGTGGACTTGATGATGAAGCGCTTCTACAACAGGAAAATAAAGTTCGAGGAAAAGGCGCCGGAGCAGGCGATGCAGGTGCCGTTGGCGATGGAGATGCCAAAGATTGTTGTCAAGAAGCGAAACGAAACCCCGCCAAGCAGGATTTTTTTAAGATACCACAGGCTGCCAGAGTAAGCGAAGTTTCTTTTTCTTTGGTAATGTCTAAACTTTCTTTTTTGTAAAAAGAAAGGATGACGGTGCCTCAGACGAAGCCTTTTAGAAAAAGCCTTCAGGGAAAACTATGTGCGTCCCTAAAGACGCACGAATTTTTCTTTGGTAATGTCTAAACTTTCTTTTTTGTAAAAAGAAAGGATGACGGTGCCTCAGACGAACCTTTTACAAAAAGCCCAAGTTGTGGCAATCAACTGGGCCCCACTGTCACAGACAGTTAGGGCTTCACCAAAAGTAGTAGTGTGTTCATAGGGACACACGGTGTTTTTTGGGGTGAACTATAGACCTTTTTTACAAAAAAGGGATAAGGGTTGCCTCAGACCGCCCATCAGGTTTCACAGGCCGAAGCCTCATTTCACCTGCTTGTCATCATCGGCATGAGAATTAGCAAACCTGCCTTTTTAAGAATTAGGACAGCTACTCGGTTTCTGCAGCGTTGTGGAATTCAAGCACGAAGGTCGTTTCCTTCGGGTCGTCGCCAGCTTTGGCAAGGTAGAGGTTTCCTGAAACATCAATTATCTTCTTGCTTGTGTCAAGCCCGACGCCGTGGCCGTTTGTTGAATCGACTTTGCCTTTGAATAGTCTGTCCCTCTTCTCCTTGTCAATAGGCATGCCATAGGTTGTAACCCTGACTTCATAGGTGCCGTCATCTGCAAAAGCATTAACCTTTATTGTCGAGTTATCGTCAGCATAGTGGGAAGCGTTCTGGAAAAGTGTCGCAACAGCCCGCTCTGCAAGCGGCGTTGTCAGCACCTTCGCATCGTCAGGCACATCCATTTCAACACTTATGCCCCGGTGGCGGAACTTATTCTGGTAGACATCCCTTGCATCCTCAAGAAGGTAGGCGAGTTTCATCTCCTTGTAGCCAATTCCTTCTGACTGTGAGAATCGTTCAAGCTTTGAATAGTCTTCAACACATGCCTGCACCCTGTCCAGCTCAGGCCTTATGATTCTGGTGTAGCTGGTTATTTCGTCATCGTCTGAAGAAAATTCAATCAGGTCAGGGTAGCTTCTTGCACCTGACAGGGCAATCCTCAAACCGCCAAGCCCTATCTTAAGTTCCTCGTTGGAAACATCATCCCAGAAATTGGAAGAGGAGTCCATCTTTTTGACAGATGCAGTAATCCCTGCGGCGTGTGACTTGGTTTTTTCATCTTCCGCAGCTAACTCTGCCAGTTGGGCTGCAGTCATTGTTACCGCAAGTGCGTTCTTGAGGTCGTGAGTAACCAAACGCCTGTAGTTGCGGCTAAGCTCTTCCTTAATTTCCGCGTCAAACTCAGTTACCTTCATTTCAAGCGACCTCAGGGTAATTTAGTTAGGTACCTCGACACTACCCATTAGTAGCCATTTAAATAGGTTTCCTCGGATTTGGCCAGAATAGACTTTTATAGTGCCGCTGCCGGCTATCCACATGGTGGACCTGATGAAGTTTCTCAACAGCGGGAAGAAAGAAGCTGACAGGAGGATTAAGAAGTATCTTCCACGAAAGCACGACAAGAGAAGCCTAGAATGGCTGCTGGGAAAGGCACGCTACGCATATGACATAAAGAGCTGCAATATGTCGGTCAACAGGCCGATTTGGGACCTGCTTGACAGGGGCGGCAAGAGGTGGCGGCCAGCCCTCATGATGATTGTGGCTGAGGCACTTGGCGGCAAGGCAAAAGCCCGGAGGGTAGCGGACTTTATGATTCTCCCGGAAATTATCCACAACGGGACCCTTATGATTGATGACATTGAAGACAGCTCGGACCTGCGACGTGGAAAGGCATGCATCCATCACATCTATGGAATCGACATTGCGATAAACGCAGGAAATGCAATGTACTTCGTCCCGCTCATCCTCCTCATGAAGAAGAAAAAGCTGATTGGGGAAAAGGCCGCCCTTAAGGCGTACGAAATTTATACGCAGGAAATGATAAACGTCTCTTATGGGCAGGGTATGGACATCTATTGGCATCAGGGCAAGGTCAGGAAGATAAGCGAGGAGCAATACCTCCAGATGTGCGCATACAAAACAGGAACGCTGGCACGCGGCTCAGCAAAGTTTGGCGCCGCACTGGTGGGGGCGAAAGAAAGTGAGATTGAAGCGGCCGGAAAGTTCGCTGAGGCGATTGGGGTCGCCTTCCAGATACAGGACGACATTCTCAACCTAGCCGGCGAAGAGAAAAAGTATGGAAAAGAAATCGGCGGCGACATCAGCGAGGGGAAAAGGACATTAATCGTCCTCCACTCCATGCGGGTTGGCAAGAGGGTTGATTCCAAGAGGCTGAGGTGGATTCTTGACCAGCACACGAAGAGCCAGCCGCTCATCCTTGAGGCAATCGAGATGGTAAACAAGACGGACTCGATAAACTATTCAAAACAGGTTGCAAGAAAGATGGTTAAGAAAGCCTGGGCTGAATTCAAGCCTATGCTTAAGAAAAGCGAGGCGAAAGAGATGCTTCAGGCCTTTGCAACATATCTGGTAGAACGTGACGTTTGATGGAAGAGGACGTACTTGACAGGCTTCCCTACCTGCTGAGAAGGCACACTCTCAAGGGGGAGATGGAAGAGCTGAAGGAAGAGAGGGAGATGTTGGTTGGAAAAGAGGTTATCCTGTCCAAAATATTTGCCTTCATCCCGAACAACCATCTTGGGGAGAAAACCCTTGACACGTCCATCTCCATTGCGAGAAGGTTTGGGTGCGAGCTCCACCTCGCCTACGACGCCGAGCCGTCGAAAGAGAGGACAGAGAAGATAGCAAAGAGCGGGGTCGTTGTAAAGCGGCTTGAGCTCCGCAGGAGCAACCTTGAAAACGAGTTGCTTTCCCTTGCCGGGAGAAAAAAGTTCGACATCCTCATCCTGCCATCGTCATTTGGAAAGAGAACCCTGAAAAAAATAAGTATAACCACTGACAATATTGTGGAAAAGGCAAAGCGGGCAGTGTTGGTGATAAAATGAGTGAACTCTTCCTCGTCGAATTTCTCAGGGAGATAGTCCTTGCAATGGTCGTCGGCGGGATAATGGGGACGGAAAGAGAGTGGTCGAAGCACGCGGCCGGCCTGAGGACCTTCATCCTCATAACTGTCATGGGGATGGCGCTCACAAAGCTTGAGTTGGTTTTCGAATTCCCCAACCTGGTAATTGTCGGCCTTGCCTTCGTATCCCTCATCTCGGCAGAACTCTACTGGATGAAGCTGGAGAAAAAGACTTCCCCCGGCCTGACCACAAGCATTGTCCTTGTCCTCGCCTACATCCTCGGAATCCTCATCGGAAAAGGGTTCTACCTTGAGGCATTATCAGTTTCCATAATAGTCACCTTCCTCCTCGCCGCAAAGGAGCTGCTCCACCATTCTGTCAGGAACCTGACCCAGAAGGAAATAGTTGATGCGATGAAGTTCGGGATTGTGAGCTTTGTCATCCTCCCAATACTTCCTAACAAAACGATTGACCCGTGGGGACTCTTCAACCCCCACCTGATATGGCTCATGGCTGTCCTTGTGCTTGGCATTGGGTTTGCCAGCTATGTGGCAATCCGCGCATTTGGCGCAAGCAGAGGGCTTGGCGTTACCGCCCTTCTCGGCGGGCTGGTCTCCTCAACCGCCCTGACAGTCTCGATGGCAGGCAGGATAAAAAGATATCCAAAGCTGGTCAGTTCGGCCGCCGTGGCAATAACCCTTGCCAACTCAATGATGTTTCTCAAGGCCCTTATCATAACCTATATCATACACCAGCCGCTGGCAGTTTACCTCTTCTACCCAATGATTGCTGCAACAGTCGTCGGCATTTCGTCCACCGCCCTCCAGTTCAGGCAGCTTAAGGAAAAGGTTGCCCACCATATCAAGTTCAAGAGCCAGCTAGCCTTCGGGCCGGCGATTGAGTTCGCTATCCTGTTCGCAATCATCGGCGCCCTTTCCATTCTCGGGCGTGAGATGCTCGGCACTGGCGGTATCTATCTTGCCTCCTTTATCGGGGGGATGATGCAGATGAACCCTGTCCTTGTCCTCATGTCAACCATGGCCAAGGAAGGCGAAATCCTCCTCGAGGTGGCTGGGAAATCAGTCCTTATTGCGGCTCTGGTAAACACCATGATGAAGGGAGGTATCTGCTACAAGCTTGGGAACAAAAAACTCGGGGACAGCGTTATCAAAAGCTTCATCCTTATGGTCGCTGCAGCCCTGTTCGTGATAATGATGCAGTCGCTCTAAAGCCTTAGCTCCCGGCTTTCCAGCTCGCTTATCTCCTTCTCGGCATACTTTTTCAGGCTCCTTCCGGAGTAGACATAGGCCCCATTGAAAACTTCCAGTGCCTCGTCAGTGTAGCCAAACCAGTATACAACAATCCCCGGGCCAAACAACTTCACGTAGTGTTTTATCTGGCTGTTCCAGTCGCCCCTTGCCTCGGCAAGCCTGCCAATAGTGGCTTTCGACTCCATCCAGAAAACGTCCCTGCCAAACAGCTTCTCCTTCTTCCCAAAGAGGAAGTCAGGCGTCTTATTGCCCTGCTTCTTCAGCTGCTCATCTTCCTTCAGGAACTTTATCTTGTACTTCCGGAGGATTTTCTCGGCAATTGCTTCCCCCTTCTTCCCCTGGTCCCTCATATACCTCAAGGCTTTCGGGGAGTGGAGGTAATCAAAGTGAAGCGCCTGTTTGATTTCCCTTTCAACACGGACCGCAAGCCCCCGTGGCCTCCCGTTATCCCCCCTGACCATCCTTGCAAACTCCTTCTTGTTAAATCCGAGGGAGGTCCTCAGAGCATAGGCGACCGAGAGGGGAAGAATCCTGTACCTTCTGGCTATCTGGAGAAAGGTTTGCCCCCGCCTCCAGTTCCTGAGAATCTGTTTCTTCCTTGAGTTGACTATCCCAGAGCTCTTCTTCGCCAGCTTAATCCCTTTCTGGATAAGGATGGAAGAAAGCGCCCCGGGCGACATCTTAAACCTGCCAAAATCACTGGGAGAATTGATAGATTTGAATATATTCCTGATTTGCTCCTCGTTCATTGGGAATAGTTGATGTCGAGTGGCTATATAATAGGTTGCCCCTGCCCTCAAGAAACTCTTTATACTGAGCTATTTTCCAGAAAAGCATGGACTGGCACTCGCTGGATGTCAAGGAGGTCTTCAAAACCCTCTCCTCGTCCACCGAAGGCCTGTCATCAAAAGAAGCTGCCGAGCGCCTGTCCAAGTATGGGAAGAACGAGCTAAAGAAAAAAAGCAAGGTCAACCCATTGACCATCCTCCTCAACCAGTTCAAGTCCTTCCTTGTCCTCATCCTGCTTGCGGCGGCTGGTCTCTCCTACATTACCGGCGAGACGCTGGACGCTGTGATGATTTTCATAATAGTCATCCTCAACGCCGTCCTAGGCTTTGTTCAGGAGTACCGCGCAGAAAAATCCATCGAAGCCCTGAGGAAGATGATAACCCCGATGGCTAGGGTTCTCCGCGACGGGATGGAAGCTGAACTCCCTGCCGCCAAGTTAGTGCCGGGCGACATTATCCTCATTGAGGCAGGAGACAAGCTCCCGGCAGACGCAAGGATAGTTGAGTGTATTGAGCTTCAGGTTGACGAGTCAGCCCTGACCGGCGAATCTGTCCCTGCAAAGAAAAGTTCAGAAGCTTCGAAGAAAACCTCCAACATGCTTTTCATGGCAACCGTTGTTGCAAGGGGAAAGGCAAGGGCGATAGTTGTCGGCACCGGCATGAAGACTGAGATTGGAAAAATCGCCCACATGGTTCAGGAGCAGCCAGAAACCGAGACGCCGTTGCAGCACCGGCTGGATGAGTTTGGGAAGAAGCTTGGTGCCGGCGCCCTCTTCCTCTGCGGAATAATCTTCGCCCTCGGGGTTCTTAAGGGAGGGGAGCTCGTCGAGATGTTCACAGTAGCAGTCAGCCTCGCCGTTGCAGCCATCCCTGAAGGCTTGCCAGCTATCGTCACCATCACACTGGCTATTGGCGTCCAGATAATGGCGCGCCACAACTCAATTGTCCGCAAGCTCTCCGCGGTGGAGAGCCTTGGCTCATCAACCTACATCTGCACAGACAAGACTGGGACGATTACAAGGCACCAGATGACAGTCCGCCAGCTCTATGTCGACGGAAAGTTCATTGAGGTCGAAGGCCGCGGCTATACCCCGGCTGGCCGCTTCTTCGAGGGGAAGAATGAGCTTAACGGAAGCAAGCTTGAAATGCTGATGAGTGCCGGCGCCCTGTGCAACTCATCATCCCTCCACAAAGGGGAAGGAAGATGGGAAATCATTGGCGACCCAACCGAAGGCGCCCTTGTGGTCGTGGCCGAGAAGGCCGGCTTTGACCGCAGCAAGCTGAAGAAAGCCTACCCCCAAATTAGTGAAATCCCGTTCGAGTCTGAACGGAAGATGATGTCAACCATCCACAGGGGAGACAAACAGCAGCTTGTCTTTTCCAAAGGGGCCCCGGAGGTTATTGTAAGAAAGTGCTCGCGAATCCTTGAGAAGGGAAAAATCAGGCGGATGAGTGTTGAAGACAAGAGGCGAATCCTCAAGGCGAATGGGGAGATGGCAAAGAAAGCCCTGCGGATTTTGGCAGCAGCCTACCGGCCAATCTCAACGATGAAAGGCGACCTTGAGAGCGACCTAATCTTCCTCGGCCTTTTTGGCATGATTGACCCACCGCGCAGGGAGGCGAAGCACGCAATCAAGCTCTGCAACACAGCCGGCATAAATGTCGTCATGATAACCGGCGACAACGAGATGACAGCAGAGGCTATCGGGAAAGAGGTCGGCATCCTCGGTGACGGCAGGGATGTAATGACTGGCGACGAGCTGAATCGAATCAGCGATGAGAAGCTGACTGAAATCGTCAAATCGATAGGAGTTTTCGCCCGGGTAAACCCTGAACACAAGGTAAAGATTGTCAAGGCGCTAAAGGCTAACGGCGAGGTTGTCGCTATGACTGGCGACGGGGTTAACGACGCGCCAGCCCTGAAGGCAGCCGACGTAGGAATCGCCATGGGCATAACAGGCACCGACGTCTCCAAGGAAGCTTCGGATATGATTTTGGCAGACGACAACTTCGCGACAATTGTCGCAGCAGTACAGGAGGGCCGAATCATCTTCGCCAACATAAAGAAATCCATCAAGTACCTGGTTTCCTGCAACCTCGGGGAGCTTGGAACAGTCTTCGGCGCAGTCGTCCTAAATCTCGGCATGCCCCTTGTCCCAATCCAAATCCTCTGGATGAACCTTGTAACCGACGGCCTGCCAGCTCTGGCCTTAGGCATGGAGAAGGGCGAAGCCAACACTATGACAAAAAAGCCGAAAGACCCCCAGAAAGCAATCCTCTCCCGCTACACCCTGCTTGACATGGCAGGCCTCGGCCTAATCATGACAGTTGGCGCCCTGTTGGTTTTCGGCATTGAGATGGCCACCACCGGCGACCTCGCAAGGGCACGAACCGTCGCCTTCACAGCATTGGTCCTCTTCCAGATTGTCAACGCAGTCAGCTGCCGCTCAGAATTAAAAAGCATCTTCTCAACCGAACTCTTCTCAAACAAGGCAATGATTGTCGCCATTGTTTCGTCTTTAGCCCTCCACCTCGCCGTCGTCTACCTTCCATTCCTCCAGCCAATCTTCAAGACCGTCCCGCTGGGGCTTATAGACTGGGGAATAATCTTCCTAATCTCAATAGTTCCCTTCTTCGTCCTCGAGCTTGTAAAAGATAAGTATGGTTTGCCTCACTGAATGGAACTTATTTCATTGACAAGTGCAGGCGGTTCTAGATCATTCCTGAAGAAAAAATGAAGATCACCAGAGCGAGGACGAGGAAAATTGCAATGGTAGTCATAATCGTATTTCTTAGCTGATGAGGGACCTTCTCCCTAAGCCTGAACCCGCCATACTTATTCCCAATCCAGAACATGGCCCCGCCTGTCAAAAGGAGGAAGATGCTAAGTGAGGGACTCACATCACCAAATGTAGTCATCCCAAAAATGAACTGCATAAAGCCAAGAATGGTCACAAACCACATGTGCTTTGCAGCGACAGGGATGGTTACTTCTTTCTTCGCCATGCCCTTTAGGACGCCAAATGCCTATATATCGACTGTGTCAGATTTTCAGTATGGGCGACATCAAGGTTGACAAAGGAATCGGGATGACTATTGGAATGTTCATAGGGTTCGGGTTTGGAATCTCCTACGACATAGCGACCGACTTTTTCCCAATCGGGATAATCATGGGGCTAGCCATAGGAACCTGCATTGGCCTTTCACTTGAGCACTACATCAGCCACAACAACAGGAAGCTGACAACTGAGCAGAAAAGAATCGGGTGGGCTTTCGGGCTGGCTGGCGTTTTGATTCTCTACACCCTTCTCTGGCGACTTGTCGGTATGCCACAGGGAACATTGGGCACAATCTCGTGGGTAGCTGCAACAGGCCTATCAGCCCTCCTCTTATACGAACTGAGAAAAAGGCTTTCCTAAAGCCTGATAAATTCAGTCTTGGGTTCCTTGCCTGAGATATCGATTAGTGCGGCGTAGCCGTCGCAGACTGCTCCCGGGTTGACTATTGTTGTGTTTTTTATCTTGTCTATGCCGCGGGCCTCGTGGACATGGCCGCAGATTAGAAGGTCGGGTTGTTTCTCCTCGACAAGCTCACGGACAAACTCGGAACCGATGTGCTGTCCTGTAAAGAGAGTGTCAAGCTTTGTGTTGGCCGGGGGGTGGTGGCTTACCACAATCGTTTTCTCCGATTTGGCAACCTCTTGGAAAGTCTTTTCAACATCGTCATAGTTGAGAATCATTAGTCCGCCCATTGTTATTCCGCCGGGTCCTGAGAATCCCATAATTCCCACATTGCCGACCTGAACAGCCTTGTTGTGGATGTTGATTTTCCGCTCGCTAAGGACCTCGCTCACGTTTTTCCCGTCCCAGTTGCCTGTTATCGCAAAGAATGGCTGGCCATTTTCAAGCTTGTCAAGGATTGAGTTGGTTTTCTCCTTTGAATCGCCAGTGGTTATGTCGCCGGCAAGGAGGACCAGGTCTGGCTTGAGTTCGTCTATCTTGTATTTGAGCTTGTTGAGCCGTTCAATGTCGTCGTGTATGTCGCTCAAGGCTAAAATTCTCATTTGTCTCCCTCAGTTACTACTCTTAAAACAAAAGGGACGGGGATGGGTTTAAAAGGATTTCGTCCCTTTTAGCGGTGTTTTTCACGCCTCAGGCCCTTTATACCGGAGCACTCGTGGCTTTCAGGAAGCCTGTGCTCATCGCAGAATATCTGGCCGCAGAACTTGCACTTGTAAGGCATGGAGACCTTTTCCCCGCAGTAGTTGCAGTTGCCCATCAGGGGTGCTCCAGGCCGGGAACTCTTCCTGACTCCCTCAGGAGCAAACCACTTTTCTTTTGCTTTCTTTTCAGGCCTCAGACGGTCCTTGAAGATGAAGTAGAGGATGATGGCAAAGAGGCCAATGCCGATTAGGATAGGCAAGTCCATAGGTGAAGAAAGCCTTCAGGGTTAAAATAGCTTGCCTACTTCTTGTTCTTCATTATGTAGGCTGATGCAGACATGGCAACTTGGGCCCCTTGGCCTGTTGCACAGACAATCTGCTTCAACGGGAAATCTGTTACGTCGCCGGCTGCGAAAATTCCCGGCACATTGGTTTCCTGAAGCTTGTTTACCTTAATGTAGCCCTGCTCAGTTAGTTCAGCGCCAACCTGCTGGGCCAAAACAGCCGCAGGCGTGTTGCCCACTTCGATGAAGACTCCGTCAACGCTCAACTCCTTTAGCGACTCGTCCTTCTTGCTCTTCACGACCAGCTTGCTTACCATCTTGTCGCCCTCAATCTTTACCGGCACATAGCTAAGCACCATCTCGAGGTTCTTCTTCCCCTTCATCTCGTCGACAAGAAGGGCCTCAGCTCTGAACTCGTCCCGCCTGTGGATTATGTAGACTTTCTTTGAGTGTTCCGCAATCAGGAGTGCTGCCTTTGCAGCTGAATCGCCGCCGCCAATGACAGCGACAACCTTGTCCTTGAAGAGGGGGGCATCACAAATGGCGCAGTAGCTGACCCCTTTCCCAAGGAACTCGTCCTCCCCCGGCAGGCCAAGCTTTCTTGCGCTGGCACCCGTTGCTATCAGGACAGTCTTGCCTTCGTAGGTTTTTCCCGAACTGCAGCCCACCTTGAAGTTGCCGTTCTTCTCTATCTTGTTTACCCCGTCATACTTGATTTCAATTCCAAGCTTCTTTACCTGCTTCTCAATCGTCTTTGCAAGGTCGTCCCCGGAGACATCAGGGCGTCCCGGATAGTTCTGGATTATGTGGGACTTGGCAACCCATCCCCCGACCAGCTCGCTTTCGAGAACAATGACTTTCATCTTCTTCCTGCCGGCGTAGATGGCAGCGGTCAGGCCTGCCGGGCCTGCCCCAACTATCACTATGTCGTAAGCCATAATGGTTCTCTCACCCTCCTACATTTAAATCTAATGAATGAAAAGCATTTAAAACGGAGGGTGTGACGAAAGGTTATGCCGGACGAAGAAGTAATTGAGGTTGATGTCTTTGACGCTATCAGGGATAATGTCGTCAAGCACAAGACCCTTTTCGCCTACATTGTCGGCCTACTTGTCATCGCATGGGTGCTCCTTGGAGCTGTTCCAAGCTGGAGCCCGGTTGAAAATTCAGTGGAAATTACCGCAGCGCAGGTTGCCCAGAAAGCTGACGACGGTGATATTGTTGAGATGACAGTCCAGTGGGCAGCCCCCTTTGCGAAAAGCTGCTTCCTTGCAAACGACGTAAGGCCGGCCGGAGCCGCAACTGGCGTTCCGGAGACGGAAGAGTGGAACCAGAACCACCTAATCAGGTATAATGTAAACACAGGCCAGCTCCTTGCAGAGTACTGGATAAATATTGAAGTTATCCAGCAGAGGGAAAACACCCAGACCTTCCGCTACAAACTGGCACCAGCCAATGCGCCGTACGACCTCTACTCAGAATTAAGGTGCGATGACGAAAGCCTTGGCTCATCCGGCCCGTTTAAAGTTGAAGGTTGAAAAGCTTCTTCGCGTTCCTGTCTGTGACCTCGACAACGGTTGAGACATCCATCTTCTTCAGCTCGGCGATTTTTTCCGCAGCAAGGTGAATGTTTGCCGGCTCGTTCCTCTTCCCCCGCTCAGGAGCAATGACAGGGGAATCAGTCTCGAGGAGGAGGTTGTCTATTGGGAGCTCCTTCACCAGGTCCTGCTTCTGGGGCGCGTAAAGGACTGATATTGGAATAGAAAACATCCACCCGTTGATGATTGCATCTGCTGCATGCCTTACGGCGCCGTCGAAAGCGTGGAGCTGGACCTTCTCGGCTTCTTCCTCGTTAAGGATTTCAAGAGCGTAGCGGCCTGCCGAACGGGAGTGGACAACCACCGGCAGCTTGTGTTTCTTAGCAAGCTGGATTGCCTTTCTAAAAGCTTCCCTCTGGAGGTCGCGCGTCTCGTGGTCCCTGACCCAATAGAAGTCTAGACCGACCTCTCCAACCCCAACTATCTTGCTGATGTTGGCCTCTATCTTGTCAAGGTGGGCCATGTAGTCCTCAGCGATTTCGGCCGGGGCGATGCCTGCGGTCAGGAAGACATAGTTTGGAAACTTGGCTGCTATCTTAAGCCCCTTGTCAATGTCGTTGCCAAGGGCCGATGTGATTATTGCTTGGACGCCGGCTGCTTGGGCTCGCCCGACCACCGAGTCAAGGTCTTTGTCAAACTGCTCGTTCTCGAGGTGGCAGTGGGTATCTATCATGGATAACTAATCTACGCGAATCGAATTTAAGGTTTGCCTTCATTTGTCTCAAAACCGCCTTAGGAGTATACGTCCAAATCTACATCTCTATGATGCTTTTGGAAAATAGGGATTAATGCTACAGCCAAATTCCACACAGGCTCAGCCTTTGCTCTATACCCTACCATTTCTTTTTGAGCTACAGAAGCTACTGTGTCGTCGCACCTACTATTGGAAAGATAATTTCCTAAATGCCCTATTAATTCATGATCCATTCCGCTTTGATTAAAAACTTCAAATACTTTTTCATCAGAACTTCCATTTTTAGCGTTTATGAGAGATTCGATTTGACTTTCTGGCATACCATCTTCTTCTAGTAAAGACTGCATACTTGACAAACCTTCTGTAGATGGATTTTGAGAATAAACTTCAATTTCTCTTGGACCATAATAAGCATAGCCATAGCATATTCCCTTCGGTCTCGGTCCGGTGTTTAGAGTCAATTTTGCGTTTTTTAAGTCGTCAAGTACAGAACGGTCTAATAGTTTTAACTTGCTGGCAACTTCTATACTATCCTCTTTCCAGCGTATAAGGTCGTCATATGTTATCATAACTACTACACAGTAACATCTATTTATAAAAGTTATGGCGATAACCCCTTACTTGGCAACTCGTTAAGGGGACATATCAGCATATGTTATGTCTAATTTGATGAAAAGGGAAACATATTCATGATTAGGGAATTCAAGTGATGAATTGCTGCACATTCGCCC
>JAUXGB010000008.1 GCA_030622515.1 Candidatus Altarchaeota archaeon
GATGCAGGAGCCTGAGCCAGTTGGGGACCAGCTGAAGTTAGCCACATCGTTGGCGTTGAATGTGATAGGCTCGTTGAATTCGTTCTTTGGAATCAGCCTTATGGTAAATTGGTTCCAAGTGGAGGTGGAGTTCTGCTGGCCGTTGAAGGCGTAGGGTGGGCGGACTTTTTCAGTGACGTAGTCGACATAGCCAAGGCTGGGTGCATTGACTGTTATGGTCGCGCCGCCGGTTGTGTAGAGGGTGCCGGCGCTTTCATCGTACTGGCCTGTCGGGACACGGCAGCCATAGTTATAGCCGTAGATGTTGGAGGATGTGCCGTTCCTGTGGCAGGTAACGCCAAGATGATTGTAGGTTACTGATGGAGAGCCCGTTTCGTTGATGAATCGGTTGAACTCGTTCTTGAGGGTTAGGAGGATGGTGAATTGGTTGCTTGACACTATTTCGTTCAGGGCGGCGTTTGCTATCGTTATTGTGTCGTTTCTCCATGCAAGGTATCCGTAGTTGTCAAATCCTGTTGCACCGTCGTACTTCCCGACAGAGATGTTGAACGGGTTTGCGCGGGTTGTCGTGTCAAGGGAGATAGTTATGTTGCCATCTGTGGTGCCGTCAAAGTCCTGAGGGCTGCCATCCCTTATTATTGTGCAGCTGGGAATAGGGTTTGAGTCGCAGATAGTTACGTTGGCGTCTAGTATTGAGTTTCCAAATTCATCCCTTGCCCTTATGACTGTGTTTGGCGAGAGGGTGTAGGAAGTGAATACGAAGTTGCCTGTGCCACTTGTGGTGTCTGAGTGGTAGGGGAGGGTTGTTGTGCAGGGGGCGCCTGTTCCAACGCAGACTCCTGCGGTGTCGTTGTTCAGGAGATAGCCGGGGGCTACAGAGACGATGGTTGCGTTTGTCCCAGGCAGGATTGGGCAGTAGTGGATGCTTGTGTTGACAGAGTCACGGGCGCAATAGACTATCGGACCGCCGGTTGCGTTTAGCACGCTTACATTGCCGTTGGGGGCATCCCCGCCCTTGCTGTTTCTCAGGTGAACTTTCAGGGTGTAAATCTTGACGCTTTTTGCTGGGGGTGTCCCCTCGTTTGCCTCGTTGGCAACTTCGTCATCTACATTGACAATCAGGTTCTGGTCGCCGTAGAAGCTGTTGGCTACTGAGGCATTTGGCACCCAGGCTTGGGTGCTGTTGTAACAGTAGTCGCTTCCGTCGCAGGTGAAGGTGGTTGGGATTGAATAGTAAGAAAGGGTTTTCCCTATCTTGGCCGATGCGCTGGAAGAATCTATTCCCGAGCCGGGAATGTTTGTTCCTGTAATGTTGTATTCGTCAGCTGTTACATTGAGGCTGATGTGCTGTCCTCGTGCGTACCAGAGGCCGTCGCCGCTTGGGAGATTCCAAGTAAGCATGGGCCCGTTTCGGTCGATGTAGAGGGCGTCAGTGCCGTTTGATGCAAATTTCGCAGGTGTTGATGTTGCTGACTGGGTGTTTCCATAGGCGATGACGCTTTCGTAAACTATTGTCAGGTTGAAGGTGTATTCCCCTTCAGGTGCGTCTATGCCAGTTACCTGGAAGGTGAGGGTGCCGTTTGTTCCGTTGTTTACAATCAGGGGCAGGGTGGGGTTTGTGATTGTGAACTCGGACGTTTGGTCGGTGTCATCGATTTGCCTAAGCTCAAGGATTACTCCTGTGATGTTTGCATCTGCAACATAGCCTTGCTTGTTGCCTACCCAAGCCGTTACGTCAAAGGTCCCGTTCGCTGGTTCCATTGAGATGTACTGCCGGTTGGATGTTATGTTGTGGACTGTCAGGGTCGGGCTCTCAAGAATGTAGAAACCAAAGGTGCCGGGCTGGCGGTTGTCAACCGCTGAAACCTGCTGGAGGCTGTTCTCGTCGTGGCCAGTGGCGTTGATAAAGTACTGGACATAGCCTGTTGCTGCATCGTCCGGGACTGTGAAGGTAAGGGTGTATGGCACGTTTGTTGAAATGTCCTGGCTTGTTGATGGGGAGAGTGATGGCATGTACAGAAGACTAGTGTCCATTAGATTGTCTGCTGAATCGTTGAGGATGTAGCTTTCGTTTGACGGGTAGATGTTGACACTGTCTGCAACAGCCTGACCGTTGTTGGTCACTGTGAAGCCAAAATCTATGTTTCTTTCACCTTGTACAATGTCGGATGTTAATGTCGGGGTGGGTGTTATTGAGAGGGATGCTGCTGTTTCGACGGTTATCTGGTTGTCGCCGCTTCCTGAGGTTGTAGCTGCATAGTTTTGGGTCGTGTTTCGGACATAAGCTGACAAGGTGGAGGTTTCTGCTGAGGCTGGAGCTGTTATGTTGAAGGAGATTAAGATGTTGTCATTGGTGGCGAGGGTGTTTGATGCGCCGCGGCATTCTATCCAGTCGGTGGAGCCGATTCTTGTCACGCTTGCGGTCCAGTAGACCGTGCCTATCACATCATAGCAGTAGGCTGGCGACATTGCGTCTCCCCATGTGTTAGGTATGGTGACATTTGTGTAGTTGACAAGGTCGCTGCCTGTGTTTGAGATGTTGATGGTTAAGTTTAGAACGGCCTGGTTTGTTGAGACGGTTCTTGTATAGACAGGGTTGGAGTTTACATGGTGGTAGCTGACGTTCATTGTTGCTGTTGGTGCTGCAAGGGCTGGGGTGAGGAGGAGGAAGAGGGTTGCGAGAAGGAGGAGGCGTTTCATCGTCTTTTGACCTCCTTTAGCAGTTTATCGATGCTCCATTTTTCGTCAACAACCATGTCGCACAGGAGGCGGAGCATCTGGGACTTGGAGACCCGGTCAGGGGTTGGGAGGATTTTGTTGTAATGGAAGAGGATTTCATCTATTTTCCTCATTTTCTCGTCAGAATAGTCGAAACTGGCTCTCATTTAGGGCTCTCCGGTCTAGATAGTGCTTAATATCTGGGGAGTTGATGTATAAATCCTTTACTGCTTTGAGGGTTTTAGGGTGTTATTCACTGAGATAGGTGACAAGGAAGGGGCTGAGGGATTGATTGATGCCTCAATGGATTTGGGTGTTTGGCACTATTTAGGGTGACATTTGTGCCTTAGGCTTTGGTGTAGTAGAACTCGCCCCTGGCCTTCTGCTCTTGGTCAAGCTTGGAGCCGGGCTTGTTTGTCCGTGGCCGCTTGGTCTCAGGGTCGCGGCGGAAGGTCACACCTATCTCCTTTAGGAAAAGGTTCATGCCGTCGCGCATAGGCAGCGGGCCGGTGACGCGTCCGCTGAGGGTTGGCTTGCCTTCAAAGACTATTATCCGGTCGGCAAGATAGTCAATAAACATGATGTCGTGGTCGACCACAAGGGCTGTTGCCTTTCTCCTCTCCATAATCTTCTTGAGCATTCTTGCTGTTGCTATCCTCTGCTCGACATCGAGGAAGGCGGCTGGTTCGTCAAAAAGGTAGAGGTCGACCTGCGGTGCTATCGCCTTCGCTATTGCAACCCGCTGGAGCTCCCCTCCCGACAGGTGCTTGAGCTGCTTGTCGCGCAGCTTTCCAAGGTTGAGAGGCTCGACGATTTCGGCCTCGAAGTTCAGGTCAGCGGCTTCGCCGCGAGCGGCAGAAAGGACGGCGCCGACAGTCTCTTCCCCTTCGGCGACAATGTACTGGGGCTTGTAGGAGACCCTGAGTTTTTTGGACAGCTTGCCGCTGTCGGCTTTTTCAACGCCTGCGAGGATTTTTACAAATGTGGTTTTCCCGATGCCGTTCGGGCCGAGGAGCCCCACGACTTCCTGCTGGTTGATGGTTCCTTTGGCTGCCTCAAGGGAGAAGGTGCCAAGCTTCTTCTTGATGCCTGTGAAGCTTACCAGCTTTGGCCTTGCGACGGTTTCCTGAGGGGCAAACTCGGTGAAGACTATTGGCTCGGGGCGGAAGCGGACATTCTCATCCTTTGAGTAGCCTTCAAGGTAGATGTTGATGCCTGTTCTTTGGGTTTTTGGGAGGGAGACTATTCCGTAGGCGCTTGGGGTCCCGTAGAAGATGTGGACAAGGTCGGAGAGGTAATCAAGCAGGGTCAAATCGTGCTCGACAAGGAGGATGGTCTTGCCGGATTCTGCAAGGGCACGAATCGCCTTAGCGGCGTTCAGCCTTTGGTAGATGTCGAGAAAGCTTGATGGTTCGTCAATGAAGTAGATGTCTGCCTCTTTCGACAAGGCCGCCGCGAGGGCGAGTCGCTGGAGCTCTCCGCCGGAAAGGTCTTTTAGCTTTCTGTTTTCTATTTTTTTCAGTTCGAGAAGGGTGGTAAGGTTGGCAACCTGCTCTTCGGGCAGCTTGGACAGGAGCTGCTTCACTGTGCCGGAAAACATTTTTGGGAGCTTTGAAATCTGCTGGGGCTTGACCGAGACTTTCAACTTGCCTTCCTCCAGTTTTTCGAAGTGGGCCTGAAGGGCTGTTCCGCGAAACTGCTCGATGACTTTTTCAAGGGTGGCCTCTTTGTCGTAGTCGCCGAGGTTGGGAATTGTTTCCCCCGCAAGGATGGAGAGGGCAGTTGTTTTTCCCGTCCCGTTGGGGCCAATGAAGCCGATGATGTTTTTCTTTTGGGGGCTTGGCAGGCCGAAGAGGCGGAAGGCGTTCTGGCCGTACTGGTGGATCGGGTTGGAGAGTTCTTGTGGTAAATTGATTATTGTTATGGCATCGAAGGGGCACTTGTTGACGCAGATGCCGCAGCCTATGCAAAGTTCTTCGTTGATGACAGCTTTCCCGTCAGTGCCGACTTCGACTGTCTTGTCGCCTGTCCGGACGCGGGGGCAGAACGTTTTGCAAAGGTAGTCGCAGTTCCTCGGCGCCTTGCACTTCTTTTTTGAAATTATGGCGATTCGCGTCATACAGCACTTACCTCCAGAGAGAGGGCTTTGCCAATGGCTTTTAAGGTTTGCCGGTCGATGCGCAGCTGCTTCAGCTGGGCCTTTCGGAAGAGGAGTTTGGTCCTGGTCGTGCCGTCGGGGAGGAAGGACTGGGTCTTGGTGAACTTTAGGGGTGACAGGGCTTTTGCAAGGGAGGGGGCGTCGGCTTTTGGAAAGGCGACTGAGAGCTGCCTTCGCAGGAGCCTTCCAAGCTGAGGCAGCAGCGGCTCAAGGGTTGAGGGGTTGTCGGAGACCAGAAGGAGTTTTGGACCGAGGGGGAAGGCGCGTGAGAACTCGGCCTTGCTGGCGGCTGGCTCTTCTTCCTCAAGTGATGTCAGGGCTCTCGCAACGGCGAAATCCAGTCTGGACAGGCTTCGCTGCTGGAGCTTTTTCGAGCAGACTTCGCAGACGACATAGAGGCTTCTGCATATATCGCAGACAGGGAGTTTCATAAGATAAAGGGTTCTAGGTAACTTTTATAATTGACTCTTCCTGTCTAGGCTTATGAAAACCCTGCTGGTCGGGAGATGGCAGCCCTTTCACAAGGGGCACCTTGAGCTTGTTAAGGCTGAAGCTGGGAAGGGAGACGTTATTATTGCTATTTGCTCTGCCAACAGGAGCCACAGCCTGACCAACCTGTTCACGGCTGGGGAGAGGTATGAGATGATAACCGGGGCGCTGGACGAGGGTGGCGTTGGTGCGGAGATTGTTACAATTCCTGATACTGGCAACCATGCCCTCTGGGTGGAACTTGTCAGGAGGACTTGCCCGAAGTTCGAAAGGGTTGTCAGCGGGAATGAATTTGTCAGGTATCTTTTTTCTGAGAGGGGATTCGAGGTCGGGGAGCCGAAGTTTTTCGAGAAGGAAAAGTACAATGGGACAAAAATCAGGAAGCTTATGGCTGACGGTGGAAACTGGAAAGAGATGGTGCCAAAGGGCGTTGCCAAGGTCGTCGAGAGGGTTGGAAGAGACAGGCTGAGGCTTGCGCAAAGGGATTCATTTTCGAAAAACGAGTAGATGTTATGAAAGAGGTTTCCGAAGGCAAGTGCAGGTTTCACGTGCCTGATGTGGCGAAGCCTGAGGAGGGCGAGGTTTTTTACAACCCTGTTATGGAGATGAACAGGGACATTTCGATTGGGGTCTACTCGGCTTACGCGGGGTTGAGAAACTTTTGCGACCTCTTGACTGCGTCAGGCATTCGGGCGGTCAGGGTAGCAAAGGAGGTTGGTCTTCCGGTAACGGCGTGTGACAGGGCAGCTGAGGCTGTTGAGCTTGCGAAGAAGAATGCGGAGGCGAATGGCGTGGAGATTGATTTTTTTAAGCAGGACGCCAATGAGTTTCTTGCGAGGAGGTTCTTTGACGCGCTTGATTTAGATCCTTTCGGGACTCCGGTTCCTTTTCTTGACCTTGCGGTTCAAAACACGCGGCGGCTTCTTGCAGTGACGGCAACCGATACAGCACCCTTGTGCGGTGTTTACCCAAGGGTGTCGTGGAGACGGTACGGGTCGAGAGCGACAAAGGTTGAGGCACTCCATGAGTTTGGGCTGAGGAATTTGGTTGGCTACTGCGTTAGGGCTGGGGCAAGATATGATGTGGGGCTGAGGCCGCTCCTCTGCTACTATTCTGACCATTATTATAGGGCCTACTTTGAGAGCGGAAAGGGGGCAGGAAGGGCTGACACTGTCCTTGAGCAGGTTGGCCACTACGGCAAGCTTGGGCCTGTCTGGCTTGGAAAGTTGTGGGACAAGGGTTTTTGTGAAACTGTTCTTGAGGAGGTCCGCCGGCGCGACTTCGCCAGAGCGGTAAAGCTGCTTGAGCGGATTGTTGGGGAGGCTGACGGGCCTGCCTGGTATAGGGATTTTCACAAGGCTTGCTCGCGAGCGGGGACCAACCCACCGAAGTTTGAAAAGTTCCTTGAGGGGTTGAAAAAAGAGGGCTTTTTTGCCGCGCGAACGCACTTCTCCCTGACTGGTTTTAGGACGGATGCGAGTGATGAAAAGATAGGTGAGGCTCTTATGCGTCCTGGAGGTGGAGATTCATGAAGGATGTGCAAAAAGCTGTTGTTAAAAGAAATGGAAAGTTTTTGATAATGCTGAGGTCTCCAGACGTAAGGAGTTTTCCAAAGCACTGGGATTTTCCTGGCGGAAAGCTTGAGCTTGGTGAGACCCTGATTGCCGGAGTTGAGAGGGAAGTTCTTGAGGAGACAGGCCTGAAAGTTGAGGCGGTTAAGATAGTGGGGGCGTATGTTTTCAAAATGAAGGACGCGGAGCGGCGGTTTACTGTCTGGTCAGCCAAATTGCTCTCAGACGAGGAAGTAAAACTCAGCCAGGAGCATACCGACTTCAGGTGGGCGACAAAAGAGGAGATTTTGAGACTAAAAACTGAGCCGTTCATTAAAGAATACTTTAAGAAGCACTAATTGTTTTGGAAGTTATCTTTTTTTGATTTCTAAGGGCTCTTTTTTTCTTCAAAGTCTAAACCATACTTTTATAACAAATGACTCATATCTGCGATTATGAAGGGAATGGATCCGAGATATAGAATATTTGCAAATTGTTTGAATGAGGCCGCTCCAAAATCAGATTCTGATAAGATACAAACAAGCAGGGATACTGTTCAAATTATGTGGCCTGATTGTGAATTTGAGGATATCTTGAAGGACTCCCAATTTTATAAACGGCCAGTTGCCTCTATACCAACCCTCACAGAAGAAGAATATATGGACTCTCTTAAGAGTAAGAATGTGCCTAAGGAAGTTATTGATAGTTTGGCTCTGGTCAATGTAGATTACAGGGGTTTTAATAATCAAACCTATCACGGCCAAATCATTGTCCATAAAGACTTGGTTGAGTCTACAAAACACATTTTCAAGAGGATCCTTAAAGAGACTGATTTTCCCATTGTAAGTCTTATCCCTCTTAGTTTTTTTAACTGGGATTCTAGTTTAAACTATAATAATTCGGGATGTTTTGATTGGCGCCTTGCGGATAATAGTTATGAGATCTCAGATCATGCCTTTGGAGCAGCCATCGATATCAACCCGTTGATAAATCCCTGGATAAAAAAAGGCGAAGTCAACCGTCCATATGACCCAAAGCTAAGAGGTACTCTCCACTCAAAATCTAAAGTAGTAGAAATATTCAAAGAAGAAGGCTGGAAATGGGGTGGAGACTGGAAAGATTCACAAGATTTGCAGCATTTTTACAGACCAGATATAGCGCTTAAACACTATGGCAAGGTTGAAGCCAACGAATAATTGACATTATTGCAAACAAAAAATTCTACACAATACACCGCCGGCGTGGCATTGTGTTTAGTGAAACCAAAAATGAATTAATTGAGAAACTTGTGATTTAGTGGTATGGACCGTTTCCTTGAAAACATTCTAAAAGGCATTTCTATCTATGAAAAAGCTTATTCTGACTGTCAAACCGCATTGAAAAATAAGGGGAAGATTGAAAAACAGACAGGTTTTAAGGCCGATAAATTAGATCTGAACCTTGCAAAGCTGATTACAAAAGTCATAAATGACATTTCTATCGGGTATTCTTTCTCTGATTTTTTAAAGTCTGTCGAGACATTTTCTAAAAATACTGACAAGTTTAAAACTGTGGCTGGAGACTTGCTTACAATAAAGGACCTTGTTGATAAAGGGGTCGTAAGAAGAGAGACTTTTGTTTATCTTGTACTTCATCTATATTCTAGCAATTTTGATAATTTTGTTAATTTATTAGAACCTCTGTCAAAATCGATTCAGAAAGAAAAAAGATACGAATACAAACTTAAGAAATCCGGAGAGGTGCGACAGTACAGAGTCCATAACGCTGAAACTATACTTAAAATACTTGAACTTTTCGAACCTACGATTAAGAAGTCTCTGGAAAAGCTGTTTAATAGAGACTTGCGAAATAAGGTGTCTCATGAAGACTATTCTGTGAAGGGCAAAACTATCCTTTATGGAGATAACACGATTCATATGGATGAAGTGCTCAAAACTACAGTGAATTTTGGTGAGTTGATAAATCAAATTCAATGCTTCGAATACAAAAACCGATTAATCATGTATAAAGAAATAAAGAAAAGGGGCATGACGGAAAATGAGGCTAAGGACTTCGAAAGTGACTTTAAAACAAGCTGAATAAGAATGATAATTCTGAGGTTTTGATGGATGTGCTATTAATTGTCCTGGAGGCTTGACAGGTTGAGCTCCCTTACCAGTTCTTTGTAGCGGTTCCTGATTGTGACCTCGGTGACTCCTGCGACGTCGGCCACCTGTCTCTGGGTTCGTTTTTCGCCAATCATCTGGGCTGCGATGTAGAGGACTGCTGCTGCGACGCCGGTCGGACCTCTTCCAGAAGTTAGTTCTTTTTCTTTTGACCGCTTGAGGATTTCGAGGGCTTTAGTGACTACCTTCCCTGACAGGGTGAGTTGGGATGCGAATCTTGGCACATAGTCGGCCGGGTCGGTTGGGAGGATTCTTAGGCCTACCTGTCTTGCTAGGAATCTATATGTTCGTCCGATTTCCCTCTTCGGCACGTGGGAGACCTCTGAAATCTCGTCAAGGGTTCTTGGCGTGCCATGCTCGCGGCAGGCTGCGTAGAGGGCGCCTGCGATGACTGATTCCATGCTTCGGCCGCGGACAAGCTCTTTCGCGACTGCTTTTCGGTAGAGAAGGGCGATTGTTTCCTCGACAGATGAGGGGAGGTTCAGGAAGGAGGTGTAGCGCTTGAGTTCTGCAAGGGCGTACTTTAGGTTTCGCTCGGTTGCTGTGGAGATTCGCTGCTGCCATTTTTTCATCCTGAAGAATTTTGGCCTTTTCGAGGCTGGCAGCTTAAAGATGTCTGAGTATCCCATGCCGATTTCAGTCGAGATGCCTTTGTCGTGTCTTGCTAGGGACATTGGGGCGCCGGCACGTCGCTTTTTCTCTGACTCGCCTGAGTCGAATTCTCTCCACTCTTGGGAAAAGTCAATCATTCCGTCCTCAATAACCAAACCGCAGCTTCGGCAGACAACCTCGCCACGGGTAGAATCCTTAAATAGCTTCTTTCCGCCACATTCAGGGCATTTTATCTTTCCTTCAACCTCTTTTTCCAGCATTGCCAAAAGATCACCCGGTCCCATAATGGTGTTATGGGAAGTTTTAAAGGTCGGGTTAGGGGTTTATAAACGTTTCGAAAGTGCTATTTAAAGGTCGGTGGTTTTCTTTAAATTGGTTTCGTAGGGGCGATTTTTTGCCTGATTTTTGGGATTTCCTGCTTTAGGAGGGTGTAGAAGTCGATGAAGGCGACTGTTTCCTTCCTAATATAGTCGAGGATTTCGTCGTATTTTTTGTCTGCGTACCAGATTGGGATTTGAAAGCCGGAGTGCTCCTTTTTTGTGAAATGGTTAAGGCCGGAGCCGCGGAACTTGAAGGCGTTTAGGGCAAGGGTTATTGGCTGGGTGTCGATTCGGGGCAGGTCGTGGTGGACAAACCAGTCGTCGAGGAAGATGGAGTGCTTTTTGCAGCGGAGGTAGAGGAAGTCGATGTCAAAGCCTATGTTGTGGCCGACAGGGACAAAGCGCCACATATCGTCCTTGTCAATCATTGAGGCAAAGCGGGTGCAAAGGGAGGCTTCGCCGTCAGTCCACTCTTTGAAAATCCTTAATGGGCCGTTTGGCCTGCCGTCGCGGTTGAGGGCTTGGTATTGAAGGGTGATTATCTTGGAGTTGCTTGGCCTTACGTCTGGGCTTATGCCGCGCCGCATCTGCTCAACTATTGAGGGGTTTTCATAGGCTGTTTCAATGTCAAGATAGTATTCCATCAGGTGTCACCTAGGATGTCGGCGCTGTTCAGCTTGCTGCGAAGCAGCTCTGAGAGGGCGAGGATGGCAGCTGTTGTCTTTTCAAGCCCTGCGGAAACTGCCTTGTAGTCTTTTGAATGGTAGGATTTAACCAGAGTTTCACGGGTTGGCGGCTTTGCCACGCCAAACCTTTCGCAGTAGGAGGAGAGGGATTTGAGCTGGCCGTGGTTAAGGGAGGTTAATATTGGGAAGAGGTCGACCACGTTGGCCCGGTTGAGTTCGCGGAAGAAGGAAGGGAAGGATGGCAGGCTTTTTCCCGCAAGGAAAACGAGCGGGAGGTCGAATTTCAGGATGTTGAAGCCGGTGAGGATTTTGTCGTTTTCCGATAGGAAGTAGTCGAAAAAGGTGGTCAGGAGCTGGTTCTGGGAGGGGTGGTTCCATATGGAGAAGCTTTGGCTTGCCCCGGTGTCCTTCCGGAGGGAGAGTGAGAGGAGCTTTGAGTCGGGGGAGAAACCTTCGGAGAGGAGGCTTAATACAAGCATAAATTGGGGTGGCAGGGCGGATTTAAATTAGTTTAGAGGGAATTTTTAAATAGGCTGATTTTTTAGTAAGGATGATGGACAAATCTTGGGTGGCAGGCCTTGTTTTTCTCTTAATCATCATTGCTGCCCTTGCTCCGGGAATTGCCACAACTGAAGTTGATGAGGCGCCGGAGATAGAGACTTACGGCAACTTTTCCGTTAGGATTTTCATATCAACTACGCTCTCGATGAATGATTCGGCGACAGGTTTCAACTGGACGCTGATTTACCCGGGGCTGATAAACGAGACGGCGAACAACTTCCTGAACATCACTATTGACCCGATAACAAATATTGCGACAGATGTCTATCTTAAGGCGACCAACCTTACAAGTGGAGGGAACACAATTAGTGTCCCGCCAAACCTTGTTGTTGACGACAGCCTGTATTTGAATTCAAGGCCTTACCAGCTTCAGAACAGTTATCCTTCAGGGCCGGACGCTGGTTACTTCGAGGACATTCCGAAGCCGGCAGGGGCTGCGCGTGAGCGCGACCTTTACATGTTTCTTACAGTGCCGAACGGCACACTTGCCGGGGACTACTCTGGCAATCTTACGCTCAAGATAGTTGGGACAGGAGTTGCACCATGATGAAAGGAAAAATTTTGGTAGTTTTGGGATTGGTTTTGTTGCTTGCAGCAGTTTTTGCGCAGGAGCCTGCAAGGTTTAACTTCGGGACAATGCAGCCGACAAGGGGGGTTGTTATTGAGCCGGGAACAGAGGCGGTTGAGACGCTTTACTTCTACAACATTTATGGCAACCGGGTGACCCATGTCAGGCTGATTGTTAGCGAAGCGCCGGGCAGCTGGGATGTTAGCTTTGAGCCGGGGGCTGCTGTCCAAACATTTGAGGTCAGTGGGCAGGAAGTCGACTCACTGGAGAATGTTTTTGTCGAGCCGACTGAGACTGTGGCTGAAAGGCCGGACCCTGCCCCGGAGGGGATGACATATTTGAAAACTGGCGGGATTGATGGCTGGATACCTGCAAAGGTTGTTAAGGTGAAGATTAGGGTTCCGGAAGATGCCGGGCTTGGCAGGTATCGTGTGAGGGTTGATGCGACTGCGAACTGGTTTGGGACGCAGGGCGTTGTTGTCTCGAAGCAGGCGAGGAGTTTTGATTATGATGTTCAGGTCGCACTTGGTGAGTATAGTGAAAGGCTGCTGGCCAGGCGAAGCCTTGTAGCCCAGTTCTCAAATCTTGTTTCGCCGCTGGTGAAATATATTCCATACATCTCAGTCGCACTTGTTGTCCTCATGGCTGTTGGGCTTTATGTCCTGAACCAAAAGGTTGAGGAGGCAAGGGAGATGACAGCCATACTTAAGGCGATGAAGAAGAGGAAGGAAGCCCGGGCTGGCAAGGCAAGGGGGACCCGGAAGTCAAAGACTTCAAGGAGAAAGAAGAGATGAAAAAGCTGCTAGCTGTCCTGATATTTGCAACGCTGCTTGCACAGCTGTCGCTGGGTGATGAAAGTGTTGAGGCAGATGTTTTTACAGGGTTTAGTGTTGAGGAATGGGTGAGTACTACCCTCCTCTACTCGCACAATGACACCCTCATCTGGAGGAAGATGTTCCCCGGGGAGTACAACCTGTCGGCAGACAACAACATCACACTGAGGATTGAGATGGAAACTAATGTCAATTCAGATGTTTATGTTGCTGGCGACGACTTCCAGTGCGTTACGCCGGCAAAGTGCAGCGGATGGAGCTTCCACATATCAAACCTGAGCATCTGCAATACTAGTTTGATTAATGACACAAACTGTGAGCCGTGGGATGTTCAGAACAATTTTGGGCCGTCGGGCGGTTATTATGAGAATGTTCCCGCGCCGTCAGGCTCGCCAATATCAAAAGTCTTTACATTCTTCCTCTCGACGCCGGGGGCGCAGAGGGCTGGCGGCTATCAGGCTAACTTTACCCTGAAGACCATCAAGAGTGGGGAGAGTCCCTGAAGGATTATCTTTTAGTGTATAAATGGCAGGTTTGAATGAGTGTAGTGTATATGGGTTGTGTTGGGGAATGTTTTGTAGTGTATAAACGAAAGCTTTAAATGAGTGTAGTGTATAGTAGCCGTTATGGTGTTTGTGAGGAAGATAAGGGGTTACTATGTCTTGGGGCATTCGGTAAGGAAGGGGAGCCGAGTGGTTCAAAAGACCAGATATTTAGGCAAGATTCTTCCGCCAAAGAAGAGGCTGGAGCTGCTGAAGAAGGAGTTTCTCAGGGAAATTGAGGGGGGGCGATACAGGTATCTTTCGGCGGGTGATGTCAGGGATATTGAGAGGAAAAGGAGGGATTATAGTCGGGAAGTTAAAAAGCTTAGTCCGCTGGAGAAAAAGAAGAGTTTTGAAAATTTCATGATTAGATATACTTATGACAGCAGTAAGTTGTCAGGGGTGGATGTCACTCTGAGGCAGACGTATCTCATTCTGAAGGACGGGGTAGTTCCAAAGAATTTCAAAAACCTTAGGACTGTCAGGGAGGTGGAGAACCACGAGAAAGGGATTGTTGCGATAACGCACTACAGGGGGCAACTTAACTTAGGATTCCTGAAGAAGCTCCACAAGGTTTTGTTCTCCGGGGTGGATGATGGAATCGCAGGCAGGTTGAGGAGCGAGCTGAAGAGGAATGTCAAGATTGGGGGGACGGTTTATGTGCCGCCGAAATGGGACAGGGTCGATAAGGAACTGGATGGCTTCTTTAAGTGGTATCGCGCTGAAAACAGGAGGCTGCATGCCTTGGAACTGGCCGCACTTATTCACTTGAAATTAATCTCGATACAGCCTTTTTCCGACGGAAACAGCAGGCTGTCAAGGTTACTGATGAACTGGGTGCTGTGGAAGAGGGGATATCCCCTGATAGATATCAGGAGCGAGGATTTGGAGAGTTACTATGATGTGCTTGACAGGTATCAGGTAGAGCACAGGGAAAGGCCTTTTGTCAGGTATATCAAGAAAAAGTTCATTGGGAGTTAGATGCGTCCTAGCTTTTCTTCTTTTTGCGGGGGCCGAAGACATTTTTTATCCAGTAGTTGAACCTCTCGATTGAGCCGGTCGGGGTGTATTTTGCGCCGAGGAGGTGCGCTGCGAGTTTTTTAAACTCGTTTGAGGCGGGGGAGTAGGGGTTGAGGAGGGAGACGGGGATTTTTTCTGCAAGGGATTTGTGGACGTATTGGTCGTAGGGGATTTCCGCGATGACGGGGAGTTCGGCAAGCTGCTCGATTTCCTCTTTTGACAGCTCGTAAGGTCTTTTGTGACGCATGTTTACGACGACGCCGAGCGGCTTTTTCTTCACCTTCTTGGAATATTCATGGCACCTTATGACATCCATTGTTGAGGGGATGTTTGGGAGGGTTACGAAGAGGAGCTCGTCGCTTGCCTTCATGGTGGCGAAGGCTTCCCGGGAGAGGCCGGGCGCTGAATCGAGGAGTATTATGTCTGCGTTTTTTGCAAGCTTCTTGACGTGGCGCTTGAGAAACATGTAGTCGACGCCCTTTAGGGTTCTTGAAGCGACGCCGGCAGGGACTACCTTCATCCCGCTCTGGTGGGGGTAGACTGCCTGACTAATCTTGGCCTTGCCTTTCAGAACGTCGTTCAAGGTTACCGGACAATAGTACATGCCGAGGTAGAAGCTTACGTGGGAGGTTGTGAAGTTGCAGTCGACAAGGAAGACATCCTGATTGTAGTCTTCCGCCATTATTGCAGCGAGGTTGGTTGCCACTGTCGTCTTTCCGACACCGCCTTTTCCAGATATTATTCCAATTATTCTTGCCAATTTTATCTCCTCCTTTTAGCGTGATAGGCAGGTTTGTGCTTCTTTTTTTTCTTCCTCTTATGGTGTTTCTTCTTTGGTTCGGGTTGCTCGGTTGAAGATGGGTGAGGCACGGAGAGGGCTTGGGCGCGGAGGTGCTTGAAGTCCTCCTCTGAAAGGATGCCCCCCTCGTACTGCTCCTTCAGGGAGTCAAGCAGCTGCTTTATCATGTCTGACTTTGGCTGCTCGATTTCGGCAGCTTCCGGCTCGCCGGGCGCGGGTGGCTTTTCATAGATTGGAATGCCTTTCGCAAGGAATGCTTTGAGCTTCTCGTTATTGTACTTCCTCAGCTCCCGGTAGGATTCGGCTGAGAGAATTCCTTCCTTGTATTCGTCCTCAAGGGCGTGGATGACTTTCCTGACCCCTTCTATTGCGGTCTTGGTCTCGTCGTCATAGACAACCTCGACCGGCTCTTTTTTCTGAGCCGTAGGCAGCTTCTGGGCTTCTTCTCCAAGGTGCCTGACGATTTTTTCCATTGAGGGACGCTCGCGCTTTTCCTTTCGCCCAAGGATGGACTCCACGAGGGTGCTGACGATGCTGCGCGATGGCAGGGTGAAGGGGAGACCTGTGATTGCTGAGGCGATTTTTATCATAGAGACGGAGGGGTCGCTTTCCGGCGAGTAGAGGACGACCGGGGTGGAGGAGGAGATGCTTTCGGGGACGAGGCGGTCATATCTTATCGTGCCGATGAGTTTTTCATCCGTGCTGCCCTCTATCTCCCTGGCTGTTGCCTCATACTCACTTCCGCGAATCTTGTTTAGGATAATGCCTGCTATGTCGATTCCGAAGTCTTTGATGGTTTCAAGGACTTTTATGGCGGAGGTTATTGCGGGGATGTCGGGGTTGGTGACAACCACCACCCTGTCACTTGCTTTTATTGTGGCTTTTGTCTCCTCATCAACTCCGGCCGAGCCGTCAAGAAGGATGTAGTCGTAGTTGTCGGCGACTTGGGAAAGCTTTGCACGAAGCCTGTTGTAGTCTACCTCACCCCTTTTGGCTGAGAGGGATGCCGGCATGATGTGGAGGCCTGACGAGTGGGCGTAGATTGCCTCTTCGACAGGGACCCTGTTCTCAAGGATGTCGTGTATTGTTGAGGAAGGGTAGAGGATGCCTAGGTGGAGGCCAAGGGTTGGGGAGGAGAAGCAGGTGTCGACAACTAGAACTTTCTTCTTGAACCGCTTCACAAGGGCGATGCCTATGTTTGAGACAAGGGTGGTTTTCCCTACGCCGCCTTTCCCTGAGACAAAAGAAATTATCTCGGCTGGCGGGGGCTTGTAGTCGGGCTGCATCAGCTCGTTCCCTCCTTCCAATTCATCTTCCTCCAATCAGCCCTTCCAAGGCTTTCAGTTTGTTTTTCGCGTTCGCCTTAAGTTCCTGATAGGTTTCGTCACTTAATAACCCTTGCCTATGCTGGTTGCCTATCCCCATTATAAACCGCTGGGTCCTTTCCCGTTCTTCCTTCAGGTCTTCCACCCCTGTTTCCTTTCCCTGAATTTCCTTCTTCAGCTCTGAAACCGAGATAGACCTTTCGAAGGCACGGACAGAGCGGTAGGCATGGGTTGTTCTTTTGAAAAAGATGAGGAAGGTTGCGACAAAGGCGAGGGCTGCGAGGACGGCCAAGGAGATGAAGGCGTTTTCAAAAAGCGACCTCTGCTTTGGCTCGACAAGGAGGAGCTGGAGTTCGGCCTGCTCAAGGAAGGCTTCGGCTTTCAGGGTGTAGTCAGGGACCTGGGAGTATCTTTGGCTGTCAAGGAGGAGGACTGCCTGCTCGATTGATGTCTTTGCGTTCCCGGTCTGGAGTGTGACTGCGCTCACGTTCAGCCCTCCCTCGTCCTGCCTTACAGCTTCGTTCTCTAGCTGGGTGAGGCGCAAGCGGACCTTTTCAATCTCGTAGCGAAGAAGTTCAGACTGGAGGGTGAAAACCTTTATGCTTACCTCCTTCCTGTCGACAGCTTCACGGGAGAAGGCTTCGAGCTTGGTTGAGTAGGTCTGGCTGCGGGAAATCATTGGAGGGGATATTTGGATGGTGAATTTTTTCTCCTGCCCGGGCTGGAGGACGGTTGGAGGGTTGGTTACCTTGAACCATGTGGAGGGAATTCCTGAGAAGGCGGCGTAGACATTTTCTATTTTTTCCTGTCCCGTGTTCTTTACAGTTACCTCATAGTCTTTTGTCCACCCCATCTCGACGCCTACTTCAGGGGTGTAGTTGATTATTGAGAGGGTGGTGCTGGTGGTTGGGGAGGAGGGGGCCGGGATGAAAAACTCGGGTTCGCCGAGGGAGGAAAAGGTCGGGGTCTCAGTGTCGAATTCAGTTACCGGGAAGAACTGGATAATGTCGACGGCTACCCCGTACTTTGTCTTGTTCTCAAGGCAGTAGGACGCTCTTGCTGTTGGGGTTGAGAACTTGACCTTCACCTTGCTAGTCTCGAGGGTCGTGAGGTTGGACTGGCGTCCGCGGACAAAGTGGAACTTTCCCGTGCCGTAGAAAAGGTAGGCTTTGTCATTGAAGGTGTCAGTGCACCATCGCCAGGAAACTTTCGCAAGCTTGGCCCAGCTTTCCTTCCATTCAGGGGACTCGACCGATAGGCCGGGCTCGTAGCCGGAAACCCAGCCGACGTTTCTGGTGATTCTCCTGCCCTCCGGCTTGGCCCCGTTTTCAACCGTGTCGAAGTAGATGTAATATTGGGTTGGGGCTTTTGTAAGGGTGCCTTTGGCTATCCAGCTGACAGAGTGGCCTGAGTCTTCAGCTTCCACATCGAGCGGCTGCTCGCTGCCGCCATCAAGGACCCGGATTGAGGCTGGGGCGACAGCTCCCGTTACTTTCAGCTCTCTCAGCAGCTGGGAAAAATCGATGTTTACCTTGACATAGGCGTTGACGACTTCCCCTTCCTGGGACGAGATGAAGATGGGGACCCTGTAGCTCCAGTCGTAGTCCCACCATTCATCGGCAAGGGCGGGGCTAAGGAAAATTGCTAAGATGAAGATTAGATAGGCCACCTTCTTGTCCATCAACTGATTACCTTCTTCTTGGCTTTGAGCCTGACTTCTTGACTGGTCTTTTTTTGGCTTTGGGTTTTCTCTTCGGCTTGGGTTTTTCTTCAAAGGGGGACTCCTGCTCGGAAATCTCTGTTTTTATCTGGGTCTTGAGCTGCTCAAGCGGCGACGGCTCCTCTGCTTCAGCTTCCTCAGCAAACTTCGCGGCTGAGGCTTTTGCAATTGCGCGGTCGACTGCTTTCAGCTGGCCTGAGAGCTGTTTCTTCTGCTCCATAAAGTCGCGGTGGGTGATTAGGTGCTCGCTCTTGTCCTGAAGGAGAAGTTTGAGATAGCCTTTTACCTCGCGTTTCTTGACACGGAGGAGACCGAGTGACGCCGGGAGGGCGAACTCTTCCTCGCCAGGCTCGACTGGCTCGCCGGGGATTTTCTCAGGCGGCTGCGTGCTGTCTGGTGCTGGCTTTGGCGCAGCTTCGGGTTCAGCTTCTTCCTTCGGTTCTTTTGCAGCCTCGATGTCGCTGAGCTGGGCTTCAAGCTGCTGGAGCCGTTTCTCGTTCTTTGTCCTTGCCTCGTAGAAGGTTCTTTCGGAGATTGTTCCCTCACGGTATTCTTCCTCAAGCATTGACAGGATAATCTGAACCTCGTCCTTCATCCTTCCAAGGGCTTCGAGGTTTTGCGGGAGAGGGAGGGCCTTGACCTTGGACCCTTTGGGGTAGACTGCTCGCCTTGTTGCTTTCTTTATCGCCTTGACGCTGAATGGTTTGTCTAGGGACTCCCCTTCAGCAAGGCGGTTTACTGCTACCATGACTGCGTTAAGGTCGTCTTTTGTCGGGACAGCATCAAGCCTTATCTTGTTCTGGTCAACAGCTTTCAGCAGCTCCCGTGTCAGCTCCTCCATCTGGTTGACTTTTGCCTTGAAGAGGGTGAAGTCAGTCAGCCTTTTGTCCATCTCGTAGAATATTTTTTCAGCCTTGGTTGCGAATCGTTCGGTTGAGCCTTTCAGGTCATCCAGCGTCTTGACCTTCATGGTAAGGTCCTTGCTTGTGTTCATTATCTCGCTAATGCTGCGCAGGGTGGAAACCACCTTCTGGACATCCCTCATCTGGACAACAATGTCCTTGTTCAGGGTCTCGAGCTTCTCAATTTTTAGGGAAAAGTCTTCAAGCTGCCTGTCGCGCTCTTCAAGTTTTTTCATAACTGTCTCAGGCTTTATGGAGTTGACAAGCTCCTCCGTGGTTCCAAGCTTTGCCTGAATTTCTGTTATCGCGTTCTCACGCTGGAAAGACATTGAGCGAAGCTCGCCAACGCTTTCGGCAAGCTCTTTCAGCCTCTCGTCTGACTGGAACTTCACCTCGCGGAGGGCCTCAACCTTGGCGTTGAGCTTCTCAATGTTCATCATCAAGGCCCTGAAGTCAATGTCTGGCTTGAAATCGCCTTCGGCTACGGCTGAGGACTTTGTCTCGAAATTGTCTATTGGGGCGTTTTTTGTCTCGTCAAGGAAATTTCCCGCCGGGTTGGACTCCTTACTTGCCAAATCCTCGGCGCAAAGTTCGCCAACACTCTTCTGCTCCTCTTCTTCCGCCATACTTTTTCACCTCTGTTTATACTATTTTAACCTTTCTTCTTAATTTCAGCAACCTTGTTGGACACTGAGGAAAGATAGGTTTCCGCCATCCTTAGCTGGCCCTGCTTGATTTTGTCCTTGGCAAGGTTTAGTTCAAGCTCAAGGTCGTAGGTCTCCTTGCCAGCCTTCTTCAGGGCTGCGATTGTGTCTGAAAGATTGGATATAGTGTTTGTGAACTCGGAGTACTGCTTCAGCTCCTTGTCGCTTAGGCGGAAGGTGCTGTGCAGCAGCGGTCGGAATGAGATAAACCATGGGCGACCCTCGTTGTATTCAGGGTTCTGGGTAAGGCCGGAGCCGATGGAGAGCTTGGGTAGGGTTTCTGCGTAAGTTGCGCCATACTTGGTCTGGATTCGCTTGATGTCGCCGTCATACTTTGTTCTGAGCTGGATTTCTGTCCCGATGTTGGTCCTAATCGCGCCCCGGAAGTCCATCAGGACCTGTGAAATCATAGCCAAGCCGATGCCCCACTTTCGGAATTCTCGACAGCCGCGTTCGAGAGCAATGTAGCCGCCCTTTCCGCCGAACTTTGGAAGCAGCCTGTGAACCTCGTCGTAGACGATGAAGAGCTTTAGGTTAGGTGACTCGTCCCACGGGACGGAGAAGATGTTTTCAATGGTTTTCCTTACAAACTTGTCCAAAGCTACCGGCGTCATTCTTGAGACGGAGAAGACTGTGATTTGCCCCTTCTTCATGTATCTCCTTATGTCAATGCTTGTGTCAGGGCTTGTGATTTCTATTATGTTGCCCTTAAAGGCATGGGCCTGTTCTGGCCGCATGCCAAACTTGGGGAAGAGAGATAACATGCGCTGGTCGCGCTGGGGCTTGATAAAGCCGGTCCACTGGGCGGTCGGGTCGAAGACGATGACCGGGATGCCTCTCTTCAGCAGCTCTTCCGTTATGACCATGATTGAGACGGATTTTCCCGAACCTGTTCCCCCTGCAGCTATCATGTGGGTGGTCAGTTTGTCCATGTCAAGGTAGGCTGTTATGTCGGTCTCGGCGATTTTTCCAACCCTGATTGCCCGCGGGCCGGCCTTGGGCAAAAGCTTGTAGTTGACTGGGGAGACATATCTTTCGTGTGCTTTCTTCTCCATAAGGTAAAGCCTGTAGAGGCGACTGCCAAGGTAAGCGCCCGGAAGGAGCACAAAGATGAGGACGTATGTTAGCCAAGAGGTGAAGACTGCCCAGAGGAAGTCAAATATCCAGAAGGCCTGGACAACCTCGAAGGAGTTGACTGCTGTTGCTGAGTTGGCCCCGTACATTGCATCAACGCGAATCATGTATTTTCCAGGCTGGATGTTGCTAGGCAGCTGGAAGCTTCGCACAAAAGAGAGGGTGGTTTCTATTGCCATTGTCTCTTCCTTGAAAAGGACAATCTCGTCGCTCTCAATGTCGGTGATTGTGTAGTTGACAAAGACGTCCACTCTTTTCGTTTGGCCAAGGTTGAAAAGGCCTACCTGAAACCTCGCAAACTCGTCAGGCTTGACCTCCCTTGTTATTGTGTCAACCTTTACGTCAAGCAGTTTTTCCTTTGGAAGCTCAACGATGAGTTTGACGGGGATTTCCTTGGAGTCGGCGCTGTCTGAATCGACAGTTATTGTTCCTGTGTAGATTCCGGGGATGGTTGTCAGGGAGGTGAAGAACTTTATCTGGGCCTGGGCTGTCGAGTGCGGCTTGACAACTATTCGGGTTCGTTCGAACTGGATGTATTCCCACACCCTTCCATCAACGCTTAAGCGAATCGTCATGTCATTGTCAAGGTTGTTGGTTATTGCGAGGGTCTGGATGATGTATTCGCCTGGTGAGAGGCGGACCTCTATCTCGTTTGCGGAAACGCTCATCGGGGGCAGGTCTGCAAATTCAGGCCTGTCCTTAATGTCCTGAATAAGTGGTGCGGCAGGGTAGCCTCCGGCGCCTGCACCTGCTCCGGTGCCTGCCCCACCTGGACCGGGCGGGCCGGGCGGCTGGGGCGGCTCCTCCTGGGTGTCATTTCCTTCCGGCTTAGGACAATCCCGTCTTCCCTCGGGACAATTGTAGTATTGCTCCCCATAGGCGATTTCGCACACTCCGTCTCCGCAGAAGAAGGC
>JAUXGB010000041.1 GCA_030622515.1 Candidatus Altarchaeota archaeon
AGGCAGCCACGGGAACAGACGAGGCGTCTGAAATAACAGGAGGAACAGTGACTGTAACCGAATACATTGACATAACGACACCGGGGACAATTACTTTTGGGAATGTTGACCCTGGAAGCGATAACAACGCGAACACATCGGCTTCACATATCGACATAAACACAAACACAAATATCGACACCAACATAACCCTGAAGGCGGGGGACGCGACCTTCAACATGACAGGTTCGCCGTACACCACCTACTGGTTCGATGTTGGAAACCTGACCTACTACCACACAGACACGGTAGGTTCGTCTTACGCAATAACAACATCAGGGACGACAGATGTAGAGAGAATTGCACTGGGATACAATACAATAACTGCACCATCTGGAGGCTCAACGGTTATCAAAAACCTGCATGCTTGGTTGGATATCCCACCAGGGCAATATGCTACCGTCTACAACACCACTATCTACATAAACGTAACAGCCGCCGCGTAAATCCTGAATTAAGCAAAACAGAGAAACCAGGCACAATCTGTCTGGTTTCATTTTCTTTATTTTTATCTCCCCTCAAGTGCTTTAAATGCGTTCTATGGCGATTCTTCAGGACGGCCACCAGCATCTATATAAACCTCGATAAGTTTAGTTAGGCTGCGAGGGAGATGTAGAGTGAAAAACACAAGTCTCATGCTGGTTACAGTATCTTTATTTTTTATGCTTATTTTGGCCTCGGCAGCCGAGCCAAAATACAACTTCGGAAGCGCGCAGGCAGGGAAAATCATTGTTGCAGAGCCTGGCGAGGGAGCCACTGGCGAGCTCTACTTCTACAATGTGTTTGGCAACAAGATAACCTTTGTACAGCTTAATCTTGGCGAGGCTCCTGAAGGATGGGACATCCAGCTTGACCCGCCAATCAGGGACATAACATACACAGTTTCGGGCATTGAAGCAGTTGATAGGGCAAACGTCTATGTTGAGCCGTCAAACTTTGTCGAATCCCCGGAGACACTTCAGGTGTTCAGGTGCGGGGACAGTGACTGCAAGTACATTTCATCGCCAGCCGGAGGCTACATGCTTGCAAAGGTCGTTTACATCAGGATAAACGCACCCAAGGACGCACCGCTGTTTCAGGACTTCCCGCTTGTGGTCAATGCAAAGGCGTTCTGGCACACTGAACCCGGCACAGTTGCTACCCAGCAGGTCAGGACCTTCTCCTATACGATACACACGACAACGAAGGATATGCAGGAAAGTATTGTAACCCCGCAGCAGCCTCTTGACCTTTCAGACTACTACTGGGTTCTAGGCCTTGTCCTTATCGGGGCAGCCTACTACTTTGGCCAGAAGAGCGGAAAGAAAAGGTAAAGGGATTTATTCAGACAGTAGTTTAAGGCTTATGATGAGGTGGACAAAGAGGCTTTTGGCCCTAGTTTTCATTATACTTCTCGCCCCAGCCTGTTCGTTTGAAGACAATACAACTGTCGAGGCACTTGTGCAGGTAAACTCCCTTCTTAACATGAACCTGTCCTCAATTGTCGTTTCCCCAGAGGCATCTGTCAAGGTGCAGACCGTTACCATAAACGTGACTATCGATAACCTTGGGAGCGCTAACCTGACAAACGTCTACATTTATCTTGAAATTATTGACCCTGCTAACAATACTGCCGATTCGGTTTACCTTGACAACTCGACAAACAATTACACGATTGCGGCAGGCGACAGCCTTGTCCTCCAGCACAGCTGGGGAAACAATGACTGTCCGGGAGGTTGCCCTGCCGGCACCTATATTATAGACGCAACTGCATACGCGGATTCAGTTTCCCCTGAAAGCCTTAACAAGACCTTCACAGTGTCCAACCCTCCCCCAGGTCCACCTCCTGCCCAACCAAGCGGGGGGACAGGGACAGGCCTTCCCGTACTAACGCCCCCGGTCATCTGCATATCAGACATAGCTGTTTCGCCCCAGTCAATTGGCCTGAGGGGGCGTGTTCCCCTGACAGGTTTTGAGGTTGTGACTGTTGAAAACAGGGGGACCTGCGAGGAAAACCTTACCATCTCTCTTGACAAAGAGCTTCGGAGTGTTGTCAGGGTCTCAAGAAGCTCGCTTGGGATTCTGGAAAACAGTTCAGCCATTTTCTCTGTCGCGATAGAGACAAGCGAGCCCGGTCTTTACAAGGGCAGGATTGAGCTTTGGGGTGGGGATGTGCTTCTCAAGTGGATTCCTGTCGAGGTTATTGCGCTTTCACGAAGCGGCAGGATGATGGACCTTGAGGTTGAGATTGACCCGACCCTGAAGATTGTTGAGATTGGGGACGCTGTTGAGGGAAAAATAACAATTGTCAACCTCGGCACCTCCGAGAGCGAGGATGTTGAGCTCACCCTTACCATCTCCCAGATTGGCGGCGCCCCAATAAGCAGCCTTACTGAGAGATTTTCCGTCAGGGAATATGTTGTTTTGACAAGAAGCATGAAAGCCCCGGGGGTGGCTGGCGACTACAGCCTGAGTGTTGCTGTGAAGTATGGCGACAAGGTTGTCAGGGCCTCAGAGTCCTTTACTGTCGAGCCGAAGAAGAAAAAAGAAGCCGCGACACCCTTCTCGGCGATTGCCACGGCAGTTGGCGCTGCAGGCCAGATAGTTGGGGGGGTTGTTACCCTTGAAAATGTCAAGCAGGCCGGGGCAGCCCTCCTCTCCCTGCTGCTTCTGGTCGGCATACCTGTCGGAAGCGTCCTGCTTACCCTCCGCTATCTCAGGAAGAAATCCGGCAGGAGGACAGCTGTTGAGAATGTAAGTATTCTCAGGGCTGCGAGAAAGTCGCTTGCACCAAAAAAGAGGCGGTCCATAGTTGATTTATGGAAAAATAGAAAAACAGCAAAATTAGGGGATGGTGGGGACAGAAAGAAGTCCGTCTCCCGGCTCTGGAAGGAGGGTAAGATATGAAGAGAAAAGGGCATGTAATTGGCGTCGTCAGCGGCAAGGGCGGTGTTGGCAAGACAACCTCTGTTGCAAACATAGGAGCTTCCCTCGCCAAGTACCATGGCAAGAGGGTTTTGATAATTGATGGCAACATAACAACGCCAAGCCTTGGGATACACATGGACACTGAGCTTGACGGCCTTACTGTTCAGGACATCCTCAAGAAGCGGAAACCGAAGAGGGATATCAAGGAGCACGAGAGCGGCGTCCACATAATCCCTTCCGAGTTCACCACAAAGAAGAAGTTCTCGAAAAAAAGGCTGAAGAAAGCCCTTTCAAGACTTGCGAAGGAGTATGACCTCATCCTTATTGACGGGGCTGGCGGGGTTGTCGAGGAAGTTATTGCGACAATCGGCTCCTCCGACGAAGTCGTTGTCGTCACCAACCCCGAGCTGACTGCGGCTGTTGCCGCCCTTAAGGTAATCGAACAGGCTGACAAGATGAAAAAACCGGTGAGGGCCATCATTCTGAACAAAGTGAAGAACGAATCCTACGAGATAACGGCAAGGGAGTTAAGCGACAACAGTGGCGTTGAAACTGTTCTTGAAATCCCGCACGACCGGCGGGTTGAGGAAAGCATTGCGAAAAGGGTTCCTGTGGCAATCCATCGGCCCCATTCCCGTGGCGGTCGTCACTTCAGGGCAGCGGCTGCTTCCCTTGTCGGGGAGAAGCACAAAAAGTCAAATTTGATTCAAAAGCTGATGGATAAGTTCTTCTAAAGGTTGAGTTCTTTCCTAAGGGCGGGCTCGTTGAAGCCGACAATTATTGTGTTGTCAATCTTGAACCATATGTACCATTTATGAACCAGTAGTTTACAAACCTACCGCCGTCCGCCCGAAGTTTCGCCTACGTTTTCAGCAAGCCTTTCATTCTTTTCACGAATGCCTTGGCAGTTTTTAGGGCGCTTTCCGCTTCGTCTTCTGCAGTAAAGAAACTAACATTGTATTGGCTTTCGTGCCTCAATTCCCTGTAATGGTCAAGGAGCTCCACCCACTTGCTCTCAAGCAGCTTTTTCTTCACATATCTCTCTTCGAGATACCTTGCTATGCAATAATGGCTCCTCTCTCGGAAGCCGTCAAGAAACAATATGGCCCTTGCCGCGTGGAACATCGCCAGATAAGAGGATAGCGCCGACGAGCTGAAAGCCTCGCTGCTCAGGTTCTTCCCCGCCTCCTCAATCCACCTGTCTGCAGCCCTCACGCTTCCCTCAGCCGTCTCTCTTGAAGGCGGTATGTTTCTCAGCAGGCCTTTCTTCATGCAGTCTTCAAAGTCAAATTTTTTCAATCCCGTCACCATAAATCACAATAGAGCCGAAGAGCAAGGAGTGATAGAAAGTTGCATCCTCTTTTTTCAACAACTGGACCTTTTCCTTTGTCAGATAGAAAGGCCTAACATCGCCGAAACGTTTCAGCTCTGCGGTCATCTTCGCCAGCTCTCCTTCCCTAGCTTTTTCCGTAAGAACCCACAAATCAATGTCAGAGTTTTCTGTGTTCGTGCCCTTCACAAAGCTGCCATACAGTCCAGCACTCCTGACAAACCTGTACTTCTTGAAGAAATCCCCGCCAAAGGTGTTGAGGTTCAGAAAGATTTTGACAGCCTTGGCTTGGACGCTGGACCTGACCCCGAACCTGCCGTCAGCTCTTTCCAGAATGCCCTCCTTTACCAAGGAGCCCAGATATTTCGACACCAGCCCCTTGCTCAGCCCGATATCCCTCGCTACCTCGCTCACGCCAACATAGTCAGGCTTGTAAATAACATAGCCCAGTATTTTCACCCTCTCTCTTGTGGAAAGCAGCTTTTCTATGTTCATGATTCATAAACACAGTGTTCACAACTTATAAACTTTTCGTTCACGATTAGGAAACTTCCCTCAACCCTCCTGTTGACAGGGGGGAACGTTTCCTGGCAATCCCACAGTTCCTTGCCAGTACCCAGAATTATCACCTTTTATGATAATATTGCCACCAAAAGCGATACGTGAGGCCGATTGTTCTTGACAGTTTTCTTTAGAGATTAAGCTCCTTCCTTATCGCCGGCTCGTTGAAGCCGACAATTATCGTGTTGTCAATCTGGATTTGGGGAACTCCCTGCTGGCCAGACATTGAGACCATTTCCATTGCAGCTTTCCTGTCGCTGCCAACATTGATGTCCTCGAACTCAACCTTGTTTTCCTTCAAAAAATCCTTCACCCGCGTGCACCACGGGCAGCTCTGTGTTGAAAAAACCTTAACCTTTGCCATAGGGAGAAGAAAAAACCTCCTCTTTAAAAAAGTTGCCAAAATCCCACCCAACTAAACATCAATAGGCGCCATATAGACCGGCTCGCCAGCATCTTTGAGCTGCTTTACTGAAGCCTTGTAGGAATGCATCTTCTTCAAATCGCCTGCTTTCGGTTCCCTCTCCCAGTAGTCGTGTCCATCTTTGAAAACATCTTCCGCCTGCGCGTCGAAAACAACTCTTGCGATAAGGGACTTGTAAACCGGGACAGACATCTCCCCTGTGGGGCTGTTGGTAATGATGACAGGGTTAAGCTCGTAAGCGTCAAGCTCCTCCCTCTCTTCCTCTGAAAGCTTCCTGAACTCCTTCTCGTTAACCGGCCTCTGCCTGTACTCCAAAAGTTCCCCCTTGTAAACCGGCTGGGTCGCCCGATAGCTATTCTTAAGCTTCGCGCCTGCGAAGAAACGCAGCTGCTCATCCTCTGCCTCGACAAAAACATTTCCAACAGACTTGTAGCCGTCCCCCTTTGCGTCACTGTCGAGCGATTCGAGGGTTGAATTCAGAAGGCTTGTCCCAATGCCAAGGCCTTTGTTCTTCTTTCCGACAGCAAGATAGTGGAGAAATCCGACAGGGCCTATCGCGCCGGTTGCTTTTTCCGTAGCGTCGTCGTACCAGCTTCCAAGATAGTCACTTGACGCAAAGCCTGCAAGCTCTCTTTTAAGTTTCCCCCTCTGCTTCCTGCTGAACGCCCTCTTAATCATCTGCCACGGGGTGAATCTTTTCTCATCAACAAGGATGTGATAGTTGTACCCTGTGAAGTCGAAATCCTCCTCGGCCTGCTTCTCGACATATTCCTTAAGGACGCTGAAAGGCTCCCTCTCGTCCTTCGGGAAGGAGTTTTTGTAAAGCTTGCTAAGCTGGCTCTTCTTCTCAAGGAGAGGGTCGCCCTCCTTAAGCTCCCTAGGCTTCCTGTAGAACATCTTCCTCTTGATAGTCTTCCAAAGGCCCATCATATCACTACTCGACTATGGTGAATATCCTTTAAAAGCTTTTTCTCCCAAAAGGGCTGAATTAGCCATCTGCCGAACTATCCCGGCTAAATATTAAAAGGCCTGAGGTAAGCCTTTGGCCATGGCATCGAAAGTTGATGAGATTGCTGGAAAAATCGCCAAGGGAGAGTTAAGCTTTCACAAGGTTGGCGACCTGTCGCCTGCTGAAGCGGTTGCTGCCAGAAGGGCGGCTGCTGAGAAGATTGGTGGAACCAAGCTTGAGAATGTTTCCAAGTTTTCCATTGATGTCGAAAGAGCAAGCTGCCGCAACTGCGAAAATATGATTGGCGCGGCGCAAATTCCTCTCGGCGTGGCTGGGCCGCTCAGGGTTGAGGGCTCTTATGCCAAGGGCGAGTTCCTTCTTCCAATGGCGACAACCGAGGGGGCTCTTGTTGCGTCTGTATCCCGCGGCGCCAAGGCAGTTAACCAGAGCGGCGGGGCAAAGGTTGTTATACTTAACGACAAGATGACGCGGGCGCCTGTCTTCAAGGTTCCTTCAGCTGAAAAGGCTGTTGAGTTTATTGACTGGATTTCGAATAATCTCGAAGAGATTCGAAAGGAGGCAGAAGCCAATTCGAGATTTTTGAAAATTGAAACAATCAAGCCCTACTTTGTGGGCCGCAATGTCTTCCTCCGCTTCGAATGCTTTACCGGGGATGCAATGGGAATGAACATGGTCACCATTGGTGTCGGGCAGGCATGCGAGTTTATTCAGGAGAAGCTGCCTTGGGCGCAGCTAATCTCGGTGACTGGCAACATGTGCACTGACAAGAAGCCAAGCGCGCTGAACTTTGTTGAGGGTAGGGGAAAAAGCCTGATTGCTGAATGTTTATTGAAGAAAAACGTCATCGAGAAAATCCTCAAGACAAGTCCGGAGAAGCTGGTCGATGTTAACTATAGGAAGAATCTTTTGGGCTCGGCGCAGGCCGGAAGCTACGGTTTTAATTCACACTATGCCAACATGATTGCTGCAATGTTCATTGCCTGCGGTCAGGACCCTGCACATGTTGTTGGCGGCTCGATGGGGATAACAACTGCCGAGCTTGAGGGCGAGGACCTGTACTTTTCCGTAACCATTCCAAACCTGAATGTCGGTTCGGTTGGCGGCGGCACAGGACTGGGCACCCAAAGTGAGTGCTTGGAGATGGTCGGCTGCACCAACAAGGCGCCCGCGGGTGACAACTCGAAAAAACTGGCCGAGGTTATTTCAGCCTGCGTTCTTGCCGGCGAGCTTTCAGCCCTGTCAGCATTGTCATCTGGACAACTGGCAAAGGCGCACAAGACGCTTGGTCGTGGGAAAAACTAGACCTTCCCGAAGATAACCGTATCTTTTTCCCGGTTCCAGAAGAATAATTCGCTTGGGAAAGTTCCTTCCCGGATTTTCACAAAGTTCCTTAGCTGGTCAAGTGACTCGATTATTCCTTTCCCCTCATGCACCTTGGAATAGACAACCGCATTGGCAAACGTCTTTACAGACGGGTCGCCGGATTCCTCTCCTTTCAGTTCTACCAGAAAGCTTCCCTTGAAAGGACTGTGCTTCTGGAAGAGCATCATAGCCTCGGGGTTAGGGACTATCGCCTTCTTCTCCATCTTCCTGAATCCCTTCTCAAGTGTTTTCTCAATCTTCAGTGGCCTGCCGAAAAAGAGGGAAATCGGCAATTCAAAAAACTGCTTCCCCTTCCATACATGCTTCTTGAGTTCGAAATCCTTATCCAAGCTATTACCCATCTTGCTTCTTAGAAGTTGAATTGGGGCCGGGCTTATAATGGTTGTTAAACCAAGCTTTAGCCATTACTGGATAGTAAAACTTAAAAGGGGGGAATCCCTCACCTGAATATGGAGTCCAAGCTGGGGGGGCTGGCCAAGAATAAGGCTGCCCTGAAAATTGTGAAGGCTGTTCTTAAGAGAAAACGGGGTTCTAACGGCCCAACTGTCGCAAAAACGGCCAAGGTTACACCTGTCACTGCAAAGAAACTGCTCACTAAGCTGGTAAAGGCAGGGACGATAGGCAAGACTGGCCGGGGCAAAAAGGCGATTTACAGGGGAAACCCTTCATCCGAGCTTTTCCTATTCCTTGCTTCAGAGATGAAAAAGAGGGAAAGGGCTGAGAAAGCCTCTCAGGACAAATTAAAGGCTGTGAAGAAGCTGAGAAAGCAGATTTCCTCTTTGAGGAAGAAAGGGAAACTCTATGTTGAGAAGAAAGCTATGAACGCTGCAAGAGGCAGGGACATTAAGAAGATTGAAAAAACTCTTGGCAAGCTCAGCGAGGAGAACCAGTCAAAAAGCGGAATGATTCTTATGGACATGGGAAGGCTTGAAACCGCCTTGCTGCCGCTTGACGGCCTTGACGATAAGATGCTTAAGGTAGAGAAGAGGCTTAAGGTTGCTGTAAAGTCTTCAGACATAAT
>JAUXGB010000062.1 GCA_030622515.1 Candidatus Altarchaeota archaeon
AGTTCACAATAAGGAGGATTGCACAGACCTTGGACATCAACTACAGGACAGCTTACGAGCAGGTGATGAAGCTGGAGAAAGATGGTTTGCTAAGGCTCACAAGGGCTGGCAACTCCCGGCTGTGCGAGTTCACCAACAGGTTTGACGACAGAGTCTTCAGGGCGGAAAGGCTGAGGCGGGAGGAGCTTTTCAAAAACAAGGACCTGCTTGTGCTGCACAACAGGCTTGCCGAGCTAAGGTTCCCCTTCATCGCTCTCCTCTTCGGCTCGCACGCCAAGGGAACTGCAGGCAGGCACTCGGATGTCGACATACTGACAATCGGCGGGGACAAAAAGGAGATTGAGGCTGCAGTTTCCCTGCTTCCTGACAAAATCCACCTGAGCTCGATAAGCTACAAAGACTTCATCCGCATGGCAAGCAGCAGGGAGTTCACAGTCGTGAGCGAGGCAATTGGGAACAATATCATACTAATCGGGATAGAGGAATACTACAGGTTGATGAAAAATGCTGGATGGGAAAAGAGTAAAGGAAGCTGAAGGCAACGTCAGGGCTTACCTGAGGGAAGGCCTGCTGAGGAAAACCGCCGCCGACAGGCGAATATCCTCCATCCTGCTGGAAAACTCGAGGGAAAGCCTAAAGGTTGCCGAGGAAGTCCACAGGCAGGGCATCTCTGACCTCTGGGTGATTGTCTGCTCGTACTATGCGATGTACTATTACGCAAACGCTGTCCTCCTTGAACTCGGCTACAAGGTCGGTAACAGGATTGTTCACAAGGTTACTGCCGACGCGCTGATTGTTTACGTTCGAAACAAGCTTAAGGCCTCCCTCATAGAAGAATATGAAAGGACAAAGGAAGAGGCGCTAAGCCTTGCCGGGATGAAGGCTGATTCCCTAATCAAGTCTTTCGATGCTGAAAGAAGCAAGCGTGGTATAATCCAGTACAGGACGCTGGATGACAAAAAGCGGTCGAAAGCCGCGACCTCTCTCCAGCGGGCGAAGGAATTCACGAAAGAAATGGAAAAGCTGATTCTTACGCTGGGGAAATAATATGACTGTTCAGCAGCCGCTTTAGCCCCTCGTCAATCTCGTAGCCGACCGAGGGGCTGGACTGACGACGATGAATTCCAAAAAAAACATTTAAATATCACTACCTCCTTGATTAACTATCAAGTCCCCAGTATGACCCTTTCGGGGGGAATGCTGGGCTTCTACTTCTCTTGTTTGTTAACGGCTAGTTTTGCGGGTGGCGGATAGTTCTGGAAGGGCGCTTGCTGTGAGTTTTGCTGTTGGGCCGAGAAGGTTTAAACCAAAATCCCCTCTTCCCCGACCACAGCCTTGAGGTTTTCGTCGATTTCAAAACCAATCGGGTTTCTGCCAAGCCTCTCCGCCACCTTCAGGGTTGTCCCCGTCCCGGCGAAAGGGTCAAGAACGGTCTCGCCAACGCATGAAAACATCCTGATTAATCTGGCAGCCAGCTCCTCAGGGAAAGCTGCCGTCCTTCTCGCAAGCCCGGCCTCCTGCCGCACCCCTCTCATCGTCCAGGTCTGGGAAAACCACTCGTCCCGTTCTTTTTTTGTATAGGTGCTTTCCCTTCGGGAAGCTTTGCCTTCTTCCGAAAACTTTCTTTTGCCTCCCTTCCTAAAAATCAAGATGAACTCGTGGTCCATAGTTACGTAGGCGTTCGGCGGCAAAAACCCTGAGCCAAGAAAGGCGTTCGGCTTGTTTGTCGGCTTTTTCCAAAGGATGAAGGGAAGGGAGACAAACCCGAGCCTCTCGCAAACCTCAGTAATCCTCGCGTGATTGGTAAACAACCTGAACTCCCCATTGAAGCTGCGAGTCGCGTCGCCAACATTAACACACATTATCCCGCCGTCAACAAGCAACCGACAGGCCTCACACCAGACCTCCCCAAGCGCCTTATGCATCAGCCCGTAGGCCTGACGGACATCGCTATCTGCTCCTGTAAGCAGCTTCCCGACCTTGGGGTCCATTTGGGAAAAAACTCTGTCCCACATCTTAATCATCGGGTAAGGCGGGGAAGTGACAATAAGGTGGACACTGGAAGACGGCAGCTCCATCTTCCTCGAATCGCCGAAAATCATCCTATACATTGATTCTACCAGCAGCCATCTAGATAAATACGTTGGGGTAAAAAAGATAAACTCCCGTGGATGGCGTTATCTATGGCAAAGGTTGTCCTAATCACTGGCGGCTCAAGCGGCATAGGCAAGGCACTTGTCAGCGAGCTGCGAAGCCGTGGCTGTAAGGTCGCCTCGGCCGCAAGGAGCCACAAGGACAAGGTGGAAGAAAGTCTTTTGACAATTAAGGCTGACATAACAAGAGCTGAAGGGATTGAAAAATTGGTTGATAAAACACTTGACGCCTTCGGCCGGATTGACGTCCTAATCAACAACTCAGGCATAATCCTTGAGGGGCCTTTTGAAAAACACACCGATGAGGAGATTGAGGAAATTTTCAACATTAACGTGCTGGCCCACCTCAAGCTGACAAGCAGGGTCTATCCCCTGATGCTTAAGCAGAAGGGCGGCCACATTATCAATATAGTCTCGACCAACGCCCTCATGGGCAGGAAAAACTTCACCCTCTACGGCGCCTCCAAGTTTGCAATGAGAGGATTTAGTGAAGCGCTCAATGCCGAAGCACGAGGGAAAGGAATTAAGGTGACGGCGGTCTACCCAGGAGGAGTCCAGACAGGTCTGTTCGACAAGATGGGCAAACCTGACGAGTATTCTGTCTTCCTCCGGCCGGAAGACATTGCAAAGCCTGTCGCCGACCTGATTCTTTCCGACAGCAAAGGCTGCCCCTCAACTCTGGTTATCAACAAGATGGCGTAGATTATGGAACCTCTATTTTTAATCAAATTGATTGCCGCCATTTTGGTAGTCCTGACCATTTCAATACTTGAAGAAAGGGTTGGACCCAAGATTGCTGGCTTTTTTCTCGGCTTCCCAACAGGAACAGCAATAACGCTTTTTTTCTTTGGCCTTGAGCTAGGACCAAAATTCGCAGCTGAAAGTGCAGTCTTCAACATTATAGGCGTCCTAGCTCTCCAGACCTTTGTCTATCTCTACTATATCGGAACGCTGAAGTTCAGGAAAGGAAGCATCATCTTTTCTTCACTAATATCTATCATAGGTTTCCTTGCAATGGCCTACTTTATCAAACAGCTAAACTTTACACTTTGGAGTTCCCTGATTTTAGCCCTAGTTTCCATTCCTCTTTTCAGCCACTTCTTTGAAAAAGTAAGAAACATTAAGATAAAGAAGAGAGTTAAACTTGGGGCAAAGGTCCTCCTGTTCAGAGCGCTTCTCTCAGCTCTGATAATTGTCAGTGTGATACACATTGCAGAATTAATAGGTCCTCGCTGGGCAGGCCTTCTCTCAAGCTTCCCACTAACAGTTTTTCCAGTCCTCCTAATTGTTCACTGCACCTATGGAGCTAAGGAAGTGGATTCCCTAATCAAAAATGCACCGACTGGCTGGGGTTCGAAGACATTCTACGCACTTGCCGTAGGACTGACATACCCGATATACGGCATATACTGGGGCACTCTCATAGCATACCTGATTGCCGTCACCTACTCCCTCCTTTACATAAGGGGAATGAACAAGACGGCCTAGCGTTTGCTCATTGTTGAGGCATACTTCTTCAGGGGGATTGCGAACTTTTTTTCAACCTCGCCACGGTACAGGTTGTTGTAGGCGCAGAAGGGGATGAGCCTCCCGTCGGGTATAGCATAGTGGACGACGCAGCGTTCAAGCCGTTTCCTGTCGAAGTTGTAAGCGTCCATAAAGTGCATGGCACCAACAAACAGGAAGTGACCCTCTTCCTTGGCGTTCGTCTTTGCCCCGGAGCCGGTTAAGACAGAGAGGAGCTGCTTCTTCAGGTCTACCCCGGGGACCTTCTTCTTCAGGCATTTCCTGATAAGCTTCGCTGCCTGTATGCCTACCATCGCCTTTTTCACAGTTCCGACTCGGGAACCAAGTCTCTTGTCAATTTTCTTAAGCCCGGTTATGAACTCTGGGATGTCAAAATACTCTGAATAGTCCGAGAACCTGTCGCCGTCCCTTAAGATGTAGGTAAAGGCGCCGCAGTGCTGGTGGCACGAGAAGTAATTCACGTCCTTTTGCCCCAGCTTCTCCAGAATGGACGAGACGGGAAGCTCAGCAGAGACAGGCAGGAAGGAGCTTGCCTTGATTGCGCCGCCAGTTTGCTTCTCAACATCCTTGAACAGGTTAGGGAGGGTGTACCTGCGCGTCTTAATCTTAACATAGGCCTTGGGCGCAGTTCCAATGAAGGACACGGGCTGGAAATTCACACCCCTGACAACATCGAGGTTTTTCATTGCGAACCTGAGGATATCGCCAACCTCGGTGTTGTTAAACCCTTTCAGGATGGTCGGGACCAGCACAATAAGTATCCCAGCTTCCCTGCATGACTGGATTATGGCCTCGAGCTTGTCAAGGTTCTCCGGGTTGGAGCTTTTTTTCAGGCCGTTGCACTTGAGGTAAATAGTGACGGTTGTGCCCTTCACCTTCAGGCTTTTTGCCAGCCCTGGCTTCTCAGCAAGGAGACGGCCGTTGGAAGCGATAAGCACCTGCGAGAAACCCCTGTCCCTGGCCGCACGCACAAACTCAGGCAGTTCGTCCCTCATCGTTGGCTCGCCCCCGGAAAACATTACTGCGCGGCAGCGCCGCGGCTTTAGATTTGCAAGCCTGTCCAGCATCGCAATCACCTGCTCCCTTGTCGGCTCATAGACAAA
>JAUXGB010000069.1 GCA_030622515.1 Candidatus Altarchaeota archaeon
AATCCCCACAAGCTGGATGCCTTTCAGTTTTGCATTGAGCGCTATATTGTCCAAGGTCATCTCTTCAGAAACAGCCTCTGAAAACCTGCTGTGGAGGTGCAGGTCAGCATCGATATACATGCTAAGTCCACTATCCTATGTATCTTAAATCTTCGCCTTTTCTGGCCTTCTCAAGTAGCTTTGCCTCGATTTCCTGCGCCTTCCGGATAGCTTTCTCCATCTCCTTGCTCCTTTCCTCAAGGCTCTTCATGTCGACTGATATTCCAAGGAGTTTCGAAAGGACAATCAGCACCTGCTTTGCAGACTTGGTGTCGGTGAACATCTGCCTGTTCAGGGTCTCGCCCATGAGGCACATGCCTTTCATTCCCCGAAGCTTCCCAACGCCGAGGAGGAGGCCGCTCGCCCCTATAATTATCCCGACACGCTCTCCTGATTCAAACTTAATCCCATACTTCCTGTATTTTTTCTTCAGCTTGGCGTCAGTCACGGCCCCGACAACCTTCGGGACCTTTGGCAGCGGGTTTACCCCAAAGCCGCCAAGGGTGAATACCGTCCTCGCGCCAAGCTTCCTGACCAGACTCAGCATTCCTTCAACAATCTCATAATGGCCGTGCGGCGTCATGGATTGGATGTCGCCTGTGATAATTATTACGTCCCGCTTCCTGCCCTTGTGGTAGTAGAATTCGTTCTTGGGGAGGTCAACAGTGTCGTCATCATTTACAAAGACATGGTAAGGGTAGTGGTCGCTGTAGAGTTCGGCAAACTTCTTCGCCTTGAGTTTTTCTATAAGGTACTCAGCTGCGACTTTTCCGACATTTCCTATCCCTGGCAAGCCTTCAACAACTATCGGCCTCTTCAGCCTTGGTTTCGAGATTATGTTCCACGTCAGCATCCTATCACCTAAATCAGTCCCGCTTCCTTCTTCATAATTCTCCTGTACTTCCCGTAGTGGTCGGCAGGGGAGAATCTTGGGGGCGCTGGGTTGACCGCCTTAATCCCGCACTTCGGGCATTTTTCCTTCATGGTGTAGCCACCACAGTCTGGGCATTTCTTCATTTTCATTCTCTCTTGAACTCCGTCTGGCATCCTTCCTGACTTGATGCCGTTTCTATTGTTTCGATAAGGGACTTGAGCTTCCTCTCGGCAGCCTTGTAATCGTCAGCCTCTATCGAAAGCTTGTACTTTGGAGCGCTAATATACCTAACTGCGGCACCATTGGTTTTGGTAGCCTTGAGAACCCTCTTGATTCTCTCAACCCCATCACCAGCCTGGCATGAGAGGGACAGTTCCCCTGAAATCGACACTTTTGAAAACGTGATGCTTGCCTTGCCTATCTCGGCAACGGCCTTTGCCAAGTCGTCCGGGACATGTCTTTCAATCAGGTAAGCTGCGCCCCGTCTCGCACCTTCCTCGAAGGCAAAATATTCCTCCGCAAATTCCTTCCTTAAGAGCTCTTCATATTTCCTGTGAAACTCGTCGCAGGAGATACCAAGCTTCTTCGAGCAAAGTTCCGCCAGTCTTTTGCACTTCTTTGCCCTCTTTATTGAATCAAACTTCTTGCTCTTGTCTGCCTCGCTCACCCTTCGGATGGAAAGGGAGATGTAACCCTTCTCCCGGTTGACCCTCGTGACCTTGCAGACAACCTTCTTTCCCTCCCTCACGTGAGCCCTGATGTTCTTCACCCATGAAGAAGCGACCTCGGAGATGTGAATCATGCCTTCAAGATTGTCATACTCTTCTAGCTTGGCGAAAGCACAGTGGGGTTGGATGCTTTTTACTTCACAAAGTACAAGTTCTCCTTCTGCTGGAAGACTCCTCTTCGGGTCCACTACTCCAGCACCTCAACAGACTTAGAAAGAATCTCTCCCCTTCCCCCTGCGGGTCTTGCGAGAACTTCCCCGCATACGAGGCACTTGACCTCGGTTGAGGGCTTGCTGAAAATTGTCTGCTCGTTCTTGCACTTCTCACACTTTACCTTAATGAACCTTGAATCCGGTTGCGG
>JAUXGB010000061.1 GCA_030622515.1 Candidatus Altarchaeota archaeon
GCAATGTTTAGCGGCATTACAATCGCCCCTGCCAACAGCAGCTTCTTCATATTTTCCACCTGCGGCAAGGACAGCGGCGTCTCCCGCGGGCAAACAACCAGCCGCCTCTTCATTTTGAGGCAGTTGTCTGCGACCCGGGCAATCAGGGTTGAGGTGTAGGCATTGGCTACCGCGGACAGCGTCTTGACAGTTGCAGGAACAATGACAAATGCGTCCCAGCTGTTAGATGAGGAGGCAACGGCAGCCGAGAGGTCGTCGTCCCTGTAGTCGCCTTTAATCTGCCTGACGCCTTCGGCCTGAAACACCTTCTCTGCGCCGTTCGAAACTATTGTGAAAATATCGATATTTTTCTCCTTCAGTGCCTCTATGAGCCTCTCTGCAACAACAACGCCAGAGGCACCGGTCACCCCAATTCCAATCCTCATTACCCAGCTATTTTTCTCCAATTTAATAAAGCCTTTGGGATAACTTCGTCAAACAACGAAATCCTTCCAAAACTATTTTATTAGGAAGGAGCAAAAAGCCTCTATGAAGGACCTTGTGCTTTTAAAACTGGGAGGGAGCCTGATAACAGACAAAACAAAGGTTTTTCAGGCCCGGTTCGACATTATACACCGGCTTGCATCAGAACTGAAGGATGCAAGCAAAAAAATGAGCTTAATAGTCGGCCATGGCGGTGGGAGCTTTCCCCACATCGCTGCAAAGGAATACGACGTTCATAAGGGTGCAAAAGACCCGACCAACCATGTAGGCTTTGCCTATACCCAAGACGCCGCCTCGCGTTTAAACCGAATCGTCGTAAACGTTATGCTTGAGAACGGGATAAAGGCAGTTTCAGTCCAGCCATCTTCCTGTCTTGTGGCTAAGAAGGGCCAAATCCACGAGATGTTTGTTGAGCCGGTGAGAATGCTTCTGGAGCTGAATATGGTGCCGATTCCATACGGGGATGCCTGCCTTGACATAGATAGCGGCTATTGCATAATTTCCACGGAAAAAATCCTTGACGCCCTCTCTGACAAGTTCAAAGTAAAGATGGTAATCAACCTTGGGACTGTTGACGGCGTCTTCAAGAGCCAGTCTGGAAAGGGCAGCCTTGGGGAAATCATTAAGGAGATAAATCCTGACAACTTTGACGATATAAAGAAGTATATTGGCGGCTCCAACGGGACTGATGTAACCGGCGGAATGATTCACAAGGTCATGCAATACCTTGACCTTGCAAAGAAAGGCCCTGAGGTCTGGATAATCAACGGCTTGGTTCCCGGAAGACTGAAGGATGCGCTGGACGGGAAAAAGGTTATTGGAACAAAAATCCGTGCTTAACTTTTAAGCTGCTCCAAAACAACATTTGCAAGGCTGAAGATTTTTTCAGCATCCGGGTCGTGGTAAGAGTGAAAAAAGACAACCCTCTTGATGCCAGCGTTAACAATTGCCTTGGCACAATATCCGCAGGGTTCATCTGTGCAGTAGATGGTTGCCCCTTCGGTTGAAGTCCCGTGGATTGCGGCCTGAATAATAGCATTTAGCTCGCCGTGGACTGTCCTTAGGCAATATTCCTGCTCTTTCCCGTCAGGCGTCTTCATTATCTTAATATCACACCCAACATCGGTGCAGTGTGGCATTCCCCTCGGCGCACCATTATACCCTGTCGATATAATCCTCTTGTTCTTCGTTATGACTGCCCCTACATGGCGACGGGGACAGGTTGACCTTGAAGCCACAACCTTGGCTATATTGATAAAATACTCGTCCACTGAGGGCCTCTTTTCAACCATAGGGTCGAACTGCTCCCTGACTTTTTAAGCCTTAACCCTGCAAATCCATATATGGCAAATCCATCTTTAAAGGCTTGTGGCAGCTACAAAAATCTCCCAGATTCTCGCTGATTCAAACCCTTACAACAAGGAGTGGAAGCTCAAGGGCAGCCTCAAGCCGCATAGCCAAGCGGGAGAGGGCTGGTGGCACCTCTTTGAAGATTCTTCCGGCAGCATCTACCTATATTTTAAACAGCAGGTAAGCGGCAAACGATTAGTCAAGGGCCAGCTTGCTTACCAACAAACAGGCCCCTACTTTTATGCAACAGACGTCAAGACGCCATCAACTGGACCGCCATCAGCCCTGATTTTTGGCCTTGGCGGCATTGGCATTCTCATCTGCGCCTTCCTCCTTCTGAATGAAATCCTTCCCTACGGGCTTTCGCTTGGCTACGTAATGTCAATGTTCCAGACCAGCTCTTCCCTCTCGCCAGAGGAGAAGATGAACAAGCTGAACTTCATTCTTGAAGGCACCTATCGTGATGGGGATAAAATCTGCGCAGACATAACCAACAATGCAGACATTGCCGTTGCAAAGAACGACCTTGTCGGCACCAAGATGAACATAGATGGTCTTCCTGTCGACGTGGAGACAGCTCTCCTCCCCGGCAGCGTGGGAAAGTATGAAAGTTTTGTCATCTGTGCCTGCTCCGCAAGGGAGACAAACGGCTGCAGCCCAATGGCAACAACCTACCAGTACAAGCCGGATTCTTCGGGAAAGTACCCGCCAATATCTATCCAGATAAACCTGCCTTATGGCATCCTGTCCCTAAGGGGTTAAGCGCTTTCGCCTGATTGGCAGGGAGTCTGCAAACTTGTTTATGTCAACAGGATACCTTACTTCCCCGCTTGGATAAAGGGTAGCACAAACTTCCCAACCGCCATTCTTCTCCTCAAAAACCTCAATTATCTTGTTGTCCTTGTAAGCAATCTTGCTTGCAGTTACGACAGCGACCTTCTTGTCCGGAAAGACCTGTTCCTGACCATTTACAGTAAACCTGAATGATGCCATTGGAGTTTAGCCAAGCTTTCAGCATTTATGCCTTATCCTCGTGCATCTTTTCCTCAACTTTGACCCAGTCGTGGTACTTTTCCTCAATAATTTCCTTCTCCTTCCCAATCCTCTTGTGCTTCCTCTCCAAGTCCGCCGGAATCTCCTTCCCTTTCTTTTTCAAATAATCATAGACAGCTTCGGAAAGCGCGTCAGATGCGAGGACTGAGCAATGCACCTTGATTGGCGGCAGCCCCCCAAGAGAGTCAACTATCTCTTTCCTTCCAATTGCCGCAGCTTTCTCAAGCGTCTTTCCCTTTGCAAGGTCTGTAATTATGCTGCTGCTGGCCAGTGCTGCAACACACCCGAACGTCTCGAACTTAATATCGGTAATCACACCGTCCTTCACCTTGATGTAAAGCCACATAACATCCCCGCAGACAACATTGCCAACCTTCCCGACTCCGTCGGGATTTTTTATCTTGCCATAATTATGCGGCTGTTTGAAGTGTTCCAAAACCTCTTTTGAATACATTATCGACCCTCCTTGAATGGCGAGATATCCCTCAGCTCCTTTATCACTTTTTCGAGAACGGCAACGGCCCGCTTAACCTCTTCCTCTTTTGTAAACCTGCCAATACTAAACCGCAGGCTGCCATGCGCTTCCTCATGCCTCAACCCGCAGGCCAAAAGAACATGGGACGGCTCCAGTTTAGGCGAGGAGCAGGCTGACGCGGTCGAGGCAGCAATGCCTTCAGCGTCAAGCCGCATAAGGACGGCTTCCCCCTCGACAAAATCAAACCTAACATTAACATTGTTCGGAAGTCTTTTCTCCGGGTGGCCATTCAGGTAACTCTTGGGAATCCTCTCAAGAATCTGCGAAATCATCCAGTCCCTCAGCTGCCTCTCCCTTTTTCCCTCAGCCTCCATCTCATCCATACACAACCCAACCGCCTTTCCAAACCCGACAATAGCTGCAACATTTACAGTGGACGACCTCTTCCCGCCCTCGTGACCGCCGCCATGAAGCAATGGAGCAAACTTAACCCCCTTTCTCACAAACAGGAGGGCTGCCCCGCGGGGTCCATACATCTTGTGGCTTGAGGCTGTCAGCAAATCAATGTTCATCTTTCTGACGTCAATCGGCACCTTGCCAAAGCTCTGTGCGGCGTCTGTGTGGAAGAGAACACCTGCCTTTCGGCAGACTGCTCCAATCTCCCCTATCGGCTCAATCGTCCCCATCTCATTATTGGCGTGCATGACTGACACGAGGACAGTGTCGTGGCGAATGGCAGCAGCTACATCCTGCGGCTTAACAAGCCCAAACCTATCAACAGGCAAGGTTGTCACCTCGTACCCCTGTCCCTTGAGCCAGCGTGCGCTGTTCAGAACACAATCGTGCTCGATTGGAGAGATAATAACATGCTTCCCCTTGTTTGCAAGGGCAATAGTTTTGAAAACCGTGTTGTTGCTCTCGGTTGCTGAGCCTGTGAAGACAATTTCGTTAACATCAGCATTAATCGCTTTGGCAACAGTTTCCCTTGCCTGCTCAAGAGCTTGGGCAGCATCCCGCCCAAAGCTGTGCATGGATGCAGGGTTGCCAAACTGCTCCCTCAGGTAGGGCAGCATAGCCTCTAGGACGCGCGGGTCAACCGGCGTGGTTGCGGCGTAATCAAGATAGGACCTTTCCATAGTCAACCTAAAACACTGTTATACCCTCTTTAATAAATCTTTCCCCCCAGAACCGAGAAGAAATATATACCTAAGGCAAGACTATTGACTTATGGCAGAGTTAGTTGAGATGCTGACAACCAATATGGGCTCTGTCCTGACAATAATCTACCTCCTTGTCTACGCAATCGGCCTCAAGCTGCTGACGCCTATCGTCTTCAGGCAGCTGACTGTCTCAAAAACCTACGTCTCAATGACCAAAAAAGACAGCGTCCTCGCCCTGCTCTGGTTCGCCATCTTCCTCAACGCGGTCGGGGAGATAATCGCCTACCTCTTTGTCCCGTCAAACCCGTCCCTTGCCAATGTCGACTTTGCCATAAGAACACTAGTCGCAGTCTGCGTCCCCGCCGCCGGCTACATGACAAGCCAAGCCTATTATGACTTTTTTTAGGGCCCCCTCTTCCCCCGGAC
>JAUXGB010000045.1 GCA_030622515.1 Candidatus Altarchaeota archaeon
CGCCGTCATAACCACTAGACTACAGGCCCGCTTGTTGAGGGTGTTTTTTGGGGTTTAAAAAGTTACCATCTTTTTCTCACACGATGGATTTCGTAGAGGACGACGGCGGCTGATGAGATGTAGTTCATTGAGATTTCAAGGCCGAGCCGCTCGGTGTTGGGGGCCCGTTCGCCAAAGATGAGCATGACGGTTTTTTCAGCCGATATGTCGCCCATGATTGAGGTGACGTCGAGGATGCCTCTCTTCTGCGGGTCGACGTAGATGGTCCGGTCGGGGCGGAAGAGGGCGACCGCCTCATCGATTGTTTTTACCTGAAGAAAGTTGCGCCCCTTGTCGTAGGCCTTCTTGTTTACAACCTTGACAGCCTCCTGCAGGTTCGGGTCTGAATTGCAGATGACAAAGGAGTCGGATGAGAAGTCGAAGACTACTTCAGCGAAATTTAGGCACTCGAGCCGCCTCTTCGGCTGGTTGAGAACAACTATTAGGTTGCCTTCCATCTTTACATCTGCTTGATTTTTACCTTCTTCCTCTCGGTGTCGACCTTGTAGAGGAATTCCAAGACAGACACATAGTTGAAGTGGAGTTCCATTTTCGGCTTCTCAATCCTCAGTGTAACTTCGTCTCCGTCGTGCCTAAGTATGGCGCTTCCGGCAGTGGCTTCGCCATCTTCCTTCTTAACCTGAACAATAATTGTCTGGGGTTCTGCCATCTCTATCTACCGTATAACTAGAACTGAAGCTGGCTTAAAAGCTCTTCTGTCTTTTTGCGCTTCTCTTTGGCAAGGGCTTTTCCTTTAGGCGTGTAGAACTTGAGTTCGGCGACCAGACGCCTGTAGCTTGAAATGGCTCTCTCAAGCGGCAGGCCTTCGGCTCCTGACCTGAGCATGAAGCGGCCAAAGCCGGTTGCTCCCAACCAATCGAGCTTGTTGGCGTCCCAGAGGAGCCGGGCTTCGTCTGTCGACGGGGGCTTGTTGCTGAAGCGGGAGTGGCAGGCTATTGCGTCTGATATATGGAACACTTCCTCCTGCTCGTAGCCAAGGCTTTTCAGGATGGAGGCCGCAAGGGTCGAAGATTCCTGCGCATGCATGGATTCAATGCTTTGGCTGTAGGCCAAATCATGGCCGAAGACCGCAGCCTCGACAACCTTCCAGTTCTCAGTTGTTCGCAAGGCTTCAGCGTTCTTAAGAACCCTAATGAGGTGGTCAGTCCCGTTGAAGAGCCGTCCTTCTTTTTTGAGGTGGTTGACAACATATTCCGCAAAGGCTTTGTTAAGCATTAAATGATAAAAACACCCCCTGCTTTTAAGCACTTATGGTGGAGCAATTCTATTTTGAGACGGACGGGTTTGGGATTTACGATATTACGGAGAAGCTGAGGGAGGTTGTCGCCGACTCGCCTTTTGGTGAGGGCACCCTTGTTGCTTTTGTTCCCCATGCAACAGCCGCCTTAATCGCCCTTGAGAATGAGGGGGGCTTGGTTGACGACTTTGTCGGGATTCTTGAGAAGTGGGTACCGGCCGATGGTCACTACGCACACGACCGGATAGATGACAATGCGAGGTCTCACCTGTTGGCAGCCCTCCTTGGGCCTTCCCTTTCCCTCCCCTTTTCCAGCCGTTCCCTGATTCTTGGGACCTGGCAGCAGGTCTTCCTTGCAGACCTAGACAATAGGCCTAGACGGCGGAGAATTGTCCTCCAGCTGCACAAGGCTTAAAAGTGACATCATATAGCATAATGAGGGGATGGCTATGGATAACACCTTAATGTCTAGTCTGAAACATCAAATAGAACTGTTGAAAAGGCATGTTAAGATACTTGACGTTCTTGTCAGCAGCGACAAGCCGATAGGAATTCTTAAGCTTTCAAAGATGACAACCTACCCGCCGCATCAGGTTCGCTACTCGCTGCGCGAGCTTGAGCAGGCCAAGATAATTGGCCCGTCAACGAAAGGCGCTTCCCTTGGAGGAGAGGGGAAGGAGATAGTTGTAAACCTTGACAGGGAACTTGATGCGATAAGGAATGCTGTGGATTCCCTTAGTGGCGAGGTAAAAGCCATTCAGGCTAAGCTGAAGTAGCAATCCTTTTATTCCCTCTTTTTGTCTTAATTGTGTGCCAAGGCCTAGGATTGATTTTGGGGAGGAATGGCGGGGGTCGCTCAGGGAGAAAATCGAACCCTATATCGCGGACCTGCTCAAGAAGAAGCCCCTTTGCGAAACCGAGCTCTTCGGCGCTGCCCTTGCTGCCTTGGGAGGAAAGGGCTCGCACAGGAAGCTGGCAGGGGATTTGAGGAGGATGTATAGCCTCCAGTTCAGGAGGAAGATTTCCGAAGGGACTGCAGGCCTTTCAGTGCTTCGCAGCATCAGGGAAGTGGTTGTTGCCGTGAAGGACGCCCTGCTTGACAAAACCTATTCGGCCCGGTATGGCACTGGGTTTTTCTGCGTCGGGAAGCCAATCCAGTTTGGGAAGGACTACTATGGGCGGATTTTTTACGCTGAGGAAAGCAAAGAACTTGTTGGGAAAAAGGCCGCCTTGATAATACTAAAGCACGAAAGCCTTGCTGCGAAGCTGCTGAGGAAGCTTGACGAAAGGGACTATCTTGAGCTGAAGGGGGTTCCTTACCAGAAGAGGGCTCTTGACCTTGCGGTCGGGCTGCTGAAAGCCTACGGTCTGGCTGAGCTCCACAGGGTTGACAAGCAGGAGCTGCTTGTTAAGTCGGGCTTTGACCCGCAAACAATTAAACTTAAGGCTTCTTCATCTGAACCAGCCATGAAAGAGGGGGAGTTTTTCAGGAAGAAGGGGTTTGAGGTAAAGGAAAACTTCTACGCAGGCCGCTGGGTGCTGGCTGGGAAGGGGCCAAGTGTTGTTAAGTTCAAGTTCTCAATAGTTGCCTTTGACGTCAGGAACAAGACACTTCACGTGGCTGACGTGGTGAGGAAGAGGGCTGATGCCTCAAAGTTGAGGATGCTTAAGACGAAATGTGACGAGTGGGGGCTGTCGGCTTCCCTCCACTTCTTCGCCCCAAGCTTCACCGGTTCGGCGGAAAAATACGCTGACAGGTGGGGGATAGCTCTTCACAAAGGGAAGGACATTTAAAACCAAACGAGGTTAGATTGGCATGAGAGAGCACATAGCGCACATTCACAGGAGGCTTAAGCACCATCACGGGAAGCTCAGGGAGCATGTGGCAAAGGTTCTTGGCGGTAGGAAGATACCTACCGAGTATGTCGAGGACGACGAACTGGCATTTGCACCCTCGCATCCTAAGGTCCCTGTCCTTTCAAGGGTCAAGCTTGTGAGGTTCAGAAAGCCAGAGGACTTCGACAATGTGAGGACGTTTTTGAAAAAGTACGACATGATTCTCATCAACGTTTCATCTTTCCAGAATGTTGACGAGCTTAAGAGGGGAATTGGACGGATACAGCTCCTGCCTGCGCGGGGAATTAAGTGCAAGGTATCAGGCCTTGACTCGCACTGGATTGTTGTTACCTCAGGAAATATTGAGCACGGTTAGTGGCTGGACTTCAGCTTTCTGTAGGCGGAATAAGACACGTACTTCTTCCTTTCGAGAAGGTCCTTTACAGGGATGCCGTACTTTTGTTTCTCAAGGATATGTTCTGTCACTTCCCAGATGAATGCGTCAGCCCCGGCGCCTGAGCCATAGCCAATCTGGAGAATCAGCTCTCCCGGCTTTGCCTGGTCGAGGACATTGCACATTCCAATCATTGTTGAGGCAGAATAGGAATTTCCAATCCATTTTGCAATAAAACCCGCTTCAACTTTCTTCGGGTCGATTCCAATGGCCTTGGCAGCCCGCTGCGGGAACTTGCCTGTCGGCTGATGGAAGACAGCGTAGGTTATTTCCTCAGGCCTGACGTCTGTCTTTTCAAAAACGTTCTTTGCCGCGCCAATGACATGCTTGAAGTAGGCGGGCTTGCCGGTGAACCTTCCCCCGTGGCTTGGGGTTAGCTGGCCTTCACGTCTCCAGAAGTCTGGCGTGTCTGTTGTGTAGAAACCGTAGCCGCGGAGAATTGCAACAGGCTTGTCCCTTCCAAGGAGGAGGGCGCCCGCCCCCGTGCCAACGGTCGCGTCAAGGGCATCAAATTCCTCAGCCTGGGAATTGTCAGCCCCGATGACAAGGGAGACATCGAGAAGCTTTCCCTTTTCAACAAGCTCGGGGAACTTTTTGTCAAGTTGTTCCTGCGGGAGGCCGGCTTCCTGAAGACTTTGGCCTACCGAGTTCAGCGCGTCGTAGATGACGCCTGTTGCAGCCTTGCATGCAAACTCAGTATCGTTAACCTTGACATTTGGTGTTACGCCAAGAGCTTCGGCAACAGTCGACGCCGATGGCTTGACAATGTAGGGGTGGCTTTCACTCCCGACAAAAATCTCCTCAATCCGCGAGTGCTTTACACCCCCATTCAGCAGGGCAGCCCTTGACGCGTCGACAGACATTGTTATCGTGTCCTGGTCATAGGCGGGAACCGCCTTTTCATAAAATCCGACACCCTTGAGGTTGCCTTTCGGCACGTTGTGTCCCCTCTCCAACTCCTCCATCTTTATCCTGTAGACTGGGATGCAGGCACCCCAGCCGATTATCCCGACCCTGAGGCCTTTCTTCACATGTTCGTCCCTGATTTTCCCGTATTTTTTTACAAGGGGCCTGTGGCCTGTGCCATAGATTATTACCCCTTCGTCAGTTTCGCTGAATCGGCGGAAGGTTGGTTCAACCTCCATTCCAATTTTAAGCTCGCCCGGCTCCGCGTCAGAAATTCGCGAGCCAATCCGTTCCTTTCCCATTTCAATGGTTGCGGGGATGATGACATTCCCATAATTGACATAGTTGCTGAAGGTAACAATCTTTGCAGGCTCAAGGCATCGTGGAATAAGCCTGAGTTTTCCTTTACTCTTCCTTCCGCAGATGTTGCAGAAGCTTTTTATGCCGAAAACCCTGTGGCCTTTCTCGCACTCTGTGAAGAGCAGGTTGTATCTTTCTTTTGTCGACCTGTGGGCTTGGACTAGATTTTTCATTTCATTCAACCTCGTAAAGGGTGACAACTGCGTTGCCGCCGGTGCCTCCGATATTGTGGCTAAGGGCCATTTTTGATTTGACAGGGGCGGGATGGCCTGACGTCCCCCTCATCTGGTCAACTAGTTCCACAAGCTGCCTGATGCCTGTGGCCCCGACAGGGTGGCCTGCCGCTTTGAGGCCCCCACCTGGGTTGAACAGGACATCGCCCTTTGGGGTGTGGTAGATGACATGGCTGTCGCCCTCGTGCTTTTTGAACGACTTTTCAACAATCTTCCCAGCTTCGCCTTTCTTGCAGAATCCTAAATCCTCCATCGCGAGGAGCTCCTCAATTGTGAAGCAGTCATGGACCTCGGCCAAATTGATGTCTGAGATGGTTTTTTTCGGCAGCCTTTTGTTCCTCATCTCAAAAGCGCGCTTGACAGCAATCTTTGTGGAGGGAATCTCAGCTATATTTTTCCTTGCCGCAAGGTTGAGGGAGGCCGAGCCTTTTCCAAAGCCGGTGATGTAGACAGGGTCCTTGAAGTTTTTTGCAAGCTTTGGGCTGACAATTATGGCAGCAGCCCCGCCGTCTGAAATCGGGGAGCAGTCGAAAAGCGTCAGGGGTTCGGCGACAAAGCTTCCCTTAAGGATTTGCTCCGGGGTCACTTGGTTCCTGAAGTGGGCGTAAGGATTGTCTTTTGCATGGCGGTGGTTTTTTGACGCAACCATGGCTAATTGTTCCCGTGTTGTCCCGTAAAGATGCATGTGCCTCCTTGTGATTTGGGCGTAGAGGGATGTGAAGGTATTTCCATGAACCCGTTCAGTTTCCGACGCGGCAGCCTTGAGGGCGTTTACAGGGTCGCCTTCCGCCATCTTCTCAACCCCGCCGGCAACGACAATGTCGTACAGGCCTGCCATAACCCCCTGGACAGCAAGGGTGATTGCGTCCCCGCCGGAGGAGCAGGCAGACTCGCACCTGTAGATAGGAATGTCAACACCAAGCTCTTCGGCAAGCTTTGCGCCAATTAGTCCCTGATTGTTCAGGATGGCAGGGATAAAGCTTCCAACAAACATCGCGTCTATATCGTCCCTCTTTATCTTTGCATTCTTGATAGCCGTGAGGCCTGCCTCAAGAACAAGGCCTGTGAGTGAGCGGTCGAAAAGTTCGCCAAACCTGGTCTGGCCAACACCAACTATAGCAGCGTAAGCTTTTTCCTCAATCATGGTTTCCCTCCCTAAGAGGTTTTCATAGCAACTACCTTCGTCTATAAAACTTTTCCAAATAATTATCAACAATTGCCGTAGTTTAAACAGACTTCGTGACTCCTACCTGAGGACAAAGCTTTTTCAAAAAACATCTGCTACACCTTGGCTTGATTGCCTTGCAGGTTGTTCGTCCGTGGGCAATCAGGTTGATGTGGAAGGCATGCTTGTGCCTGTTCTGCACTTTCTCCTCAAGAAGCTGCTGAGTCTTGGCTGGTGTCTTTGTTTTCACAAAACCAAGCCTGTTTGAAACCCGGTGGACATGGGTGTCTGCGGGGATAGTATCCTTGCCGAGGGCAAAAGCGAGGACGCAGGCAGCGGTTTTTGGCCCAACACCGTCAAGGGATGTTAGGTAGGTGAAGGCCTCGCCTGCTTGCTTTTGTTTCAGCGAGCCCAACGACAATTTCCCTTCGCGTTTCCTTATCTCCCTCAGAACTTTCTTAATTCTTTTCGCCTTAATGTTTGGCAGGCCTCCTATTCGGATTGCCGCTTCGATAGAAGCTACCCTTGCGGAGGCAACCCGCTCCCAGTCCGGGAACCTAGCTTTCAGGCGCTTGAAAGCTCTGGACGAGTTCTTGTCTGTCGTGTTTTGGGAAAGGATTGTCTCGATAAGAACATCCATTGGCTTGCCTAAACGTCGCTGCGGTTTGCCATACTTCCTTTCCAAAAGGGAGGCAATCCGACTGACCGATGCCATAACAGTCCGGGGTAGAAACTATTTAAGTAGTTGAGCGTTTAGAGCTGTTATGGAGCTCCACCCCCTTGAGCTTAAGGTGCTTAAGGCTTTGGCCAACACTGGCAAGGCAACTACAAAGGAGCTAGCCAAGGCTGCCAATGTTGACGAGGTCGCTGCGACAAGGACTTCCTACTGGCTCTCGACCAAGGGGCTTGCGAAGATGGACAAGTCTGTTTCAGACAACTATAAGATAACGAAGAAGGGGCTTGACGCTTTCGAGAACGGCCTTCCTGAGAAGAGGGTAATCAACTTCCTGAGCAGTGGAAGTGCGACAGCTGACGAGCTGAAAAGGGAACTTGGCCCGATTGTCAATGTCGCAATTGGACAGCTGAAAAAACACAGCTTCGTTACCCTTGAGAAGGTTGCAGGCAAACTAATTTTTCACCTGACGCCTGACGGGGAAGCTTTCAACAGGGAGAAAAGCTCGGTTGAAGATGATTTGGAGAAGCTTTACACCGGCGAGCAGCCGTCAAATGAGCTGTCCGCTCCGTCAGATTTGCTGAAGAGGGGTCTGGCAGAAAAAGTTACACGAACCTTGCGCAGCGTTGAGATAACGCCTGAGGGGCGAAACGCGCTTGCAGGGCCGATGAAGGATACCTATAACGAGCTGACGCCTGAGCTGCTCAAGTCTGGAAGCTGGCGAAACGGACTGAGGAAGTACAATGTC
>JAUXGB010000018.1 GCA_030622515.1 Candidatus Altarchaeota archaeon
AATCTCGGCGAGAATCATGGATGGCGGTTGCGCTTTCCCCCCGCCTGAAACGACGCCAGTGGCCGTTCCCGGGTTAATGCCAATGAACTTCTCCTTGAAAACGTCAAGGATGTGGCTGTGTCCTGAGACAATGACATTACACTCGAAATACTTGCAGAGGTTCTGGAGCTGGTCCCGACTGCCGCGAGGGTGGACCTGATTGCCGTGAAGCAGGCAGAACTTAAGCCCACCAACCTCAAGCCGAAGGGTTTCTGGCAAATCGAGAAAGTCAACATTGCCCTTAACCGCGTCCAGCGGAGCAAGGGCTCTCAACTGCTTCAGGACGTCAAGCGATGTGAAGTCGCCTGTGAACCAAATCCTGTCGGGTTCAAACCGCTTTATCGCCCTGAGAAATTCTTCCGGAACTGCGCTTGCTCGTCCCGGTACATGCGTATCACCAATTATTGCAATTTTAGCCATGTTTCATCAATCCTTTTGGAAGGAGCTTGCCCAGCCCTGCCATGTTTCTAGGCATCCTTCCTTTTTTAACAATTTTTATCATCTTTTTCGCCTGATTGAAGTGCTTTAGAAGCTCCCTGACCTCTTGCGGCTTGCAGCCTGAGCCTTTAGCAATTCTGTCAATCCTCGGCTTGTCAATTATCCCGGGCTCTTTCTTCTCCCTCTTTGTCATCGAATCTATCATGAACTTGTACTTTTTCAGCTTCCCCTCGCTTTCGACAATAAGGTCTTTCGGGATATTGCCGACGCCAAGCATCTGGAGGACCTGCTTCATAGGCCCCATGCTTCTGGCGGCTTCAAGCTGCTTGTAGAAAGTGTCAAGGTTGAACTCGTGAAGAATGTCTTCAGGACGGAAGCTTTTCTCCCGGGCCATGTCTTCGGCTTTCCTGACAAGCGCGCCAATGTCCCCCCAGCCAAGCAATCTTGAAACGAATCCGTTTGGCTCAAAGATGTCAAGGTCACCCATCTTCTCCCCAAGGCCAACAAACTTGATTGGAATCCCCGCAGCAGCGCAGGCGACAAGCGCGCCGCCGCCTTTTGCAGTTCCTTCCATCTTGGTGACAATGACGCCGGTCAGGCCAACGGCGGAAAACTCTCTTGCCTGAACGCCGGCAGACTGGCCAAGGTCGGCAGGGACGACAAGAATGACTTCGTCAGGATTGGTAATTTTCCTTATCCTGTGAAGCTCGTCAATCATAACTTTGTCAAGTGCGTTCCTTCCGGCTGTGTCAATTATGACTGCATCGTGCTTTGCGAAGCGCTTCAGACCCTCAGTGACCACCTCTTCCGCCTTGCTGCCTTCGGCATAAATGTCAACACCAATCTGCTGGCCTAGCTGGCGAAGCTGCTCCTGAGCGGCCGGCCTGTAGACGTCAGCGCCAATCATCCCAACCTTGACCCCCCTTTTCTTAAGATAAAGCCCAAGCTTTCCGCAGGTAGTTGTCTTGCCAGAGGCAAAAAGCCCGGCCATCATAATTCTTAGCGGCCTTCTTGAAATGTCAAAACGGGAGCTCTTCCCAACAATCCCAAGCAGCTCGTTGTGGATAACCCTTAAGACATGGTCGCGAGTCGAAAAGCCTTCGGCCTTCTTCTCCTCAAGCGCCTTCTTCTTTATCATCTCCGAGAGCTCGAAAACAAGCTTGACCTCAACATCACTGGCAATAAGCGCCCGCTGGAGCTCCCTTATGAACTCCTCAACAGCGGCCTTATCAACAACAGTTTTGCCTGCAAGCTTCCGCATCGCAGACCTGAGCTTTTCTCCAAGGCTTTCAAGCATAACTTACTTCTTTTCGTCCTTTTTTAAGGCCTTCGGCTCAGGCGTGGCTTTTTCATCCCCAGCCTTTTCCTTCTCCACAGGCGCAGCTGCCGGTGCGTCCAACCTGTGAAACCCGGCTCCTGTAAGGTCTACGTAGAAGGCTGTAACAGCTATGGCAAGGCAGGGCAGGCTAACCACCAGAACCGGGAAAAACAGCCTGCTGTCAAGCGAGGCAAGAGCCAGAAGAATCCCAAAGTCAATGAAGATGAAGAAGGAGTCGATAAGGTTCTCTTTGACAAAATCGAAGCTTTTCCTAAGCGCTGGCAGGGGGTTTTTCCACTTCGTCTCCTCAAGCACAACGATTGGCCCGATAAATGCAAAAAAGCCGGCTGTAATGAAGACAGCAAGGAGGGATACCAGATTGACAACCCCGAGCCCCCATGGCAGGATAACCCCTACCATCTCAAGCCCGGCGAGAAGCAGCTGGCCAAGCAGGAGGAAAAGAAGCCCGACGCCTACTGAAACTGCGGCGGCAGCAACGTGGACGGCAACAGCTTCCCTTTTCTTCTTAAGCCCTGAGAAAACTTTGTCAATATAGGAGTAGTCGGCTAGTTCTTCGAACGACATCTTGACTATGCTGACATTAAGGATTGAGCCAAATGCGATGAAGAAGAAGAAAAGAAGGGCTTTCGCCGGAACGCTGACCAGATTCCACCAGCCGGTCGAGGGAAGAAAGGAAGCCAGCCCGCTTATGTCGACAAAGAGTGAGTAGAGGAGGGCGAGGTAGACGAGGGAAACAATGGTGTAAGTGAGCCCGTTCTGCCTCCAGATTCTGTAGCTTCGGACAAGATACTCAAATGCCACAGTTCCCTGATTTTTTTCGCCTATTTATGCCTAACCAAGAAGGTTGTTGAGGAACTCTTCCTCTTTGAACGGCTTCAAATCCCCATACTCCTGCCCAAGCCCCTGGTAGAGGATGGGTTTCTTCAGCGTATGCGCTGCAGAGATAATGGCACCGCCCTTCTCGTCAACATCAACCTTTGTGAAAACTATACCATCCACCGAGACGGCCTTGTCAAACAGGACAGACTGCTGGACAATATCACTCCCTGTAAGCGCATCGAGAACAAGCAACTTCAAATCGGGTTTGTTTACCCGAACAATCTTTTCCAACTCAGCCATAAGGTCGGCATTTGTATGGGTCCTGCCGGCGGTATCCCCCAAGACAATATCCGTCCCGTGGGCTTCAGCATACTTCATTGCGTCAAAGATGACAGCAGCCGAGTCTGAGCCATACTGCTGCTTAATGACCTTGATGCCTAACCGTCTCCCGTGAACCTCGAGCTGCTCAATGGAGGCTGCACGGAATGAATCCCCGGCAGCAAGAACACACTTGAGGCCGGCCTTCTGGAGCAGGTAGGCCAGCCTTGCTATGGTGGTTGTCTTGCCTGACCCATTGAATCCGAGGAAAACTATGAGGAGGGGTTTCTTCGCCCTTGCACGCTTCTCAATATCAATCTCCCCATTGTCAAGAATCCCGCTAAGGCTGGTTCGCAGGCTGCCAAGGATAAGCTTCCTGACGTCAGCGCTTTTCCTCACCTTTTCCCCAACAAGGCCCTTTTCAATATCTTTGCAAATCTTCTCGGCAACATCAGGGGCAACATTTGACTGGATAAGTTCAATCTGGAAACTCCAAAGGATGTCGCGGACATCATCCTCGCGAATCTCCTTCTCGGTTATAACACTCTTGAGCTTCTCGACAACACTGCCGAACAAGCCCTTTGGCTTCACGACAGGCTTTTCAACCTTGACAACCCTCTTAACGACCGGCTTTGCCCCAGCTTTCACCTTCGGTTTGGCCTTCACCCTTTTCTCTTTGACAGCTTTGGCCTCAACCCCTTTCTTCACCTTTTTTACAAGGTTCCCGACCGCTTTCTTAAGGAAGCCAAACACTTAATCAACCCTTAACAAGTTTTTGAATATCATTTTTCATCCTGCTTAAGTCCCCATCAAGCTTCACAAGCCCTTCCCCAACATGTTTCCTCGCACTATCCATCTTTCCTGCCTGCGTTTCAATTATCGCCTCAGCCTCTTTAACGCTCTTTGAGCAAACAATCTCGGCCCCAAGGTTGACAAAGACATCGTTTTTGGAAGACAGAGTCCCTTTTCCATAAATCCCGCTGCCAAGGGGGAACAACATCTCCTCGCCGCCCCTCAGTTCCTTTATCTGGGCAAGCGCCTCTTTCGTCTTCACAAGTTCCTCCATTGTCTTTTCTATGAGAAGTAACTGCTGCTGCATTGCCTCGCCCTGTGCCCTGAGGAGCTCCATCTCCTCAAGCCTTCCCCTCATTTCAATTTCCTTTTCCATGACTTTTCCTCTTCCCCCGCATTTATTACACTTGTCCAAGGGCGTCTTCAAGCCGAGTAACCTCGACAGGCATTGTATCGTATCCGACAACTGCTCCGGCGTCATTAACAAACCCGCAGCTTCCGACGTAAGGGGAGCCCCTGTTCAGGGTGCCAACCTCGGCCTTGACGCCAAGGGCTTCCTCAAGGATTTTCAGTTCCCTTTTCTTTGCCTCAGGGTGAACGAGAGCGCCATTATTGTTTGCGAGGCAGCATGAGCCCACAACTTCGAGTCCGGCAATCGTCCCGCGGGTCACCCGAACCTTCAGGGCATCAGCAATCTGCTTTGCAGCGAAGCGGGAGAACCCTTTGGCTATCAGTGCCCCCCTGTCGTTTGCAAGAACAAGATTTCCAAGACAGGTGTACCTGTCATTGAGTTTAATCCCCCTGAACTTCCCAATCCGCGTCTTGGTTGGTGTAACAAATCCTTTCGAATTGGAAGAAATAAACATTCCGACAAGAGGCGACTCGTAGATGTTTTGCTCGTAGAGCTTCACGCCAAGCACCCTCTTGAACCGGTCAAGACCCCTGCTTTTATCATATCCTGACGGCAGAACTGCAAACTCGTTGTTGGCAATTCCAAAAAGCCCGAGATTCGGGTTTCCAAAAATCAACTCTTTTGCGACTTTCATGGTCTTACTTCACTTCGATTGGCTTCTTGTCGAGCTTCTCAACCTTTTTCTCTTCCTTTGTCTTCCCGGCGTCCTTCTCAACCTTGGCCTTTTCCTTTTCCTTCTTGGCATCTGCCCTCAGCTTCTTCTTGTCCTCGTCCTTCTTCTCCCTTTCAGCCCGTGTAACAATCTTAATGCCAGGAAGCTCGGCGTAAACAATTCCCTCTTTGTCCTTGAGTGCATGAACCTTAACCCGCTTTGGCGGCTTTGCAATGCTGTCTTTCCAGATAAACTCGTTAAGGCCTTGGCCAATAACAACCTCTTCCGCCTTCATGTGCTTCTTTAGGAACTCGCGAATCTCCTTAACTGCCTTCGGGGTGCGCTTGTAGCGCGACACCTTAAGCACGCATCTTAAAGGAATAGTATAGTCTCTTTCCATCTCTCATCACTTCTTCAATCTTGATATCTTCCAGCTGTGCCTCTTGGGGTGGGTCCGAACCCGCCTGCTGGTCTTCACAATCACCCAGATAGGGACTCGCCTGTTCTGCTTAAGAGCCTTGGCTAGCCTCAGCTTCTTCGCAGGTCTCTTCGTCCTTGCCATTTTCCTACAGTCTCCTTATCGAGCCCTTGGGCTTTTCTCCCCGGGCCGACCTCGCAATCCTAATGAGCGTCTGCTCATCTATCTTCTTCCCCCCCGACTTCTGCGCGTAGACCAGCAGGACACTTTCCAGCTGTTCTGCAAATGCGGGGTTAGCAAGCCTGATATTGTTCAGACGTTCTCTTGCCTTGTTATCAAGCAGCCTCATGAAGAGGATTTTCTTGATGGCGGCCATCTTTGCCGCTTCTTCCTCCTTGTTCATCATCCTTTGAGTGAGTTGGCTATTTCGTCAAGGAACTTCTGTCCGCCGGCCGTGAGCTTTCTCCCCTTCGGGGCCTTCTCGACCAGTTTAATCCCTTCGAGCTGCTGAAGAACTGTTCTGAGGACTTTTCCTCCAGCCTTTCTTGTGTGTGATGGTCGTGAGCCAAAATTCTTCTTTCCGCCATAAACTGTCCTAAGTCTTTCTATCCCTACCGGCCCGTCAGTGTAGATTTTCCTAAGCACCGAGGCAGCCCGGGTAAAGTACCAGTCCGGCTTGTCTGGCGGCCGCTCGCGACTAGTCCCTGTCTTGACAAATTTGGCCCATTCTGGCATTTTAATCTTGGATTTCAGCTCCTCGGACGCTTTGCTAATCAATCTGTCTGCAGGAACGTCATACACGGTGACCATAAGGCATCAGCTAGCTCTAGGCTTTATAAAGCTTACCGGACTGGATAAATCCCCGTTTAAACAGTTTTTCCTACTCCAGATGGGTAAAACTTTTAAAGAGAAGTGATGTCGTTAGGTATGTTTAGCAAAACCAAGGCCAAAAAAGTTCTGAGAAAGTACGAAGATAAGGGCCTTGTAGTTCATGTCGGTGGCCTTAGCAAGTCGGACAGGAAAATAGTTTACCAGCTGAGTTTTGAGAAGGGGGAATTCCCGGTGTGCAGGCAGGACATCGCCGAGATGAGCGCCTATTTCGAAAGGGAGAACAAGCAGCTTCTCGCCGAGATTGAGGGGAAGAAGGCCTCCAAGACACGCAAACTTGACGAGGAATATTCCGCAGTAATAGACCGTTTTGAGGAAGAGGCCAGCTCAAGACTCAAAGCGCTTGAAGTGAAGCTGGTCGCGCAGTACGAGAAGGTCCCTGACAAAAAAGACAGGGAGGCTATGTTTGGGACTCTTGAGCAGCAAAGAGAGGCTGTAAACAAGGAACTGGAAGAGGATAGGGAGCGGCAGCTCGCTGAGCTCTATGGCAAGAGCAGAAAAATCCTTGAGCTGACTGACAAGGACCAAGGAGAACTTATGCACTTCATTGCCGAGCCAAGACGCAGATATGAGGACAGCTATGGCTCTTTCGCTAAGTACACAACCCTCTTCTTCATGCAAGGCCCTAAGTTGTGCAGGATGACTGCCTTCGCAGACGGCAACAGCCTCGCCGACAAACTGACAAGGGAACAGATGGTCCAGAAGCTGGTGGACGGAGACCCAGACTATCCGGACAGCCTCCTTGACGATGAACAATTTGCCATGAGCCTCGCGAAGCCTTTCTGTAGGATGCCAGCAGAGACTACCCCTGAAGACCTTGCGAATCAACTTGTCTCCTCAATAGAATACGCGGGGGACATATCAGGACCAGAGCTTCAGAGAAAAGACGGCATGATAGACCATAGGATGATGGAAAAAGCCCTGAATGACATCAACTTTTCCACAAAACTTGGAAAATTCTACGCTCCGGAAGACCCCTCAGACTTCCTTGTAGACGACCTTACCCAATTAATCAAGGACGCCCCGAAAGAGATTGACCTTTACCTGTCCTGCATAAGGGACGTTTACATTGAGAGAGACCTACCTGTCGCCTACAAGTGGATTAAAGTGCTTGACGAGTTCCCGGGATCAAAATTCCTGAAAAAGCCGATTGAAGACAGGCCGAAGGACTTCAGGGAAGTCGAGGTTGTGGAACTGCTTTTCAACAACTTCACCTTTGACTACAATAAGTTCGGGGCGCTGAGGAAAGACGAGCGGCTGGGCAGGAAGGGAATTGACCTGAACACCCAGCCAAAAAAGACGGTTGGTGTTGACCTCCTTGCGGCGCCCGATGGCAACAGGCTTGGAAGCAGGACTGCTGTCAGCGGCCTCTACGAAGGGGACTGGTTCTTCACAACATCTCTCGACCAGAACATCTATACCTCTGGTGACAAAGGAAAGGACACTCACGTTGTCAGGGCAGTCGTCAACAAGAAATATTTCCCCGTCTTCATGCAGATGATTGACACTTACACGAATTTTGACTATCACGGAGAGCCTAATGGCGGCGACTCCCAAGCATTAGCCGCCTGATGGTCTGCAATGAAGTCAGCGTTTCTTCAGAGTGAGCCCTTTGTCCTCTCCAGAGTGGGAAACCCTTAAAAAGCCAGCCCAATTCAGAACATGAAGGTGAAAAAAATGACTCTTGAAGTTGTTGAAATACCCAAAGGCTACGTTAAACTTGAAAGGGAAAGTAACAGCCCCCTGAAGCTTAGTGAGGAACTGATTAAAGAAGCATTAGATGGATTCGAGCAGCCCTATAAAGACTGTAACACCTACTCTCTTGAGGACTATATAAAGCACAGTCTTAACCACGGGATTAGTTTTGTTATTTATCAGGAATCTACCGAACGTGATGAAATGACCTTTCCGGACAGCGGTTATAGGTATGAGATAAAGAAAACCAAAACAGAACCTGCCTTGCGTTCATACTTAGACAACTACAACCCCGAGACTGGCAGCTACGACGAACTGAGGATTTTCGCAAAGGAAGCTTCAGTCGAATCAATGAAGAGTTTATGGGGCGAGATAGAAAAGCTTTCCAAAGCAGCTTTGGAGGCAGAGGCACAATCAGCCCCGCAGGAATATAAGGAAGTGGAAGCTACTTCCCAATCATAAGCCTCTTCTCTTTCCCGCAGGTCCTGCAGATAATTAATCGGTGGGTCCCGCCCTTCCTCGCGATGCGGACGGTCGCGTTAGCTCCGAACTTTAGATAGTTCCTGCAGCTCCTGCAGAAGTGGCTTCGTTGCTCCCTTGAGAGGGAGATGTTGTGCCTCATTGCAAGCCTGCAGGCGAGGTGAACATACCTTTTGGCAAGCTCGGGCCGCTTGGCGACAGCTTTGGCAGCCTCGCTAAAAAGAATCTCTATCCTTTCCTCAACTATCTTTTTCTCATTCATTCTATCGCCGTCACAAGATAGGCCACCGCGGTCGCTGCCAAAACCTCCGTGTCAGCCACGCTGACTATTTTGGTTGCCAGCTTTTTATTCGCTTGGCTAAACTCCCCGTGGGGGAACCCGCCAATTATGACGGCAGAACTGTGGTGGATTTCCTTCAGTTCGTGATGGCCGACCTTCTTCCCTTTCGCGTCGAACAATACAACTTCCTTCGGCTCGAGTTTTTTCAGCAGGTCGCCAAGAGTCATCTTCTCAAGAGCCAAGAGTGGCTTGCCTGTGGGCGGCACCTGCCCCTTTTCAAAAAGCTGCTCAATTAATCCTACGAATCGATTGTAGTTCCTTGGCAATCTTGTTTCGCTGTCAATCCTAATGACTTCATCGTTCCGTGTGTGGACAAAAACCTGAAGCTTCCCCTTTCGTGCGGCAGGAGAATCAAGGGCAACCGTCAGGGCGACATGGATTAGGTCGGGCCGTCCTCTCCGTTCAGCCTGTGGCAGCTTCTTAATTGCCCGATGGAAGAGGGATGAGTCAAGAATAACCTTGCCAACACTCTTCCCAGCATGGCGACAATAGGAAAGCACCTGACTGTCGCTCCGGATTTCCTTTGGAACCGGTTCCAGCTCACTTTCGGCAATTATAAGATACATAAATCCCTTTAAACAGGTTCCACTTTTAAACAGTATGGCACCAAAGGCTTTGCCGCTAGTAAACGAGAGGGCCTTGATTGTGTCTGAAGCTGGCAGCAAGACGCTTGTAATAGCAGACCTCCACATCGGGCTTGAGCATGAGCTGTCGAAGTACGGTATCCGTGTGCCGTCTGCTACGCCAAATATGCTACTTAGGGTCGAGGCCTTAATTAAGCAGGTTAAACCTTCCCGGCTCCTCATCCTTGGCGACCTGAAGCACTCTTTTGCCTGGACGCCTTATGGAGAAGAGCTTGCCCTTAACGACTTTATCCGCCCGCTAAAAAAGCTGGTGAAGCTCGAGATAGTCCCGGGCAACCATGACGGCAACATTGGCAAGCTGCTGCCTGACACCAAGCTCTATTCCTCCAAGGGCTTCCTCCGGGACAGGGTCGGCTACTTCCACGGCCATGCATGGCCGGGCGAAAAACTGCTAACGGCTGACATCCTCGTTTGCGCCCATGTCCACCCAAACGTCTCAATAACAGGCATGCTTGGGTCAAGACATACTGAACCCTGCTGGCTCAGGGCAGGCCTTCTATCGAAGCAGCTGCGAAGCCGCTACAAGAAGGCCAAGATTAACAAAAAAGCCGAGGTCATTGTCATGCCAGCCTTCAACCCCCTCCTCGGCGGGCTGCCTGTCAACAAGCACCTGAAGAAGCTGCCTTCCGGCTACCGTCTTGCCTTTAACAAGTGCATTGACTTCCCCGACAGCGAAGTATTTTTAATGGACGGCACCAATCTTGGAAAAATGAAGGGGATAAAGTGAAGAAAGGGCTACTTTACGCCGCGATTGCATCCATCTTCCTCGGGGTTGGCGCAGCGATTGCCTCCGAGGCAGGCAAGGTAATGAATCCCTTCCTTTTCGCCGGCTTTGTTCCACTGCTTTCAGTTCCCCTCTTCTTCGTGATTGCAGTCCTGAGGAAAGAAAGGGTCAGGGTTAAGGAATGTTTCAGGAAGTTCAGACGCGAAACAATAGGCCTTATTATCACAAGGTCCTGGCTTGGGAACTATCTGGTACTTTTCGGGTTGGCCCTCACCCTCGCCATAAGAGGGGGCTTCCTCCTCAGGTTCGAGCCTGTCTTTGTAGCGCTCTTCGGCTTCTTCATCTTCCACAAGAGTCTTGGGCGGAGGGCAGCAGTCCTGATAGCGGCAGTCCTCTTTGGGAGTGTCCTCCTCATCTCCGAGGGAAACCTATCAATCCTGACAAGCAGCTATTCCTACGGCGACATCATCATAATCATCGGGACAATTTTCTATGCCTATTCTTATCACCCATCAAAGAGAATTTCGGAAGGGCTCAACGCGACGACGGCAGCAATAGTGACAAACACCGCTTCCGCAGCAATTCTCCCTCTTTTCCTCCTGTTATTCTGGAAAGACCTGCCAACGGTAATCGCAAACTTCCACTATGTAATTTTTCAGGCAGTCGTCTCTTTCACCCTCGGCTTCTACTTCTGGTTCCTTGCCTTTGAAACAGCTGAAGCTTGGGAGGTTGCGACAGTGATATCCCTGTCAGCAGTTGTAACGGCAATAACAGCCAACCTGTGGCTTGGAGATACCCTCTCAACAATCCAGCTTCTTGGTGCCGGGATAATTATGGGGGCATCCTACCTGATTTCAGTTAAGAACTAGAAAAGGTTTTAATTTCAGAGTGGCTACTCCCTGAGGGTTTAAGTGGGTAGTTACAGTGAGTTATGGGACGGGCTTGTTGAGAAACTCTATTCAAAAGGCTGTGAGGGAAATTTCCTTGGGACCTTTTCTGAGGGAAATAAGGTATTTGAGGAGTGTAAGAAGTATTTTGAGCCTGACTTTCTGGAAGAGCTTCCAAAAGGCGTGAAAAAAACCTTCGGGGAAAAGGTAGCTTTCATAGACTCCTGTCACACACGTGACCTGAAATTAATCTGTCTTCCCGGGAAAGACTCGTACGACATGAAGTACGCCCGCGTCCACCTCCGCTTGAAGCCAAGGGAGTACGACAGTCTTTTAGACTCCTTTGGCAAAGACCACGAAGGGATAACGATTAGCAGGGTTTCTGACAGGGAGCGATACAATACAACAGTCGAGGCACAGCCTTCCGACAAATCGAAGGCAGCCCTGAAGGCCGGGATGGCAAGTTTCTTCGAAGGGCTAGCTTAAATCTCAAGCATCTCGCCGTCGTGAAGGAGATGGACATCCTTGAACCCCTCGTCGCGTGCGACCTTTGCACCCTCGGCAGTCTTCTTTGCCCCGCCATGGGTTGGGATAACATGCTCCGGCCTTACGAGGGAGAGCATCTTCCTAACCCCTACTTTTGAGGCGTGGCCTGAAGCGTGGAGGTCGGTCTTAATCTTGCAGCCGAAATCCCTTAGCCTGTCCTCGAGAGCCTCGCGATACTCGTAGTTAATCGGGGTCGGAATGATTTCGCAGGAGAAGAAGATGTGGTCGTTCTCGTCTAATCGCCACGGCAACATCTTGCGCGCCATCCTGTCGAGGATAGAATTGGGTTCCCCCTGATTCCCTGTAACAACCAGCAGGTATTTGTTTTTCTTCTTCATCCGGGACATCTCCCTTGCGATTCCGCGCGACCTGCCGATAATCTTTGTCTTCCTCCTGTTCAAAAGCCCAAGTTCTACTGCAGGCCTTTCATACTTTTCCATGCTTCTCCCAAGCAGGAACACCTTGCGGTTGAGCGACTTTCCAATATCAATCAAAGTCTGAATCCTTGCGACATGGGACGCAAAGGTTGTCGCAATAATGCCGCCAGTCTTCACCTGCCCGATGGCACGCTCAAGCTTTTCCTTTGCAACTGACTCGCTTGGCGTCGGGCCTTCCCTCTCGATGCGGGTGGTGTCGTAGAAGAGGGCGCGGACGCCCTTATCCCCAAGCTGCTTCAACCTTGCCTCGTTGGTTTTGTGGCCAAGGAAGGGGTGGGGGTCAAACTTGAAGTCAAGAGCGTAGACGACAGTTCCCTCGCTCTTTGTGTGGACAGCAATAATTGTTGCGTCAGGAATTGAGTGGGCCATAGGTATCAGCTCGATAAAAAACTGCGAGCCAAGCTCGATGCGGCCTCCCGGCAGGAGGCTGATAATCTTGTTGCTTTGCCTGTACCTCATCTCGTCGGCAAGCATTCCCTCAAGGATTGCCCTGGTGAAAGGCGTCAGGACGATTGGCGCGTCATACCTGAAGGCAAGCTTTGGAACAGAGCCAAGATGGTCAAGATGGCCATGGCCAACAACTATGCCAACAACCTTCTTTCTCAGGTGGTCGATAACCGTATCGTTTGGAAGAATCCCAAGGCCTAACAACTCGTTCCTGCTCATCTCGCTTGTATTATAGTCCCGCCCCATCAACTCGGCGACGTGAATCCCGCAGTCAAGGATAATGGCTTCGCCTTTGGATTCAATGCAGGTCATATTCTTTCCAATCTCATCATATCCGCCGACTGAGTAGATTTTCATCGAGAGCTTTCTGTTCCTAACCTATTTAAGCCTAGAGCCTTTCCTCCGGTTATGAAGCTCTTTGTCCTCAACCTTGGCGAGTGTAACAGGGATGCCTGCACAGCCGTAAGATTGGCCAAGTTTGGGCTTGTAAAGGAGTTTACCTCGCCCAAAAGAGTGCCGCGCAAGTCAGTCGTCCTTGACCCGTTTTCCAGAAAGGCCCTAAGTGCAGAAGACATACCTTGGGCAGAAAAGATGGGCCTGATGGCAGTTGACTGCTCGTGGAACCGACTGGAACAGGGATTTGGTTTTGAATATAAAAGGGCCCTGCCCTACCTTGTCGCAGCCAACCCCATCAACTTTGGCAAACCGACCCGGCTGTCAACTGTCGAGGCGCTGGCAGGAGCTTTATGGATTCTTAGGGAAGAGGGGCAGGCCCGCGAGGTGCTGAGCCGCTTCAGGTGGGGCAAGACATTTTTTGACCTCAATGGAGACCTGCTGAGGATGTATGCCGAGGCCAGGTCTTCAGCAGAGATAATCTCCATCCAAACGAAGGTTACGGAAGAGCTCAAGGGGTAAGGCTTAAAAACCCGGCCAAAAGCCACCCACTATGGCAACTCCTAATCCAGTAACCCAGAAGCGCCTCTACAGGAACGTCTTCATCTGCATGAAATGCTGCGCAAGGCTCAGAACAGACCCAATCAGGGTCAAAGAGAAGAAGGTAAGATGCAGGAAGTGCGGATACAAGGGCCTGAGACCCAAGAACAGGACTATAAAGACGAAAGGATAGGCAATAAATAACAGAATCCCTTTTCTATTTTGATGAAACAGTTTGTTGAGATACTTCGGCCTCTCAACTGCACGGTTGCGGGGGCTGCCGGAGCCCTTGCCTATTGGCTCTCAGCACCGCTCAACTTCAACGCAGCTCTCATCTTCATCTCCATCTTCCTAATCTGCGGGGCAGGCAATACAGTAAATGACTTCTTTGACAGGGAGATTGACAGGAAGACAAAGAAGCACAGGCCGCTCCCGTCCGGAAGAATCGAGCCGGCCGACGCCCTCCTCTATTCATCTGTCCTCTTCTTCCTCGGAATCCTCATCGCCTACAACCTCGGCCCTGTCCTCCTCGCGACAGCCATCTTGGCTTCAATCCTCCTCATCGCCTATCCAATGGCTATGAAGAAAATCAAGTGGCTTGGCAACATTCTTGTCTCAGCCCTTGTCGCCCTCCCTTTCCTCTACGGCGGTCTCGGAACAGGCAATCTCTCCCCAACCATCACCGTCCTTGTGACAGCGGCCTTCTTTGCCAATTTCTCCAGAGAAATCGTGAAAGACATTGAGGACATCCGTGCCAAGGAGAAAGGAACTATCCCAAAAATCTTCGGGAAGAAGAAAGCAGGCCTAATCGCTGCCCTCTTCCTAGTTATCGCCATCGGCGTTGCCCTTTCCGCCGTCACCCTCGCCTTCGCTCCCCTGCTTGCCGCCGGCATTGGCCTCTCGTTCTGCTCGATTTCACGAATGATTTCGCAGGAAAAGGGATTTGCAAAAACAGCGTCGCGCTACATCAAGCTATCCATGATTTTAATAATCCTCGCCTTCTTCCTTGGAAGGATATTCTAACTACTTCTTCTTGACCAGTGCGGCAAGGGAAACAACGATATATGCTGCAAACCCAAGCCAAGCATAAAGAGGCGCCTCGGCCGTTGCCAAGAACGCGCCCCCCTTCAGGGTGAAGGAGAGGGCAAAAACAAGCAAAATTATCCCAATCCCCGCAACTATCGTGTAAAGAAGAACCTGTTCCGTCTTGTCCATAATGAACCGAAACCCCTTGGGGCTTTTAAGCCTTTGCGGGTTCCATATGGCGAAATCCTTATAAGCCTATGTTCAATTTATTAAACATATGTTTAAAGAACTAAACACTCTGCGGCCTTTCTTCGAGCGTCCATCAAGGGAACTTGGCGTCAGGGAGTTTTCTAGGCTGGCGAGAATCACACCGGCAACGGCAAGCAAGCGCCTGAAGGAACTTGAGCGGGAAGGGATACTAAAGTACAGGAAGGAAAGGAACCTTGACCTCTACTCGGCCAATCCCGACAGCGGAGCCTACCGGGACCTCAAGACCTACTACAACATAAGGAAGCTTAGGAAGTCAGGCCTTCTGGACAAGCTTGACAATCTTTACCTGAAGCCGACAATTATCCTCTTCGGCTCGGCAGCCAAGGGCCTCGACACCGAAACCAGCGACCTCGATTTGGTTGTCGTAAGCGAAGTGAGGAAGGAGTTCAGTGGCAAGGAGCACTATCGGAAGGTTTTAGGCAGGGAACTGCATATATTCCCAGTGAAGGACATCAAGGCGCTGAAGAACAGGCACCTGATAAACAGCGTGATGAACGGAATCGTCCTTCAGGGCGAACTCAAATGGATTTAACCGAATGCAAGAGAAAGGGCATTGTAAGAAAAAGTCATCCGAACACCTCCCTTGCCAAATCCCTCCTAGAAATCTCCTCAGTCAAGGAGAAGGTCATCAGGAAAGCCACCCTTGACGAAGAGAACGTCCTCGTCTTCCTGCCTGCCGCCTACGACTCGTTAAGGGGCGCCCTTGAGGCTTTCTGCATCCTTAAGGGCTACAAGACAGCATCCCATGTCTGCCTTGGGGAGCTGGTCAAAACACTCGACCCCGATTTCGACTTTTACAGCTTTGACAGGTTCAGGTATACACGCAACAGCATAAACTACTACGGTACCAAGGCAGGCCTTGAGGAAAGCAAGGGGCTTATCAGCAAGATGCTTGAGATGAAAAAACAAATGGCTGAAAAGACAAGAAAATCACTCTAGGCAGGTTTAAAAAGGGCATCTTACAGTTCTTCGAATGGCTGAAGAGGAACGACGATTTTCAGGAAAAAGGAAAGGCCGACCCTTTTGGAAAAACCGCTCCAGCCGTTTCAGCGACAAACCATCAAGACCAAGAGATGACCGACCACGAGGCGACCGCCCTTTCCGTCCACGCAGGTTCGGAGCCAAGCCTAGGGCCGACCGATCACATAGGTTCGGAGACCAACCCAGAGGCGACAGACCCTTCAGACCACAAGGAGACAGACCACCAAGACGATTCGGCGACCGACCTTTCAAACCACGAGGAGACAGACCCTTCAGACCACAAGGAGACCGGCCAAGACGCTCATTCAGAGACAGACCGCCTCGCAGATTCAACGACAGACCTAGAGGAGACAGACCACCACGAAGATTTGGCGACAGACCCTCAAGACCCGGAGACTTCCGAGACAGACCACAGGGAGATAGACCTTTCAAACCACGAGGCGACAGACCAAGACGCGCCTTCGGCGACAGAGATTCCAGACCATCTTTCAACGGCCGACCATCTAGACCACAAGGAGACCGACCTCGTTCATTCGGTGATAGACCAAGACGTTTTTTCAGAGACCGACCTAGGGGAGACAGACCCTTTCGACCTAGAGGGGCCAGACCACAACGCGCTTTTGGAAACAAACCCTTCCGACCACGAGGCGACCGCCCACCAAGACGATTCGGCGACAAACCCTCAAGACCCCGAGATGGACCAAGACGTTCTTACGGCGACAGACCTCGTTCCTTTGGAGACAGACCACAAGGAGACCGCCCACCAAGACGATTCGGCGACAAACCCTTCCGACCTAGAGGTGACCGTCCTTTCAGACAAAGAGACTCGAGACCACGTTCATTCGGAGACAGACCCTTCCGACCAAGAGATGACCGCCCAAGAGGAGACAGACCGCCTCGCAGATTCGGAGACCGCCCTCGTTCCTTTGGTGATCGCCCACGAGGCGATAGACCACCACGAAGATTCAACGACAGACCTCAACGCTCCTTCGGAGACCGACCTAGAGGTGACAGACCACAACGCGCTTTTGGAAACAAACCTTTCCGCCCAAGAGATGACCGACCACGGGGAGACAGACCACAAGGAGACCGTCCACCAAGACGATTTGGCGACAGACCTCGTTCATTCGGTG
>JAUXGB010000030.1 GCA_030622515.1 Candidatus Altarchaeota archaeon
GACCCGAGAGAGCTTGTTGGAACACTGATGGGCCTGCCATCTGAGGAATTAGCTGCGCTTGCAGAGAAAGAACACAAGGGTTATTTGGAGTTTGTCAAGAACAACCCTGGCCATGAGCTGCCGTCAAAATACAACGCAATTGGGCGGCCAAACTACAAGCCTTCAGGAGATTCAATAACTCCTGAGATGATGTCAAAAGCAAAATCCTACGGCGGAAAGATGGTTTCGCAGATTCCAGAAGCAATGAACAGGCTCAAGACAAGCTATGGTGGAAAGCCCCGCCTGGCTTATCACTCCGAGGGCTGGCCTATCACGCTCGATAGGCCGGCCGCTACAAAATACAAGGAGGTCGCGAAAGATGGTTAAGTCTCTCAAGAAGCAGGTCAGGAAGAAATACGGTGACAAGATGGTCACCCCTAACACTATCGAAGACAACAAAGGTTATCCTGTCAGGGAAGCACTTGGCTGGAACAAGTTCGATGTTGGCGATAAAATCACAGCTTCAATGGACAGACGGCTCAAAGACGGCGTCGCTCGCGTTGGAAATTATCTCTCACCGGCTCTAAAAAGTGTCTATCGCGAGAAACCAAAAATCTTCATTTTGAGAAACATCAAAACAGCAGCAATCCCGAAAGCCAACAGGATAAACATTGACAGGAAGTATGTTTTCAAAAGCCAGAAAGAGCTTGAAGGCGCTCTTGGGGAGGAATACACCCACCTCGCCCACGGAAGAAGCAACCCTGAAACTGACCCGTGGGAAGAGCATGACGAAGGGAAGAGGTTTGAAAAATCATCTGTCACCGAAGCAGCTGGAGGGCTTGGAAGGATGATTGTTGAACGCCGCTACGGAAAGCCTGAAGGCCTTGAGATTGAAGACAATGAGGACGCAGCACACAAGCATGGCTATTCGGCAGCAGAAAACATGTACAACTCAAACCCAAACAAAAAGTCAAGGATGAACGAACTTGGCAACTTTGTGAAAATGCCGCTCAAGAAAGCAAAGGTCTACGTTGACGAAAAGTCAAGCTATAAAATCGAGGTTGTTCGCGATGGCTAGCGACAAAGAGCTCCTCAAGAAAGCAAGAAAAGAGCTCTCAGAAGCCAAAGCAAAGCTTGAACCCGTCATCGGAAAAATTGATGTTGACATAGACATTGATGAAAATTACAAGGACATTCCGACTGTCTTTGCTTACTACGACCCAAATAAAAACAAAATCTACGCATCACGAAATGTTATCGAGAAAGGGATTTTACCACACGCTCTCCCTGAAGAGCTGACTCATTACAAACATCATCAAAAACTCAAAGACAAAGAAAGCAACCTTGGCGAATTTAAAGAGACTGCCTTGGTAGAATTCGCAGGAGCCTTGGGGAAGCGAGTGGCAATAAGCGTTGATTCAATATGCAACACTGAAGAGGAGTTGTATGGTTGGGACGTTGGGCAAGCAATTAGTAGAAGAAAAGAGCTTTACAAAAAGATGGAACCCTATTGGGAGGAAAAGAAAAGAACAGGCAAACTGCCTAGAGCAGCAGAACCCACAGTTGATGAACTTACTCAACTTAACGGCAAGGTGGATATGGCCAAGCACCATTACGGTTACACTGCAGCAAAACAGGCTGCTGATGAAATTGAAGCTGAGGGTGGGGATGTCGGAGTCTACTTGAGAGACTTGATTAACAAAGAACCTGCTGAAGCTTATGGAGAAACAAAAAAATTCAGATGCAACTACGCAAAGAGAATGAGAGAACATCCTGAGCTTGATAAGATTTCTCCAAGTGTAGCTAAAGCAAACAAAATGTTAGGTCTGAAAGAATAATTCTACATCTGTGCGCCTTTGAGAATTTCCCTGATTGCTTTTCTTGGGTTGTCTGCTTTTGCAATAAAGCTGGCGAGGAGAACCCCGTCCGCTCCAAGCTTCATTGCAGCCTTGACGTCTCCGGCTGAGGAGATGCCTGCCCCGCACAAAACTCTTGTCTTTGGTGAGATTGATTTGACAGCGGCAACACTCCCTGAAACAATTTCCGGCTTGGCGGTCGACACCGAGATGCCTGTTCCAATCAGTTGCGGCGGCTCGATAGCGACAAAATCGGGCTTAAGTGATGCCATGCTCTTGGCCTCCCTCAAATTTGCTGCACAGATGACAGTTGTCACCCGCAAGGCTCTTGCCTTCTGCACAAGATACTTCAAGGCTTTCCTGTCCTCAACCCTCTTTTCCGAGTGGTTGATTAAGGTGCCTTTGGCCCCCACATCCTTCAGGTTTTCGATAAGGACCGCCCCTGTATGGGCTCCGAAGAGGACTTGGTCAACATGCTGGCCGTAGACAGGGATGCGAACAGCCTTGGCGACAGGGTGAACATCAACGTTGGTCGGGCAAACAACTGTCTCAACCTTCCTGTACTTCTTCGCTTCGGCCTGAATTGCCTTGGCAAGCTTTATTGCCTTCTTGCCGACCGACTGCTCGTAAGTTTTAAAATTAATCATAACGACAGGTTTATTGGCCATATTTCCCCTAAAGATAACTCTCTATAAATACGTTATCCGACAGCATGATAAAAAAATAAAGAAAAGATTCCCCGCTAGGGGGAACCAAATTAATCCTTTTCAGTCAGGGGCTTCATTCTTGCCTTGAATTTCTCCATCAGGTGAGGCATGGTTGTGTACTCCAAATCCTCCATTGGAAGCCTGTGCGGCTCGAACGGCCCGTGCCGCTTCATGTAGTCTGCAATTTCATTTGCCTTTTGTCTTGCAAGGTCAAATGAAATGTCGGCCAGCAAATCCCTTGGCCCAATCAGCTTCCCGTTTGCAATCTGGAAGCCAATTCCAATCACCCTTGGCGGTCCGTCAAACCTGGCTGGCGTCGCGTCCTTTACAGCACAGGGCATGAGTGGCCCGTTGTGTGAACCCCTCATCCAGCCGGCGACTAGGTATGGGAATGCAAATGGATTCAGAACTTCGCCAAGCGCCGGCAGGCCGTGCTGGCACCTGACAATCAGGACAGGGTCGTCCTTTCCAACATACTTGCCCGCTATGAGGGACAGTCGTTGTGTCGAGGCAACAGCCCCAATTTCCCTGTCGCTCTTCCTTCGCACCGACTTAATGACATATCGCCCCGGGGTTCCAATGAACGCCAGCATGGAATAGGCTTCTTCCGGCATCTTGAACTCAATCTTCTTGTGCTCAATCACGTCATGCATTTCAAAAATGAAGCCATCATGCATTTCCGGGTCGATTACAAGCCCTGCCGTGTTGAACGGGTCTGCAAACATTTCGTAAAGTGCCCTGTTCCAGGCGCCCGGCTCTGTCTTGTCTGCCATAAAGACAACGACTGGGTCGCTTTTCCTCTCCTCAAACTCCATTTCGGCGACTCCTGGCCCGGCACCTTTCACGTTGCCGGAGAAGGTGTCTTTCAGCAGGTCCTGCCCTGCGCCATAGAGCTTAAGCTCCTTAGCAATCTTGGTACAGGCTACAAAAGTATCCCAGGAAAGCTTATGAATCTCCTTACAGTTCTCACCCTTGGTGTGGGTCATAATCAGCTCAAGATCGTCCCCACAGTGGGTTACATGGAAGTCAATCAACAGCTTGTCATTGACCGCCTTCTGAAGATGCTTCTTTGCCTCTTCAATAAGTTTTGGGTGGACGTCGGAATGGCCCGGAAAGCCGCCAACATCAGCTTTAATAACACTCAGTGTAGTTTTCATTACCTTGTCACCTGACAATCAGATGCCTTCGAAGTATATTACACTTTAGCTTTCAAACGACTTATATAGCTGGAAATCCACCAAAATCTCATGGCAGTCTATTCCGACACTGACATTGCGAAAGCGATTGCTGATGGCAGGCTCAAAGTTGAACCTTTCGACCCGAAAACAATCCAGCCCGGCTCTATCGACATGAGCTTGGGCAACCAGTTTAGGATTTTCAAATACGGAAAGCACTCCATAATTGACACGCGGAAAAAGGACCACAGCGAGCTGACCGAGGTTATTGAAGTCAAGGACGGCGACCACTTCCTTCTCCTCCCCGGGAAGCTGCTGCTGGCTGCAACCAAGGAAAAAATCCAGCTTTCGGCCGACCTTTGCGGACGAATCGAAGGCAAGTCCAGCTTTGCAAGGCTTGGTATAATGGTCCACATAACCTCCGGATTCATCCACCCCGGCAGCTACGGCGTCCAGACCCTTGAGATTTCAAACATGTCAAACCTGCCTGTAAAACTCTATCCCGGCACAAAAATCTGCCAGATAATTATTCAAGACATGAAATCACCGGCCGAGGTCCCGTACAACAAGAAGAAAAACGCCAAGTATCTCGACCAAAAAGGCCCGGAAGCCTCAAAATTAGGGAATTGAAAATCCACTATATATAGGCTATTTGTCCCAAGTACTGAATAATAAGTAGTGAATTGCTGAAGGGCACCCAAATAACCCCTTTTGAACCAAAAAGGTTAAAAGTAAGCGGCTTTTATTAAAACGGGGTGTCCAAATGGAAATAGCAATTGCACCAATGAGGCGAATAATCAAGGTTGCTGGAGCAGACAGAGTCTCGGACGAAGCTGCCGCCGCACTAGGGGAAGTTCTCGAGGATGAAGGAAAGCAGATAGCGGCCAGAGCATTAAGCTTTGCACGGCACGCAGGACGAAAAACCGTCACAAAAGAAGACATAAAGCTCGCAGCAAAGACTTAATCCTGCGAAACAGCTCCGGCATGAAGGTTGTCTTGGGCTAAATCCATCTCAATGGCCAGTTCTTCAAAAGGCATTGGCATCTTTTCAAAGTAGCTTTCGACTATTTTCGAGAAATAAGGCTTCAGGTTGTCCTTGACCTCTCTTTGTGATCTGATTGAGTAGGTGTGGAGCCGTTTATCATCGCCTTCTTCCCTGACAACCTCCTTCAGGACCAGCTGGTGGAGGTGGTACTCAAATGCCCCCCACTCATATCCGATTCGTTGCTTTATCTCCTTGGGTGTGAGGTGCTCGCCTTCAAGAAGGGAACACAGGATTGAAACCCGTATTCTATTCCCATAAATCGTCCCGTCGTTTTCCAGACTGCGTTTTCCGGATTGCATCTAATAAAGAGAAACCCCTCAGTCTTTTAACTCTTTCACAAAAACCCTATATGCCAGACCATACCAATCCTCCTGTGGACAGAGACGAGCTCGAACGCCAGCTAAAGGCAAACCAAGAGGAACAGACCTGGCTTGAGGAGCAGCTCCAGAGGATTGAATTCGCCCTCAAGGAGATTGAGGAAGATTTCGACTGGCTCAAGCTTCAGCTTCACAACGAGAAAGACCACAAGAGATACGTCCGTTTCCGGGACAAAATCGACCATGCTAAAGAGAGGGTTGAGGAGATGGGGCGCCACCTGCGCAACAGCCAGCTAAAAGAGAAACTAATCAGGAAAAAGATGGAGAGGCTTACGTAGAGCCTGAAGCCTGTAATTCATCATCCATATAATCCACAGCAGCTTCCCTTGCCTGAGAAAGGTAAGGTTTGGCTTCTGGCGACACCCCATTGTTCAGCTCTTCTGTCGCTTTGTTGGCGAAAACAATGGCATGCGGCAGGTTTTCAAATCCTCTTTCCTTCAAAAGAACCCTATATTCTTCAGGTGTCCCTTCGTACCCTTCCTTCAGGATTGGGTTGTTACCATAAGTTTGGGAGGCCTCAACAAGCTCGTCAATATCCACACCAAGCCGTTTGGCAATCCATTCAGCAGTTTCATCATAGAACTCGAACCCTCCCTCGGGTTCCGCAACTTCAGTTTTGCTGGAAACTTCCATTCCCACCATGAGTATTACAAGGTAATACTTATTTAAAAACCTTCCTCTTAACCCGACAGTAGCGTTGACAACCTCTAGCAGGCTTCACTCAGAAGCCATCAATCTCAATCCCGCCCTTTGGACGGTAAGGTGGCAGGGTTTTCAGTTCCTCAACAACTTGTTTTGAATGTCTGCGTGCATAATCTGGGTCCTGCGCAAATCCTTCAGTAAATCCCAAAAAGTTAATGGTATCCACATCATATGGCGTCAGTCCGGTAGCCCCCTCTATCTCCCCCTTGTTCAATACGGCAGATAGAGGCGTATAGGCACCACCGAGCGGTTCCCCTTCGTAATGTACGTAACAACCCTCAACTTTCATCAAGTAAGCGCCAGAACTGTCAACACGGGGGGCCATAAAATAACCCCTCCCAATCCAGTATAAACGCTTTTAGTGGGAGGTTTTTGGTGGGGCAGCCGAGGCAAATCCCTTTTTATAAACCCAAGTCGAAACGACTGGGCCCAGTTGCTTTCAGCAACTTGGGAGGTCTTTGCAAACCCCAAAATCCGTGCGTCTGTGGATGCACAAGAATCTTTTTCTTAAATAACCTACAGATTTTCTCTTTAGAAAAAAGAAAAGATAATGGTGGTGGGGCAGCCGGGATTTGAACCCGAGTTCTACACACCCCAAGCGCAGGTCCTAGACCAAACTAGACTACCGCCCCGTTAACTCTATAGAGAATCAATTGCCCGGGCATGGCTTCGCCGCCAAGCCGACTTTTTATAACTTTCACCGCCAAATCATCCAGATAAGCCCGAAAAGCACGAGGACGAGGAAGGCAAAGTTAGCAACAGCGTCAGCTACCTGATGAAAGTCCTCAACACTAATCCTTGTATCCTTTCCCATCCCAAGTCGAACTGCAACCAAGAAGAGAGCTCTTAATTATCCCCGCTTGAACTTAGCAACATGCTTTATGAGGTCGACCTGACTAATCAGCATCCGTCTGCAGCAGTAGCGCTTGACACCCAAAGAGTCAAGTACCTTTCCGGCATCCTCACCCTTCCTGACCCTTTCGCTGTACTTTTCGTAAAGGGCTGAAACTGGTGCACCGCAACTAAAACACCTAACTGGTATTATCATTTCCATCTACCTCTTTGACTTTTGTGCAGCCGCTCTTGCTCTTGAGCGTCCAGGCTTTCTTTTCTCCTTCCTTCTCGAATCTGCAACCATTAGGTTTCTGTCATAATCAAGATAGGCCTGCTTCAGCTTGTCGTCCCTGTAGTAGGTCACAAGCCCTTTTGCAATTGCAAGCCTGACAGCATCGGCCTGCCCGATTGTGCCGCCGCCCTTGACACTGACGATTATATCAACGCCTTCAACATGCTTTCCAGCAATTACAAGCGCCTCGTTAATCTTGTCCCTGAATATCTCGTTCTGGAAAACATCAATCGGCTTCGAGTTGATTCTAACAATGCCTTTGCCAGCCCTTATCATCGCTCTTGCGACAGCTTCTTTCCTCTTTCCTGACGCCTGAACAATCTTTGATTTGCTTACCATTTTCCGCCAATCCTCTTTGAAAGTTCTCCAACAGTTATATGCTTCCTGATTTTGCTCTTTGCCAAGGCCTTCACCGGCTTCGTTGTCTTCCCCTCAAGCTTCTCCGGCACCCCGACAAACACCCGAACCCTTTTGTAGGCCTCTCGTCCCCGGGTCCTCTTCCACGGCAGCATACCTCTTATGGTTCTCCTGACAAGCCTCTTCGGCTCTTTTGGGAAGTATGGCCCCCATCCGCGGGTTCCAATATAAGTTACCCGGGTATGGTACTTTTCAGTATTAGCAGTCGACAATAAAGCCTTCTCCGCGTTGACAATATCAACCTTTGCCCCAAGCAACGCCTTCTTCGCAGCGAGCGAGGCCAATCGCCCCAAGCTGCATCCGGCCGCATCGAAAATAAAATGTTCTCCTTTCATGACAATCACTTCATTATCCTCGTATTCTTCCCGGCAGGGTCCAGCTTCATCAGCCGCTCAAGGCTGATGGCGTCCCCTCCCGCCTTTTTAATCTTGGCAGAAGCACCGCTGGAGAAATTCCAGGCTGCAACTGTCAGTTTTTTGGAAAGTGTCCCCGACGCGAGCACCTTTCCCGGTACAGCGACTGTTTCGCCGTCCTTGCAATATCGCTCAAGCCTCGAGATGTTGACCTCAGCCCTCCGTCTTGCCGATTTGCGGAGTTCTTCCGCGAGCCTTTTCCAAATCGGCGCCTTCTTCTCAACAGAGTGCGAGACCATTCCCTCAATTGCCTCAAGCAATACGGGGTTGGTTGGTCCTTTGCCTACCATGTCGAGATGCCTAAAGTTCGGTTTATAAAGGTTCTCTTCGAAAATCAAGCTTTCAAGCCCTTAATCAGGGCCTTTTCCATTATTTCAAAAGGAGGTTTCTTTCCAGTGAACAATTCAAATTGGAATCAACACATCAGCAGGAAAGCCCAGAGTGGAATGAGAAGGACATCGTCTTGAATTCGCAGCTCATCATGCGTTACTATAATTCCCCACTTACATTTTTTCTTATTTTTAGAGATAAACCTCTTAATGGATGCAACACCCGTTTTTCCGGATCTCGATTTGACCTCGATTGGTAGGGCTTTTCCATCGAGTAACTGGACAACTATGTCAACTTCTCCCTTGCCATTTTCCCAATAGAAGATTTCATGCTCCCTGTGCCCTGTCAAAAAGAATCTCAATCTACAGGCATGATCAAAAACTGCAGTTTGAATAACCAAGCCTGCATCAGAATTCAGGAGAATATTTTCACTCAAGGCCCGTAGTAGAACATTTCGATGTCCAACATCAGAGACGTATACCTTTTTACTCTTGGTCACACGTTTAAGCCTTTTTGATATGAAAACCGGGGATTCCTTAACTAAGAAAACAACCTTCAAATGATCTATGTATCTTGCAACCACACGAGGGTCTATCCCGAGTTTTCTAGACGCAGAATCATAATTTATTTTTTGTCCGGAAGCTGTGGCCAAATATATTAGCAAATTCATTATCTCGGAAGGTTTACGGGTTTTGAATATACGGTAGATGTCTTTGTAAACCACAAGTTGTAGATAGGTGTCCAATTTTTCAGAAGCCTCGGAATATTTCAGCTTAAGAACGCCAGGATACCCCCCTTTGATTAAGTAGTCGTTTAAAATCTTCTTTATTTTTGGCAATTCTGCATATATCTCAACACGCAACCTTTTGATAGTTTGATAGAGTTCCGTAGGGTCTCCTAAACTAAGTGATTTCTCAAGCGATTGTCTTAGGATTGATGCTGAATATTCCAGCTGATGCGATTGTTTGTCACGGGGGATATGGAACTCCATAACTTCCCTGAATTTCATTGGCATGACAGGTTTAAACAAGATTCTTCCGACGAGGGATTCTGATGCATCCTGCATCAATTTGCTTTGTGAGGACCCTGAAACTATGAATTTTATGTTATCGTAGAGTTCGTAAGCCTTTAGTTTATCAGTCCATTTTTCAATCGCCTGTACTTCGTCTAAGTAAACATAAACTTTTGAAGAAAGATTATCCGGGGCTTCTTTCACGATGAAGTCGAAGAAGACTGTCAAAGAATCGAAAAGTACGTTTTCAGAGTACATTTCCAAAATGTCGCTATCCAGAGGCACATATACAATTCTTTTCGGGTCGACCTTTTGGGAAATTATTTGTTTTTCAATCATCTGACCCATCAAAGTCGTTTTTCCGACCTGTCTAGGGCCGGTAATTGCAATTATTTCACTTTTCGGCAAACACTCGTCAAAAAGATGGTAAAATATCATTCTCTTATTTTCTGCTTTCTTTATGGTCTTCGGTACAGGCCTACCAGTCCACCAAGTGTTTATGCTCTGCAAGGTCGATATTAGTTTCTGCTCGTCCATCGACATAATTAACGATAGGTCACCCACCTTTATAAACCTTTACACTATGATGCCGTATTTTTTGCCATTTCATGACATTATAATGCTGTAAATAACGACATAATCATGCATTATAATGTCGCCTGCCCTATTGATTGCAATAGAACCCACGATTCTTTCGAAAATCAGCCCTCAACCCATCAGTGAAACGGCGGAAGAAAGGGTGGCCGCAACAACCCCGATTAGCAGGGTCTTGAAAATGTATTTTGGAATATTTTCCTTCGCAATCGTTCCAAGGAAAGCCCCAAGAAAGGCAAGCAGTGTGAAGGCTACAATCATCATGTATTCGAACACTAAAGCCCTGTTGAGAAAGCCCCCCTCTGCGAGGAACGCTGGGATGAGGATAATTATCGCAGCTAGTGAGGGCGAAAGCCCGTTAACAAGGGCCACAAGGAACGGTGCTTCCCTCGCATCTGAGCCCATTTTGGTTTTTGAAAGGTCCTTGAGCATAGCCTTCTCAAGCTTGTGTATCTGCCGCCTGTGTTCGGCGTCCTCAACAAGATAGCCGCTCGGAAACCCTGAAACAGCAAGGGCAACCGCAGCACCAAGTACAGCAGCAATAACAACCCCCTGGTCAGAAATGCCGCCCACCTTCAGCCCTATTATGATTCCCAAAGACGTGAGTATGCCGTCAAAAGAATTTACAACGAAATACCGTCTTGCAATCTTAACAGCGCCAGTCGTCCTAAGGCTTTTTGGGATGTTCATTTTTTCTCCGAACCAACCGTTATAGCGTCGATGCTGTGGATTGTCGCTCCAGCCTTCTCAATAACCTTGCTAATCTCGTCAATATCAATCTCATTCCCGTCAATCATCATCCTGATTGTCTCAGTCTCCCTGTCCTTCTCAACAACCTCAATCTTGACAGAAAAGGAGTCGTCAACTTCCGCCACCGCCTTTGCAAGGTCAATCTTGGTGAGATTGTTCGGCTTGAGCACATCCAGCTTTACAAACTTAAGCTTCGCCATAACAAGACCAACTGGCCTTCATTATTAAGCATTTCCGCCCAAAGTGCCCGGGACACTGTAAGCTGTGCTGTAGGACTCGTTAACCTTGGCAATTGTATCAACAAGCTCTTTGTCGGGAATGTAAGCTTCAGACATCTCCTCAAAAGTGTCAAGCAAGGTGTTAAGGTTTCCCGCAAAAGACAAGCCTCCCGTTCCAGCAAGCCTCCCGTAGTCGGGATTTCCCCCAGCCCTGCCCTCTGCAACAAGGGAAATTGTTTTCACAAGAGCCCCTGTCTTTCTAACGAACTCTAAATCATAAACCATGCCTGTGGAAACGATATGCAGCGTTTCAAGCTGTTCGTCATCAATTGCCTTAAAAGCGTCTTTCTTCTCTCTCCACAGCTTGAGGCCGGTGCCGTAGAATAAGGAATCGCCAAGCGAACCGTGCTCAGCAATCTCTGAAAGCCTTTCCATATACTTGTTAGCCTGCCCAAGCGGCTTCAGAACAAACTCGCCAAGCCCCTTCGGCTTTTCCTTTTCGTCAAAAGGGTTTTTCACATAATCCCAGATTATTTGAACATTGCCCGCAGTCTCCCTAAGCATCTTTCTCTTCATCTTGGTTCTCATCAACAATAAACAGCCAGATTCAGTTAAAAAACTTTCCCCATTTTCAGGTGGTTAAACTAACTAATCTCCCAGAACTTCCTAGAAAGGAACTGGGTCAGGACAGCAACTGCAGCGAAGACGGAGGAAACAAGTTCCCCAAGCCCAAGGAACTGCGTCATCACATAATAAATCGCAGCAAAACTAACAGTTGTTGCAACCGCCTCTTTCATCTTAATGTGCCTAAGTTCACCCATGTCTGCTTTTGCCATAACAACACCATCTGAAACAATCATTCCATCTATATATAGAAACACAGCAATATCTGCCTGATGAAAGCCCCCTAATTCTGAAAAAAGCCGACCAGTCGGGCCTTTAACCACTCGCAACTATTGCAGGGGTTCCAAGACTGGACGAAATCTCCTCATTGTAAACTGAAAGACGCTGGATATGTTCAAAGTAAGTGTCGCCCATTACCACGTCGAGAAGCGATTTTTCGCTGTTAACCTTTCCGTCCTCAATGTCAAGCGCAAGGTCAACAAGCTGCTCGATCAGAACAGTATCGTCAACAACGCCTTGCTCTTTCTTCGACATAAAGTAACTTACACAATGGGTCATGTTGACTATCGTGCCAATAGGAACATAGGCCATAAGATGATGTACGGCTTTCTTTGCATTTGTGCTGTCAGGAGTGCTTTCGAAACCGCAAATATAGGTGCCTTCAAGATTGTTTAGGTTGTCGTAAACTATTGCTACGTCCTTTACAATCTCCTTTTCAATCCTGTCAGCTGCATCCCCATGAGTTTCCTTAAGCGCGTCAACATCAGCCTTTAGCTCGTCGAATAACTTCTTGACATTGTCCTTAAGTCCCCTGAACTTGTCAGAATAATTCGTCATCCCGTTCTTTTCCAAGTCATCAACCAATCCCATACCCTAACACGAAAACCCTGATTTAAAAAACTTTCCCCATTAAAGAGTGGTGCTCCGGCCGGGATTTGAACCCGGGTCACTAGCTCGAGAGGCTAGAATCCTTGACCGGACTAGACGACCGGAGCCTATTGAGAAAACCCTCCGCCCTCTTTAAATAGATTTTTCAGCCTATTCAACATCTTCCTCATGCTTCCCTTTGTACTTCCCAAAGTCATCATAGTTTATCCTCTGGACTGAGGCAAAGCTTGTTGAAGCGACTAGGAGGATTATCAGAAGGAGGACGGTCGAAATCGCAGGGTTAGGCTCACTAATCATCACTACAAAAAGGATCACAAGAATCAGGAACCTCGCAATCTTGTAAAGATTCACCCGTCATCACTTCTTCCTATGGTACTTCCCAAAATCATCATAATCAATCTTCTGCAGCGAGGTGAAAGTCATGCTGTACATCAGGAGTATGAAGAGAAGGGCCCCTGCCCAGACGCTCCAGCTGGGCTCCTTTATCGCCCCGAAGACAAGGACGGCCACGATGATGCCAAGAACGTATTTATTCATCTTAAGCATAACCTTACCTCCTCAACCGGCCAATAAATACTTTTAGCCGTCTTCTTTAAAAGCAAGTAGCAATCACCTTCTCCTGCCGGGGTACCTAAGGCTGGTCAAAAGGGCAGGACTTAAGATCCTGTGAGGTTAGCCTCTCCGTGGGTTCAAATCCCTCCCCCGGCACCTATATCCCTTCTTTTTAGAAAAAAGAAGGTCTCCAGTCCACCCCAAGAAAAACACTGTCCGTCCCCTAGGACGGACTTAGTTTTCCCTCGAGGCTTCCCAAATTGCTTTCAGCAATTGGACCCAGTCGCTTACGACTAGGGTTTCTAAAAGGCTCGGTTGCAAATCCCTCCCCCGGCACCTCAATCTTTCTTTACAAAAGAAAGCTTAGAGATCACCAAAGAAAAGC
>JAUXGB010000017.1 GCA_030622515.1 Candidatus Altarchaeota archaeon
GAAAGCAACTGGGCCCAGTTTTCGTAGAAAACTTGGGTTTCTAAAGGGATTTTGGTAGCGGGGAGTGGAATTGCAACGGAGCTTTTCCAAAGCTCCAGCAAAAAGCGGGTCTTAAGACCCGCACGGGGAATCAGGAAGAACTTGAACCCGGCAGTCTTTGACTGCTGGGCCCAGCCAGAATGGCTTGGGACTGAAGGGGGGTGGCCCCCTGCGGTTTAGTTTGGTAGTGGGGAGTGGATTTGAACCACTGATCTTCGGGTTATGAGCCCGACGGGCACTCCAGGCTACCCCACCCCGCTGTGAGATGATTTAGGGCTTTCACAGCTCTTTATATGGATTTCCTAACCATACCTTTTTATCTTCGAGATTTCTACCCCAGCTATGAGACTCTTATTCACGCTGTCACTCCTCTTCCTCCTCACCCTGCCGGCGGCAGCCCTAACCAACTGCTTTGATGATTCAGACTGCCTCGCAGGCCAGCAGTACTGCAGCACAGATGCCAAGCTCTGCGTTGACAGCAGGTGGGTGACTATTGCCCCGGCAAGGCAGCAGATAAACCTGAACGAGAAGGCCGACTTTATGGTAACTGTTCGCGACCCGGTCGGCAAGGCCTCAACTTATGACATTCAGCTCTCAGGAACCGGCAGGTACTTTGCCAAGTTTTTCGGCTCTCAGAGCGAGATTAGAATTGCCCTCCAGCCGGGAGAAGTCAAGCAAATCCCGCTTCAGTTCTCCCCGCCCTCTGTAAAGTCCTATACAATCGAGGTGCAGGGGGTGGATGTAAATTACAATAGCCAGCCCGGCGGAATCTACAGCGAGCTTGACGCATCTTATGTTGAGGTCAGGAGGAGCAGGACCGGCCTTGTGGCTATCTCGGCGCCCGGGCCGTCCTATCTCGCCTACCTTGCCCTCGCAGCTGTTGGGGGATTTATCTATTTGGGAAAGGGGAAGAATGGAAAAAAGTGAAGGCGATTTCTTGGTTCGTGCTGCCAGGCGAATCGTTAAGGACCACTTAAAATATGGCAAGCCGCATGCAATAGATTTCCCCGGCTGGTGCAATGAGAAGAAAGGCGTCTTTGTAACGCTGAAAAAAGCCGGCCAGCTTCGCGGCTGTATCGGCTTTCCTGAACCCACCTTTTCCCTCGGCGATGCCTTGGTTAAGGCCGCAGTAGCTGCGGCAAGCCAAGACCCCAGATTTGAGCCGGTAGGGAAGAGCGAAATCGACAAGATTGTTGTGGAGGTAACAATCCTGACAGCCCCGGAGAAAATTGAGGGGGCAAGGGAAGAGCTTCCATCAAAAGTCAAGGTGGGGCGTGATGGTCTAATCGCCAGGTCAGGAGCCTTTTCCGGCCTCCTCCTCCCGCAGGTGCCTGTCGAACTCAACTGGGACAGCAGGCAGTTCCTTTCGCAAACCTGCTTGAAGGCAGGGCTGCCATCAGACGCGTGGGAAAATGAGGGGACAGAACTGCTTTCCTTCCAAGGGGATGTCTTCTTCGAACAATCCCCAAACGGGGCAGTTGTCAGAAAAGAGCTGAAAGGCTAACCTTTTTTAATAGGCAATGAACCGACTGTTTAGCGGGCTCGTAGTCTAGTGGTTATGACGGCGCACTTACACTGCGCAGGTCCCCGGTTCAAACCCGGGCGGGCCCACCATCCGTCAATCTTTCTTTAACAAAGAAAGCTTAGACATCACCAAAGAAACCGCTTTTGCTGGAGCTTTTATAAAAAGCTCCGTTGCAGACCCGGGCGGGCCCACCACCTATTTCTCAATGTCTCCCGTGAGGTGGGGCCTGATAGTCTCTACAAAGTCCTTGTCAGGAGCCTCGACAATTTCTCCCTGCTCCGGAAGACCGGCTGCGTCCATCTTTTCAAAAAGGGCCTTGGTTACAAGGGGCCAAGCGATTGTCGCGTCGCAAAGAACCTCTGCAAACCGCCCACCCTTTTCCTTTGGCTCAAACTTCCCCCAAGAAACCCCTTCCGAGTATGTGCAGCCTGACAACCCACCCCAATGGACAGGTTCGGGACAAATCCTTACAGCATACCTGAACCCCTTTATGAACGGGTTTTCCTTCGGCTTTTTCGCAAAGTATGGTGCGTCTTTCTTGAACCTGAACCTGATTGCGTCAAGGTAGGGCCCAACCTGCTGTGCCCAGTTCCTTGGAACGCCGCCGCCTATGGTAAGTATGCCGGAGAACTTTTTCCTGAAAATCCTGTTTGTGTAGTCGTGCAAATCAATAAGCGGGTTGAACTTTATCGGCGCCTTCCCCTTGAGCTTCTTCTTCATGTTGTAGATGGCAAGGTCAAGCCCGAACTCAGAATCCGTGAAGGCCGGGATGTAGATTGGAACCTTCCTCTTCCATGCCGACTTGAGAATGCCCCTGCCGGGGAATTTTTCTTCCAGCAGCTTTCCCATCTCCCAGTTCAGCTGGTGGCTCCCAACCTCCTCGTCCCTTGGAATCCTGTCGAAAACCTCTTTGAGAATATCTTCAGCCTCGTCAAGGTTTGTCTCAAGCTCAAGCGTGTCATAGACCCGGTCGTACCCCATCTTGCAAAGCTCGACATCAGTCCTGTTTCCATCGTACTTGAAGTGGTTCATCCCGCTTGCCTCAACAAAGCCATGGGCCATCAGGGCCCCGGTTGAGATGATTATGTCGCAGACCCCCCTGTCTATCAGGTCGCAGACGATTAAGCCCTGCTTGGCAATTGTCATGGCGCCGGAGAGTGTCAGCACCCTGAGGCAGTCTTTCGCCTGCATCATCTCCATGAGGACGTCAACAGCCTCGCCAAGCTGGCGCCCCCCAAAGGCGGTGAGCTTCATACCATCTGTCAGTTTTGAGAATGAATCAGTTTTGGAAAGGTCAAGTGACTTGAGGGGCGTGAATCCGTCCTCGAAGCCATTGTGTGCCTTCGAGTGCCTCACGTCTATGTCGTCGTGAATTTCGTCCATTCATAAACAAAAAACGCTTTTAATAAAAACTTTTTCATTTTTTTAGCTTGAGCCGGTTGACAATAAACGCTTTGTCAAGAACAAGCAGGAAGTTTGAAAGCCTTGGCCCCTGCTCCGCATTTATCAGCAGCCTATATGCCGCCTTGAAGAACTCGACCAGCTCGACATGGTTCTTCTTGCAAGAGCTCCTGATTGTCTCAGTAATTTCCTTTGGCGTCGCTCCCTTTTCAACAAACTCAGCAACTTCGCTGAGAACTGCCTTGACCCCTTTCGACAGCTCAACCTTTGGCATCTCCTTGGCGATGGCGACCCTCAGCCTTTGCGGAGCATAGAGTCTTGCCCACTCACCTGCCTGAGCAAGACGGGTGAGTATGACATCTTTCGACTTCTCAAACTTGTCAACATGGCCCGTTGCTTTCAGCACGTCAGCGACCTTTTCCTTTGGAACGATTTGGGCAAGAACGGCTGCAAATCCGAACGGGACGTTTGGCACGTAGGATTCTGGTTTAGCTATACAGCACATTTCGTAAAGCCTTTTGGCATTAGCCAGCCCCTTCTTGTCCTCGACCTTTGTCAGGCCAAAGTAGAGCTTCTCCAGCCTGTCAAGCTCGTCAACCATGTCTGGAATCTTTGCATAGTCGAATGTCCTTGTCCGGTTTGGTCGCTTGATAAATAGAAGACGCAGCGTTTCTGGTGGTGCAAATTTCGGCCAGTCCCATGTTGAAACCACATTTCCGACCGAGGCCGACATTTTTTCCTTACCGACAAGCACGTATTCGTATGGCTGTATCTCATTCTTTCCCGGGTATGGCTCCGGCACCCCAAAGACCTTCTCAGCAATCTCGCCAGCGTTCCAGAAGGAAGCCCCCGGCATGAAGTGCTCCTTGCCCGCCGGCTCAAAGTTGACACCCCAGAGGGCCCATTCAGCAGCCCATTCAACCTTCCAGTTAAGCTTTCCTGCAGCCCCCTTGGCAATGTCGACTGTTCCCTTGTGGCCGCAGCCTTTAAGCTTGGTGTAGGCCTCTTTTCCAAACGGCTTGAACGAATAGTCCTCGCATGAGTAAGAGAGCTTGGTCCCGTCAACGCCAGTGACCTTTGTCGTTATCAGCTTGCCGCAGTTCTCGCAGACAGGATTGTATGGGCACCAGTCGTCTGCCAGCGGCGTTCGCCTGTGCTGGTCGAGAATCTCTTTGATTTTCCCCGCCTCTTCGAGCGCCTTGACAATGTAGGGGGTGAAGTCTCCTGACCTGTAGATGTCAGTCATTGTCAGAAGTTCCGGTGCTGTGCCGAAGCTGTCCCGGAGGCTGTCGATAAATTTGGTTACAAAGTACTTAACGTAGCTCTGGCCGCTTCCGTCAGGGGCGGGGATGCTTGAGACCGGCTGGCCAAGATATTTTTCAAATTCCTTTGGAATTCCCGCGGGAACCTTGCGGAGCGGGTCCATATCCTCGGCAACCCAGATGAAGCGAACGCTTTCACCAAGCTCCTTAAGCGAGCGAACGACCGCATCGCCGCGGAGAACATCTGATGCATTCCCAATATGGGGGACGCCGGAAATCGAGGTGGACGACTTTACCGTGAAGACCGACGGTCTTTTGACCTTTTTGTCAATGTAGTTAAACTTCTCCCTTTCAACAATCAGCTTGGCAATTGTGTCTGACCAAAACACCTACTTCACCTTCATCCTGTAATACTCCCTTATCTCGTCCTCGCTTATGGCACAGCCTGACTTTTTCAGGGCGTAGAGCAGCCCAAGCACAAGGTCTTTTTTTGAGGTTCCGTCATTTTTTTGAACGTAGTGGTCAAGAAGACCCTGCTCAAGGGCGACCATAACGACCTCAACCGACCTGATGACCTCAAGGCCGCGAAGCTCATGCTTGAGGGCTTTGAGCGCATTCCTGTTGACGCTTACATTCTTTCCAATCCGCCTTCCTATGAACTCTGCCATGGCTTCCGGGTTTTCAATAATCATCCTTGTATTTTTTTCGTCGACAAGGATTGTGTTTACCCCGATGACCCTTGCCAGTGCCAGCGCTTCAGCCTCCCCATACTGGATGAGCCTGAGGGGTTTCCTGCCTACGAAGAAGAGCTCGTTCGAGGCGTCCATTATCTTGTTTGCAATCTTCCTCACTTCTCTCTTGGGTTTCTCACTGTCGTAAACCTTGAGCCAACCCTTCCTAATGGCCTCGCCGACCCTCACGGCCTCGAACTTGAATTTTCTTGTTGAAATCGGCGTGTTGAAAATTTCCTTCTTGACGGCCACGGGGATGAGGAAGTCTGTCCCCTTTCTTGAAAGGGCCTCAACAATGTAGAAAAGGCAGTTATCCGCAAGGGTGATTATGCTTGACGAATCGCAGATTATTTTCAAGACAAAACCCTCCTTGCAACCTCAAGTCTCTCTTTCAGGGACTTCGTTACCTTTTCCTCGTCGCTCATTCTGGTCTTTCCGCTGGCCCTGAGCAGCTCCCACTTGGTGGCGCCTGTAAGTTCAGCAGCCCGTCCAAGCGAAAGTCCCATAGCATAAAGGGTCGAGCCCTTCCTTACCATGGCCTTGTCAGTTACCTGACTCACGAACCTGCCGAATGACGAATCAAGCTTCTTTATGTCATCAAACATCTTGTCAATCCACTTCGACAGCCTTTCCCTGTCACCTTCCCGACAGGCCTCTTCCGCTTTCCTTATGTTGCTTTTCAGGTCGAGCTCAAATTCGCTCCACTTCATCTGATTTTTCCTGTAGTAGTCCTTGTGGTAGATTTTGGCCAGAGCATAGCAGACCATTGCGAGGCGGATGAGCGACTTGTTTTGGGCGACGGCAGAGGTCTTTATAAGGTCGTTTCCAAGCCTCTTGATAGAGGCAACATCAGCCCTTTTGACCTCTATAAGCAGCCGTTTTAGAACTCCTGAAAGCTCCCTTACATCAATGGCATTCTCCATGTATAGCTTTTTAATACCCAGCTAAATAAAACTTTGGTATGGAGTTTCCCTTCCCCAAGATAAGAAGCGGCCAGAAAGAGCTGATAGATGACTGCCGCAAGGCGTTTGCCGAGGGTAAGCACCTCCTTGCTCACGCACCAACCGGGATTGGGAAAACAGCGGCAGTAGTCCTTCCCGCGGTCGAGGCTGCCCTTGAGGGGAAGACAGTATTCTTCCTGACGCCAAAGCATTCCCAGCACCAGATAGTCATTGACACCCTGAAGCTGGTAAGGAAGAAAGCCAAGATTTCCGCTGTCGATTTTATTGGCAAGCAGTGGATGTGCCCGGTCGAGGGAAGCAATGACTTAAGGAGCGGAGAATTTGCAGACTATTGCGCAAGCGTAAGGAAGGATGACATCTGCGGTTTCTTCAACTCAACCTATAAGAAGGGCCAGCTGAGGCGGGATGCAGCCAAGCGTGTCGGAGAGCTTCTCAAGCAGGGCCCCCTCCATGTGGAGGAAGCTTGCGAACTTGCCGAAGGATTTTGTCCTTATGAAATAATGTGCCACCTTGGCCGGAAGGCCAGCTTTGTAGTCTGCGACTATTACCACCTCCTAAACCCTGACGTTGGAGCGTCTTTCCTCTTCAAGCTTGACAAGGAGCTTAGCAATTCCATCATAATTGTTGATGAGGCCCAGAACCTGCCTGACAGGGTGAGGAGCCTGCTGAGCGAGAGGATAAGCTCGATTGGTGTCAGGCGTGCGATAAAGGAAGCAGATGACTACGGGTTTGACGAGATTGCCGACCTCCTTGGCGGAATAAAATCCGCCATCTCAAAGATTGGGAAAGATTTGGAAAAGCAGAAGCTTGTCGGGAGGAAGGAGTTTATCGAGGCTGTTCAGGACGAAGCCGGGGAGAGCTACAGCGAGATTGTCGCTTCTATCGAAACCGCTGCCAAGGAAATCCGCGAGAAACAGCGAAGGTCTTTCTGCGGCGGGGTCGTGACCTTCCTAAATGCCTGGCAGGGAAGCGATGATGGATATGTCAGGGTTATGTCGGCCCGTCGCTTCAGGAACAAGAAGTATCTTTCAATAAGCTACAAGTGCCTTGACCCGGCAATTGCGACAAAAGAAACTTTTGAAAAATCCCATTCAACCGTCCTTATGTCCGGCACCCTGACCCCGATGGAGATGTACATCCACATGCTGGGGCTCAAGCCTGAGCGAACAATCGCCAAGCAGTACAAGTCTCCATTCAAAAGCGAAAACAGGCTCAACCTTGTCGTGCCGACCGTAACGACGAAGTATTCCCGAAGGAACCAAGGCGAATACGAAAAGATTGGAGACATCTGCTCAGCAGTAATCAAGTCAACCCCTGGCAACCTTGCCATCTTCTTCCCGTCCTACCTGATGAAGGAAAACATAAGGCCATTTATCGACTCGGACAAAATCCTTTTCGATGAGGAGCGGGGGGCCAAGAAGAAGGAAAAAAACGAGTTCCTGCAGCGATTTGCCAGAACAAATGAGGCTGTCCTTCTTGGGGTCGCCGGCGGCTCCCTAAGCGAGGGGGTCGACTTTGCCAAAAACATCCTGAAGGCTGTCATCGTGGTCGGGCTGCCGCTTGACAACCCGACCCTTGAGGTCAAGGCCCTCATCTCCTACTATGACAAGAAGTTCAAGAGGGGCTGGGACTACGGCTACATCTATCCGGCAATAAACAAGGCAATTCAGGCCTCCGGCCGGATGATTCGCGGGGAAGGCGACCGAGGGGTTGCTATTTTCATGGACGAGCGCTACACGTGGAGCAATTACAAGAGATGCTTCCCGCCTGAGCTGCGTACCCGCATCGCCAGCGAGCCGGAGAAATGGGTCAGGAAATTCTGGAGTCGAAAGGCTTAAATTGACAAGGGGTTGGCAAATTGGTGTTTCAGGATAAATGGAAAGGCCGAGATGTTCTCTCAATAACCACAGACCCCTCCCTTGGAAGGGGCGACTATTTCTCCCGAGAAGATTTTGAAAAGCTCTTCGCCCTTGCCAGCAGGCTGAATGGGACAACGTCTGAGCTGCTTAAGGGAAAAAAAATGGTCTCCCTCTTCTATGAAAACAGCAGCAGGACAAGACTGTCATTTGATTCCGCGATGAAATCCCTTGGCGGGGAAGTTATCGACTATGGTGATGTCTCAAGAAGCAGCATGAACAAGAAGGACGAGAGCTTCACAGACTCGCTGCTGACGCTTGAGGGCTATTGCGATGTCATCGTCATGAGGCACCCCCTGAACGGGGCCCCCCGCTGGGCGGCTGAAATCCTTGACATTCCTGTCATAAACGCGGGCGACGGTTCCCGCCAGCACCCGACCCAGACCATGATTGACCTGTTTACCATCTACGAGCTGACAAAGGGAAAAATCGACGGGAGCTCCATAGCCCTTGTCGGGGATTCAAAGTATGGCAGGACTGTCAAGTCGCTGTTCCGCTCCCTGTCCCTCTTTGACAACATTAAGGTGACCCTTGTCTCACCACCCCAGCTGTCTATGTCGCAGGAAGAAATCTCTGAAGCTAAGGTGGCCGGGCTGCAGGTCGAGACTGCAGGCTCGCTTAAAGAGCTAACCAGCATCGATTTCATCTACATGACAAGGATGCAGAAGGAAAGGTTTGAAGAAGTCGAGTTCAAAAAGCTGATAGGAAGCTACAGGCTTGATTCGGCTCTGGCAAAGCAGCTTGGCACCTACATAATGCACCCATTGCCGATAGACAAGACCAATCCTGAGATTGAGCCTGAGCTAACATTCAGCTACGACAAGGCAATCTACCACAGCGTTCAGGAGAAGAACGGGGTGCCTGTAAGGATGGCCCTGCTTGGGCTGGTTTTGGAGGGGGAAAAATTTGGCAAGTAAGACACTTAAGATTCAGAAGATAAAAAACGGGACAGTGATAGACCACCTGCCTTCCGGGACAGCTTTTGGAATCTGCCGCCTCCTCGGGATTGACAACCGCTCCGGTGAGAACACTGTCGCTCTCCTGAGCAGCGTCTGCTCGAAAGCCAACGGGAAGAAGGATGTAATCAAGGTTGAGAATGTGAAGCTTAGCGAGAAAGATGTTGAAAGAGTTTGCCTGCTTGCGCCAAAGGCAACAATCAACATAGTCAATGACTTTAAGGTTGTCAAAAAATTCAAACCCACCCTGCCAAAGCAAGTCGTTGGCATTGCAAAATGCCTCGACCCGAGATGCATTTCCAATCTTCCTCTGGAGCCTATTGTCCCAAAGTTCTCCGTTACGAAAGACGGGCTAAAGTGCCAGTACTGCGACAACTTAATCAAAACCTGCAATATTGTAAAGGCCCTTAAATGCGGGTAAGCTATTAAAACCAAGAAGAGGCTATCTATCCAATGGCAAACATAATTGACCCCTTTGGCGAGAGCGAAGTCAGCGACTACAGCCACCTCTTCAAGGAGTTTGGGCTTTCGCCTCTCAAGCCTCTTCTGGCCAAAATCAAAAACCCGAGCTTCACTATGAAACGGGGAATCCTCTTCGCCCACAGGGATTTTGACAAGTTCCTTGCCGCTGCCAAGGCTGGGAAAAAGGTAGCTGTAATGAGCGGCATCAAGCCGACAGGCAAGTTCCACCTTGGGTCGAAGATGACAGCCGAGGACATAATCTACTTCCAGAAGGAGTTCAAGGCAAAGGTTTTCTACTGCATTGCTGACCTTGAGGCCTACTTCGACAATGGGGTTTCGCTGGAGGATTCGCGAGCGACAGCTGTCGACAACGTGGCGGATTTGCTTGCCTTAGGGCTTGATGAAAAGAAGGCCTACATTTACAAGCAGTCAAACGAGCTGGATGTTCTGAGGCTGGCGCAGCTGTTTGCCAAGAAGGTCACGACAAATATGATGAAGGCGATTTACGGCCAGAAGGACATTGGCCTTTACAACGCCGCTTTGATTCAGGCTGGCGATATCACGCTTCCGCAAACCGAGAAATTTGGCGGGCCGAAGCAGGTGCTTGTGCCGGTAGGGGTTGACCAGGACCCGCACATGAGACTGGTCAGGGACCTTACCAAACGGCTTGACAGGAAGCTTTTCCTGCCGGCCTCGACCTATCACAAGTTTTTCCGAAACCTTGAGGGCGAGTCGAAGATGTCGAAAAGGAAGCCTTTGGCAATGCTGACCATGAGCGATTCGAAGAGCGAGCTGAAAGCGAAGATAGTGAACGCGCTGACAGGCGGACGGGACACAGCTGAGGAGCAGAGGAAGCTGGGTGGCCAGCCTGACAAGTGTGTCATTTTCGAACTGCTTGCCTATCACTTCCAACCTGACAACAAAAAGCTTGCCGGTAGGCGAAGCCGCTGCGAGAGCGGGAAGATGCTTTGCGGCCAGTGCAAGGAAGAAGTTCTAGAGATTATCGGAGACAGGCTTAAGGTCCATCAGGCGAAAAAGGCAAAGCTGCTAAAGAAGGCAAAGAAAATTGTTGAGAACGCCTAACCAAACAGGTTTTTCAGCATCAGCTTGAATTTTCTCTTGTACTTGTTTGGCACCTTGTACTTTACGCCGGCAATCTTGGCTGCGATTTCCTTGAAGGACACTGCCGCATCGCTGTTAGGTTCGTAGATGATTACAGGGTTCTTTGTAGCTATCGAATGCTTGATGTGTATGTCTTCCGGGATAATGCCAATTATCTCAGTCTCGAGAATTGATTCTACCCCTTTCAGGCTTGGCTCAATCTTGTGGTTCGTGACGCGGTTGAGAATGACTCCCGTAATCTGGGCTCCATGCTCTTTTGCAATCAAAATAGTTTTCAAGGCATCGGTTATTGCAGGCCATTCGGGATTGGTCACCACCAGCACTTCGTCTGCGGCTGCCATTACCATCTGCACTTCGTTCGAAAGCCCTGCCTGGGTGTCAAGCAGGATAAAATCGCCTGTCAGCCTGTTGATTATTCTTTCAAGCCTGTGCTTGCTGTATCTTGTCCTCTTCATATCCCCTATTGCTATTGAGGCGGGAATAATCTTCAGACCGGACGGGTGGACATGGATTGCATCCTCCAGCCTAAATTCCCCGGTAACTACGTGGTGAAGCGTTGGCGTCCCGATAGGGCTGCCAAAGTGGAGCGATAGGTCAGGCGTTGTGAAGTTTGCATCAACAACTGTGACATCCTTTCCAAGCTGAGCGAGAGCTATTCCAAGATTTGCCGCCGTGGCGCTCTTTCCTACCCCACCTTTGCCAGAAACAATGGCTATCTTCCTTGTCATATCAGTATTACAAAGCTCTGGGTTATATATGTTTTATAAATGAATAGTGGTTTGAGGCTTCACCTGAGGGATTCAATTGAAGACAGCAGCCATCTTAATTCTGGTCATCCTTGCCTCAGCCTGCGTTTCGCAGCAGCTGGTCAAGCAGGGAGATACTGTTGAGGTTCACTACACCGGGCAGTTTGTAAGCGGCGAAGTTTTTGATACGTCAAGGGATGGCAGCCCATTGCGGTTTAAGGTTGGCAGCGGCCAGATGATAAGCGGGTTTGATGCTGGCGTTCTTGGCATGAGGATTGGTGAAACGAAGGAAGTCCGGATTCTGCCGGAGCAAGCCTATGGCGCGCTGGACGAAAGCAAAAGGGTTATGGTCCCTGTTGATGCTTTTGAGCAAAATGGCGTAACGCCTGTTGTTGGTGAGACGTACCAGACTGCCCTTGGGTCAGGCAGGGTTGTGTCCATTGGACCTGACGGCGTCCTTCTCGACTACAACCATCCGCTGGCTGGCGAGACGCTAATCTTTGAGGTCACCCTTGTCGACATAATCAGTTAAACTGCTTGAAAACCTTTCTTGCAATACCAGACCCAATGACTGACGCAACCTTGGTTATGCCTGCCCTCTTAACATCTATCTTTGATTTTATCCCTGCCCTGAACAGCTTCCTAGCCCGCTTGCGGCCAATATCCCTGAGGACGACAAGCTTGAGAAGCTCCTCCTTGACGCCACCCTTAACCCTCAGGTGCAGTTTTCTCAGCTCCTTCGCAATTTCTTTCCTTCCGAGAAGAGCGGCAAGCTCCCCTGCGCCGAAGAGAACCCAGTCCGCGTTTGAAAGCTTTCTTCGCAGGTCGCCTGGCGAAACTCCAAACTCTTCCATTATCCCGTTCTCTCCCACTTCTTCCGCCCAGGCTTCGAAAATTTTCGCCATCTTGACAGCCCTAATAAACCGGGAGGCATCGTCGTCCCATGGCTCAGGAACCGGCTGGAGAAATTCTTCTTTAGCCTCATCAGCAAGTTCCCAATAAGAGTCTTCCTCACTTCGCCTAACGGAAGGCATTGGACCCAGCTCGCTCAGGTCCGAGATTGCGAGGAGGGAGGCGAGCGGCGAAGCCTTTCGGGAAAACCTCTGGATGATAAGACTGGCGGAGAGCGGGTCAAGGTAAAGTTCGGCGACACGCCGGCCAACAGGTGTCAGTTCAAGTTTTTTCCTTGAAGATATTTCCCCAAGGTTGACGAAGCCTGTTCCCCTCTTGTCTCCAGCGACAAAGCCCCAGTCAATCAGGTCTTCCACAACGCCGTCAACTTCATCAAGCTGCGGTTTTTTGTTTTGGTGGGCGTGGAAAGATGAGGCGAAAAATTCCTGAAGGCTCTTCCTGTCGTGCGCAAAACCGCTTGCCAGAATTCCTATGACAAGGGAGCGAAGGGTAGCGGGGTTTGAAATCTGCGAAACAACATCCTCAGGCTTGCCCTTAATATATTCCTCAAGAATCCTCTCCGCATCACTCTCGCTTGAGGCCATCACGACGGATTCGCCAACCTTGTCGTAACCAGCCCTGCCGGCACGGCCGACCGCCTGCTTGTAAAGGGAGACCGGCCACTTTTCCATCCCGAACGAGCTGTAACGAGAAAGATTCTTTATCATAATCCGCCTTGCCGGCATGTTGATTCCGGCGACAAGGGTGACTGTCGCGGCAATGAACCTGAGGGTTCCCTCCCTGAATGCCTCCTCAATCGCGACCTTCTGGCTGTGCGCCAGCCCTGCGTGGTGAAAGGCTGTCCCGTTCTTTATGCAGGCGGCAGCCCTCTTGCACTGGCGCGTCGGATAGTCCAAGGCATTCAGCACTTCCTTCGAAAGCTTCGCCAGTTTTTTCCCGTCCCCTTCCTTTAGGAATGGGGCAACAACCTTTCCTGCCCGCTCAGCTGTCGCCTCCGCACTGCGGCGCGTGTTGAGGAAAATCAATGACTGGAAGCCCTGCTTCATCGTGTCGTCAAGGCATGCAAGTTCCGGGGCGGAAAATCCACTGACAACCCGGCGGTCTTCATCAGCGAACCTCAGGGTATTGGAGAAGAGAACCCCCTCCGAGAGGGGAACCGGCCTGAAATCACTTTCAACAAGCTCAGCGTCAAGCCATTGTGCCATCTCGTCAGCGTTTCCAACTGTTGCTGACAGGGCAACTGTCTGGAGATTTGGGCACTTCTTCCTCATCTTGACAATCAGGCTTTCAAGCGTCGGGCCGCGGTTGCTGCCAATCTCATGTATTTCATCGATAACAATAGCCCCAATCTCCTCAATCCAGCCGGCGCCGTGGCGCATAAGCGAGTCAAACTTCTCAGCAGTCGAGACAATTATGTCGGCCGACTTCAGCCAAGAGTCCTGCCTGTCAAGCCTTCCTATCGACAGGGCCGCCTTAATGCCGAGCTTCTCATACTTCCTGAACTCCCCAAACTTCTCCCCTGCAAGGGCCCGGAGCGGCGCGATGTAAATGACTTTCTTCCCCCTCCCGAGAACTGTGGAAACCGCAGCAAGCTCGGCGATAAGGGTCTTCCCGCTTCCTGTGCCTGACGCCATGAGGAGGTTTTTCCCGTCAAGAACGCCTTTCTTGATGGCTTCGGCCTGAGGGGGGTAAAGGGTTGAAAAAGACTTCCCAACTATTCCCAAGGCTTCCGAGAGTAAGGGATACTCCTTGCCAAGTTCAGCTATTTCCAACAACTAACCCATGAAAAATTTCGTTATTAACCTTTCCTCAACCTTGCCACTATTTCGCCCTTTCCGGCAGGCAAAGCCCGGACTATGTCGTCAAGGGAGGCCTCTTTCAGCACTCTCCTAATCTCTTTCGCAAGCTGGGTTTGCTCAAGGGCTGGCGCAGGGCGAACAGTAACGAACTGCTTTGCCTTCGGTTCAACCGAGCTGCGCGGACCGTAGACCACTTTCTCGCCATCCCAGCCAATTGCCGTCTCCAGAGGAACGCGCTTGAAGTAATTCTTCTTCCCGTAAATCATGAAAGCACCACGGCCAATGTACTCGCCGGCGGGCGCCCTCTTTGAGACCTGTTCAGGGTTGACCCAGTAGACATCTGTCGAGCCAAGCCCTGCCTTCCACGCCCTGCTGTAGGCTGCTGTGAAGGCGGCCGCCTCTTTAAGGGTGGCCTCGCTTTGCCCAAGCTCGGCCTTGACAATAACAAAAGGGGAACCTGCCAAGTCTGTGTGGAAAACAATGTCGCTCTTGCCTGTCTTCTTCTTGACCAGCTTTTCGTTCTGCATAGCGTCCCGCCCGCCAATCACAAGAACGCCCTCGCTTGAAACAAACCAGCGGAATTCCTCAAACCACTCAGGCTTTCGTTTGACTTCGACAGCCTCTTTTTCCTCGGACGCCCGCGACTTCATCCGCTCTATGCGGGCCTCAAGCTCCGCAATGTGAGTAAGAGCTCTTTCCGCCTTCAGCCTCTTCCTTTTCGATGACTCATAGTATGCTGAAGCGTTGTCCCTCCCACTCTTCCTTATGTCGATTTCAACGTCCATCGGCTAAACGAGCCCCTTCCAGCCTTTAAATGATTGGTTGTTTTTTTAAAGACCCATCCTGTCAACCTCTTATGAGGGCCTATATTGAAACTTACGGCTGCGTAGCCAACAAGGTCGACTCCGAGATAATGACCGCCCTTCTTAAGCAGGCAGGGGTTTCAATTGCGAAATCTCCAGCCAACGCGGATGTGATAATCCTCAACACCTGCGCTGTAAAATCCAGAACCGAACTCAGGATGGTCAAGCTGGTAAAAAAATATTCCAAGCGGCGGCTGATAGTTGCAGGTTGCCTGCCGCAGGCGCGGAGGAAACTTGTAAGGAAGCTTGCCCCGTCGGCTAAGCTGCTCTCCCCCGCGAAGATAGACAGGATTTGCGAGCTGGTCCTTGGCAAGCGGAAAGACGCCCTTGGGCTTAAAGCTGGCGACAAGTCATTTTTCCCTCAGGCAAGATGGGGGCTAATCTCAAGGATTTTAATCAGCGAGGGATGCCTCGGCTCCTGTTCCTACTGCATAACAAAGCTTGCCCGCGGCAACCTGCGAAGCTTTTCGAGGGAGCGAATCGCTTCAAACGTGGCGGCAGCAATTTCCAACGGCGCAAGAGAGGTCTGGCTGACCAGTCAGGACTGCGCGGTCTATGGGATTGACAGAAAAGACAGCCTTGCCAACCTGCTGGAAACGGTCACCAGCGTCAGTGGGGACTTCATGGTCAGGGTAGGGATGGCAAACCCCTCTTTCTTCCTGAAAGGCCTGAAGGCCAATTTGAAGGCGTGGTCAAGCCCAAAGGTTTTCAAGTTTTTCCACCTGCCCCTCCAGTCAGGAAGCGATTCTGTCCTTCGCCACATGAGACGCAGCTACAGGGCCAGGGATTTTGAAAAAGTTGTGAAAGCCATCAGGAAGAAATTCCCGACTGCTTACATCTCGACAGATATAATTGTCGGCTACCCGACTGAAACAGAAAAAGACTGGGGGAGGACGCTCTCTCTAATCAAAAAAACGAGGCCGGAAATAATTAACATCTCACGATTCTCCTCAAGGCCGGGCACGCCAGCGGCGGAGCTGAAAGAGCTCCTGTCGAGGGATGTGAAGGGGCGAAGCAGGGAGCTGACACGCCTGCACCAGCAAATCACCCTGGAGGCCAATAGGGAATGGATTGGCAAAATCCTTGACGTCTTCGTCGACGAAAGGACGCCAAAGGGGCTGATGGGGCGAACAAGAGACTACAGGCCGGTTGCTGTCTGCCGCGGGAAAATCGGCCAGTGGAGAAGGGTCAGGATTGCCAAGGCAACCAGCTCCTACCTAAAGGAGTAGTTTGCGAATAGTTTTTTATAGAGCATGTTCCTGATTTAACCAATGCTTCCAAAACTTGTGCCAACCAACATTCCCGGCCTCGATTCCATGCTTGGGGGAGGCCTTCTGCCGGGCACTATCCTCCTTCTCGAGTCTGAGCAAATCCCCGAAGCTGAGCTGATGTTTCTCCAGATTGCGGAAGAGGCTGCAAAGCACAGGGAGAAGTTCTTCTTCCTCACAATTGAGCATTCCCCTGAAGAGGTCAAGCAGATGGCAAGGAAGTATGGATGGAACTACGGGAAGGCTGAGCAGGCGAAAAACCTCTACTGGATAGACTGCTATTCAAAAAAGGCGGGAAAGAAAACCAAGAAGGAACCCTCAATTATCCGGATTGGCAGTCCGGTCGCCCTGGCCAACATCTCCTCAACAATTGCCAAGATTGAGGCTACCTTTTACAAAACAGCAGACTACCACAAGGCAGTTTTCCTCTCGATAAACGAGCTGGCAAAATACAACTCAAGGGCATCAACCATGAGGTTTATCACCTACCTTTCAGACCTTGTCAAGAGGGCGGGTGCAATAGCATTCTTCCTATTCTATCGGGAGCCTGAGATGGAAGACCTTGCGGATAAGGTGAGGAAGCTTGCGGACGCGAGGATTAAGATAATTGGGAGCGGCGGGCATCTCTTTCTTGAGGTTGTCGACCTCCCCTTCCTATCATTCCTTGGAAGGAGCTTTGGCGAAATAACGAAAAACAAAGGGGAACTTGTCTTCGGGAAGGCAGAGGGCTCCGTGCCTAGGTACACCTTTGTTGTCAAATGAATTTCGACATGTAGAGCTTGTCCTGATAGCGTCCCTTGTGGAGAAACCTCTTCCTGAGGACAGCTTCCTTTCCGAAGCCAAGCTTTTTGTAAAGGCTGATTGATATCCTGCTTTTCCCAAATGTCCAGAGCTCAATGATTTTTAGCTTCGGGCTTACAAACCCTTTTGCCGCCTTAATCGTTTCCTTGGCAAGAATTTCCCCCAAGCTAACTCCACGGAAATCTTTTGAGATGATTATCCCGAAAAGACCAACATGCTTCATCTTTCCTATCTGGGACTCTATGTCGCAGTTGCCAACAATTCTTTTTCCTGATTCCGCAACCAGCATAACTGCCTTCTTTTTCATCATGTTTTCAAACTTCTCATTCAGCCACTTAACTTCTTCGTCATAGCCTATCTTCTCAGTTGCCGCGATTAAAACATCC
>JAUXGB010000034.1 GCA_030622515.1 Candidatus Altarchaeota archaeon
CTTTCCAGAAAGCAATGGCCACCTCAGGGTTTTCCAAAATGTTCTTTTTGGTCTTGCCAAAGTAGGTGTCAATAATCCAAATTGTCTCGTCCCCAACAATCTTCTTCGAGGCGATGGCGACAACATTGGGCCTGCCGTTTTTGTCTGAAGTGGCGAAGGGTATTACTCCTGTTGAATTAAAAATTGCCCTAACCCTTTCAGGAATCTTCATACACCCTTCAAGTATCCAGCCTATAAAACCCTATTCCTTAACAACCTTCAGAACGTCGCCAAACTTTTTCAGGTAGAAATCAGGCTTCACCTTGCTCTTCTTGTTCAGCCGCCAGCCATAAGTTGCCAGAGCCGTCACCATCCCGAACTTCTTCGCCCCCTTGATGTCCTTCTCCGGGTCGTCTCCTACAAAGAGAATGTGCTTGGGCTTCATTCCTGTCCGCCTAAGCAGCGCCTTGAAGGGAAGCTTGGACGGCTTCACCTGCTTGCTGTCATCGAAAGAGACAACCTCATCGAAATATTCAACAAGCTTCATCAGGTTCATCCTGAACCAGACCATGTTTCTCGGCGCGTCGCTGACGATGTAGAGCTTGTATCCCTTATCCCTCAGCTTCTTAAGCGTGGGCTTGACGCCGGGATAGACCTTCAGGCTCTTCAGCATGGCTGCCATGTATGCAATAACGCCTGCCTGCTGTATCTTCTCAAAGATGTTGAAGTCGCGAATGCCATACTTGTGCCAAAGCAACCTTGACAGGGCCTTCTTGTCCTCAATCCCATACTCGTCATAAATCTCGTAAAGCTTCCTATAGACCTCGCTTGGCTTTGCCTTCAGCCCGGCGGCGACCAGCGCCTTTGCAGCCGCTTCCGAACTCGCCCTCTTGAAACTTACAAAATCAACAAGTGTGTTGTCCAAATCGCAGGCAATTGCTTTAATCATTGAATTTCTCCTTTCAAGATTTCATACAGCTTTTTGTTGACAGGTGTTGGGATGCCAAGTTCTTTTCCGTACTTGATAACGGCTCCGCTAAATGCCTCCACCTCAAGTCGTTTTCCTTTTTCAAGGTCCTGCAGCATAGAAGGCCTGAACTTCCCGAATTCCAGTGACAAATCAAGCACCCGCTTAACATCAATGTCGCTAAGCGCTACTCCCTTAGCGTTCGCAACATTTGTGGTTTCAATAACAGCACCCTTCAACATCTCGAAACTTTCAGGGTCCCTTACGACCTCGCCACAATTCTTCCTCGTTGCCGCGCACACCTGATTGTAGCCAACATTCCAAAGGAACTTTTTCCATTTGGCCCTAACTATGTTATCCGAGACTGAAAACGGAATGTTGGATTTTTCAAAAACCCCTTTCACCATCAACACCCGCTCACTCTCGACACCATTTTCTTCTCCAAATTCTATGATTCCCCGTCCATTGTGGTTAACAATCCCGGGCGATGCGATTTCCGCTCCAATCCAGGTAAGGCCAAACAGCACCTTTTCCTCTCCAACTACCTGAGCTATCCTGCTTTCGTTATCAACTCCATTTTGAATTGACAGACAGAATGTGCTGTCGTTGAATAAAGGGTCACATAGTTTAATCGCTTCCTCGGTATCATAAGACTTAACTGTGAAGAGGATAAAGTCGACAGGTCCACACTCTTCAGGGCTCCCAACAGCTTTTGGCTTGACCTCAAAGTCTCCATTAACACTCTTTACTAAAAGGCCTTTCTCCTGCATGGCCTTAAGGTGGGCACCGCGTCCTATCAAAGTTACATCAAAACCAGCCTTAATCATCAAAGCTCCAAAATAGCTCCCGACAGCCCCTGCACCCATAACGGCAATTTTCATTGCTCATACCTGTAATCCCAACCAGGCTTCCAAGCTTTAGGCTTTTTGGCTCTCCAGTCATCAGCAATAGCTTCTGGCCAAGATTTTTTGTTTACAACAACCTCGATAGCCAGTTGGGGCCATTTGTGTGCCATAATTGCCACCTTTTTCCCTTTGTGGTTTTCAAGAAGGCGGGTGAGAAACTCACGAATCCGTTTTTCAACATCCTTCAAACTCTCCCCGTTTAGGAAAGCGGTATCAATACAGCCCCCTGCTTTTGCATTAACAACCTTTGTTGACGCCCCATTCAGATCGCCATAGTTACACTCTCTTAGCCTCTTGTCCTGTCTCTTTTCAATCCCCTCTTCAAACACAATATCAGCGGATTCAATAGCTCTTTTCAGGTCTGAAGTGTAGACAATATCGAAGTGCCTGCCCTTAATCGTTTCCTTTAGCTCGACACTCTGCCGCTTTCCCAAGTCAGAAAGTTCCCCGGGCTTCCATCCTGTAGAAATGTGGGCCTCATTATCTGTAGTTGTCCCGTGAACAAAGTAGGTTATGTTTACGTAAGTCATCAAATCACTTTGGTGCGGCGACCGGGATTTGAACCCGGGTATCGAGCTTGGAAGGCTCGGATCCTGACCAGTCTAGATTATCGCCGCTCAAAGGGGTTTCCTCCGAGAGCTTTATTAAGCTTTGCCGCCCTTTTTGGCCATGACAAAGCCGTTATTTTGGGAAGACCCCTATCTAAAGGAAGCCAAGGCCAAGATTATCAAGATAGACGGAAACTCAGTCATTCTTGATTCAACTATCTTCTACCCTCGTGGCGGGGGTCAGGTTGGCGACACAGGGGAAATTGCAGGCAGCCGTGTCAAAGATACAATTAAGGACAAAGAGTCTGGAGAGGTTATTCACATCCTTGAAGGAAACCCTGAGTGGACCGAAGGCCAAGAAGTTGAGCTGAAGCTTGATTGGGATAAAAGATACAAGACCATGAAGCTGCATTCAGCCGCCCACATTGTTTACTATATTATGGGAGCCGTCTTTGGCGAGAGCTGCAAAATTGCCTCGAGCGGCATTGTCGATGACAGGAAAGACAGGCAGGACTATCTTTGGGAGGGTGAGTTCCCGAAGGAAAAGCTGGAGATTGTGACTGACCGGGCAAACAAGCTGATTGAGAAGAACGTGCCGATTGAGATGAAAGAGGACAATGGGAAGAGAACGTGGATTATGGAACCTTTCCCGCCAATGCCGTGCGGCGGAACCCATGTTAAGAACTCGGGCGAGATAGGAAAAGTTAAGGTTTCCAAGGGCAAAAAGCCCGGCAAGGGGAAAATAAGGATTAATATCGAGTTTGCCTAACTATTTTGGTTTAGCTTCTTCCGGAAGCTGGAGTTCGTCAATAGGAACCTTAAGCTTCTGTCGTGCAAAACTGGTGAACTTGTTCAGCTCGCCCCTTGACTCGAGCTTAAGAACGTCAAGTTCCTGCGCAAACATTTCCCCATACTTGTCGCGCCGCCTGATTAGTCTGGCGACCCCGTCCTTGACCATTACCATTGGGGCCCGCTTAAGGGTGTTGAAGTTTGAGGTCATGACGTTTGAGTAGGCACCGCAGTCCATGATTGAGAGGATGTCTCCCCTTTCAAGATAGGGCATCTTCCTCTCCCGCCCAATCTTGTCTATGTCGTCACAGGTGCAGCCGGCAATGTGGTATTTTGCCTCGGGCGGCATGTGGATTTTTGTTGCCGGGAGAATCGGGTAGTGCCAGCCATATGCAAGGACGTCAGGAACGAAGGCATAGGTTGAGCCGTCTGTTATGGCAGCCTTGATGTGGCCAAGGTCCTTAACACTTACGACCTTGACAAGCCCTACGCCGGCGTTGGCTACAATGAACTTGCCCGGCTCGAAAATAAGGGTGGGCTCTGGAAGGCCCAGAGCCGCAACCTTTTCCCTAAATTGTCTCACAAACTCTTCTCCCATGTCCTCAGGCTGGAAAACCTTCTTGTCGGTGTGTTGTACGGGGAAGCCACCACCACAATCTATGTACTTTATCCTTGCCCCCTTGTCGTGAGCGTACTTTGCAAGCCTCAATAGCTTCTTGGCCGCAATCCAGTGAATGTTCTTATTGTCAATGTAGGAGCCGTGGAAGTGGAAGCCGACCAGCTCAAGGTGAGGCTGCTCAAGAACCTTGTCAATGGCGAATTTCGCCTGCTTGATGGGAATGCCATACTGGTGGTGGATGGTTGAGTAGCGTCCCCTCTTTATCTGCGGGTTGATTCTCAGAAAGATTTTCAGTTTTTTATCCAGCTGCTTGCCAGCCGCCTCGGCCTGAGGAATGCCCTCGACTGCGTCAATAGTTATTGCCTTGACCCCAATCTTAGCTGCGAAAAGCCAGTCTTCCTCCTTCTTGTGAAGGTTGGTAAATGTAATTTTCCCCGGCTCGAACCCCGCGAGCAGCCCAAGCATGATTTCCCCTGTCGATGAGGCGTCAAGCTCAAGCCCCTCCTCTTTAGCTATCCTGAGAATCTCCAAATTGGTGTTGCACTTGGCAGCGTACTGGATTTCCAGCTTCTTGTAGGGAAAAGCCTTCTTTATCCGCTTCATTCGGTTGCGGATTTCCTTTTCCGAAAGAACGTAGAGAGGACTACCGAACTCTTCAACAAGTGTTTTCACCGAGGCGCCATCAACGGTCATCGACCCCGAATTGTCAACACTTATGAAAGGCCAACGCAGTTTTCCAGACATGGACATAATCTCTCTGTCGTTCATCGGTATTTAAGACTTTTTACAAAAAAGCTCTGGCATCGGCCAAATCGTTTTTATTTTTTTCCTCAAAAATTTTCGCAGCCTCTTCCATATTGGTTGAGTGAGCAGGTTCAGGGCTTTTCCTCGTCCGCACCTTGATGAAAACGGGATGGCGGACAGCCTCGCCAATAATGACAGCTTCCCCAACCCTGAGGGTGGTTATGCTGTTCGAGGTATCGGTCGTTATCCCCTCACAGCTTTCAGAAATATGTTTTAAATCGTATGGGTTGGTAATCCTTAGGATAATCTGGCTGTTGCACTGGGATAAAATCGTGTTGTCAAGCCTCTTGGGCCTTTGGGAGATTAAGCAGAGAGATGCGTAGAATTTCCTTCCCTCCCTTGCAACAGTCTCAAGAATCCCCCTTGCAATCGCCCGGTCCCTCGAAACGCCTTCAGGGATGAAGTTATGGGCTTCTTCGACCACCTCAAGGTAGGGCGGGACCTTTCCCTTCTTCCTAAGGGCGAACAGCTCTTTCGAAAGGTAATAGACAATTATCTGCTTCGCCATGTGGCTTTCTATCTTTGACAGGTCAATTATCGTTGCAATGCCGGGACTGATAAGCTTGTCAATAGGCGGCTCTGCATGGGGGCCAAACAGCCTCATGTTCTTGAGCTTGCGGAGCTTGCCGATTAGCGCGTTCTTTGTAGCATCCTGCGTCTCCTCACTCGCCTCGACAGCCTCGATAATTTCTTTCAGGTCAAAGGTGTTGGCGTTCTTCCAGTGGTCGTCCCAGAGAGGTTTCATAATCCGATAAAGTTCCCTCTCCTGAGCCTCAGTCAGGCTTGGCATCATCGAGAAGAAGTCGGAAATCCTCAGCTTTGGAATAGGTATCTTAATCCTTGAAGCGTCTATGATGCCGACTTTCTCTTGATATAGGCCGTCGGCGAAGCCAGTGTATTCACCGTGAATGTCAAAAACAATAACACCTATCCTCCCCTCGTTTTTCTTCCTGTCTAGGAGCTCCTCCAGCAGGACAGAGGTCAGGTAAGACTTCCCGCCGCCTGAGATGGAGAGAATGGCAAGGTGCTTCCGCAGCATGCTAGTCAGGCTGATTTCAGCGTCCAGATTATGATGCTCAACCTTCCCAATATTGAGCCCGCCTTTTTCAAGACCGAGGAAGTTGCCAAGAACGGCATCGTCAACAATGTAGACCTTGTTCCCCGGCGAGACAGGGAAGGTGGGCCTCGCAATCCTGTCTTTATAGACACCCAAGGGCAGGGCGTCGGCGATAAGGTACTGCCAAGAGTCAATTGGGAACAAATTCGACATGCCAGCCTTTTCCCCATAGTGCTTAACACTTTCCGCCCGCTCGTAATACTTGTTTGTCTTCCTAAGGTTGGTTATTCTGGCTATCAGCTCCCCGTCCTCGAAGGGAATCGAAACAAACTGGTCCTTCCTGACAGGGACAGCCTCCTCGCTTGTGACAACAAAGGAAAGGTTCGAAGGCGAGGGACCTTCAAAAGTCGATATTACAACCCCAACAGCCTCCTTTTTCACCATAAACTCACACCCCAACTCCACTTTATTACGATTTCCATAACCCTGCCGGTGTTCAGAACGGCCGACTGTCCCGTCTCAACCTCAGAGCCAAGGGACTAGCCCCGACCTTGTCAACAATTGAGTCGTAGACCATCTCTATATCCTTCCCCTTCAGCTTTGCCCTCGCATCTGCCTCGATGATAACGGTTGGAATCCCATAATCCTTGTTATGCTTGCCAAGCGAGAAAACACTTTTTGCCAGCTTTTCGGAGAACTCGCCAACAGCCTCGCCAGCAATAAAGTCAACCCTAATCGGCCTGTCAAACTCGGCCGTCTTTGCGTAGAAGGAGTAAAGCCTTGGTGCCCATGGGCCAAGGTCCTTGAGGACCGGGTTGTCTAAAGGCTTTGAAGAATACTTGAACGTAAAGGTCCTCTCCCCGTAATCCAGCGCATCGAACAAAAGAGCACTGTCCCTGAGCTTTCCAACGTCTGGGCAATCAATCTTCAGCCCCGGAAGAATCTTCTTGGTAAGAATTTCAGAAAATCGCCTGCCCCTTGAATCCTCAACAACCCCTGCCAGCATGATTTTGTTCTTGTGACAGAACTCGTACAGCTTAATGTAGTTGTTAATCATCTTCCTGTAAATCCCAATCCCTGCCTCATCTGCCTCGGGCTTCTTGTTGGGATAAGGCGCAACACTTCCATCGAGGAGAACGATATCCGGCTTCCACTTCTGCGCAGCTGCCAAAGCAGTCTCAACCTCTTTCGATGCGCGGTGGATTCCCGCCATACCCTGAAACTCGAGCGGCGTCTCCGCCTCAAGGATAGAGACCAGCTCAGGGGTTGGTGAGCTTTCAGGAAAGTATTCGTGCCTTTCCAGCTTCCCCTTTTTGTAATCGAACAGGACAGCAACAGCCCGCATGACGACAAGGTCAATATTATGGCAGCTTTGGGTAAGCAGCCCGCCGTCAACCCCGACAACAGTGCCTTGCGGCTCGCCAGTCTTCATTGGCAGGCAAAGTGTCTCGTCAAAAAGGGCTTCGCCCCCCTTAACTTCCCTGATTGGAACCTTCCCCTTAATCCTCCTGAGAATATCAGACAGCTGCTTCCGCTTTTCCTCCTTCTCAAGAATCTTCGAAGCAATCCTGTCAACAGCACTATCTATCCTTGCCACAACAGCAATCCCTTAATCCTCCTTAATAGGATTTCCCTCCCCCTGCCACTAAACCCCGAAAGACTTAAAATCAAACCACTGGAAGCCTAACCTATGAAGTACCTCGTGACATCAGCCCTGCCCTACGTGAACAACGTGCCCCACCTTGGCAATCTGGCAGGCTCAATCCTCCCGGCAGATGTCTACACCCGCTACCGCAGGCTGAATGGCGACAAGGTAATCTACATCTGCGGAACAGATGAGCACGGTACGCCAATAACAATCTCAGCCAAAAACGAGCGGCTAAGCCCCAGACTCCTCTGCGACAAGTACCACGGGATACAGACCGACCTCTTTGAAAGGTTCCACATCAAGTTTGACAACTTCTCGCGCACGACGCGGAAGCCACACTACGAACTAACAACACAGTTTTTCGAAAAGCTTCTGGCGAACGGCCACATAATCGAGAAGGTGATGACTATGCCTTACGACCAGAAGGCAGAACTTTTCCTGCCAGACCGCTATGTCGAAGGAACCTGCCCCCACTGTGGCTACTCCCCGGCTCGGGGCGACCAGTGCGACGGCTGCGGCAAGCTGCTTTTGCCTGAAGAGCTAAAGAACATCAAGTCAACTATCTCAGGCGAAACCCCTATCTTCAAAAAGACAACCCACTGGTTTCTTGACCTGCCAAAATTCTCCGACAGGCTTAAGGGCTGGCTTGAATCGCAAACCCACTGGAGGCCAAACGTCAGGAACTTCGCCCTCAGCTGGGTAAAGCATGGGCTAAAGCAGAGGGCAATAACGCGCGACCTTGACTGGGGCGTGCCAGTGCCACTCCCCCAAGCCGCCGGCAAGGTAATCTATGTCTGGTTTGACGCGCCAATCGGCTACATCTCCTCAACAAGGGAGCTCTACGGCGGGGACGCCAGCAAAGCTGACGAGTGGTGGAAGTCAAAAGATACCCAGCTAATCCACTTCCTTGGCAAGGACAATGTTCCCTTCCACGCAATCGTCTGGCCATCTATGCTGCTTGGCGTCGACGAGGGCTACAACCTTCCCCACTACATTGAAGGCTACGAATACCTGAAATTCAATGGAAAGAAATTTTCCAAATCCCTCAACCATGGCATCTGGCTTGACGAGGCCGCCGCCCTCTACCCGGCAGACTACTGGCGCTACACCCTAATCTCCATCCTCCCCCAAACAAAAGACGCCGACTTTTCTTGGCAAGAATTCGGGAAACGGGTCAACGACGAACTAAACGATGCCATCGGCAACTTTGTCCACCGCTCCCTAACCTTCATCCAGTCCAAGTTTGGCGGCAAGGTGCCAGAGCCTGAGCTTGACGACGCGGCAAAAGAGATGCTCAAGTCTATCGATGCGACCTTTGAAGAGGCAGGCAAACTTTTCGAAGCCTTCGACCTGAAAGGGGCTCTCAACTCTGTCCTCCGTCTGGCCAAGAAAGGCAACCAATACTTCAACGAGCAGGCCCCGTGGAAGAAAGACAACCCAACCGCCCTCTACGTCTCCGTCCAGCTCGACGCAGCCCTCTCCGTTCTCCTCTCCCCATTCATCCCGGCATCGTCCCAGCGACTGTGGCAAACCCTGTCCCAGAAAGGCAGCGTATCCAGCACCAGCTGGTCGGCGCCTAAGGTGGCTGCCGGAACCAACCTCCAGAAACCAAGGCCATTGTTCTCAAAAATCAACCCAAAGGAAGCAGCTGAAAGGCTTGCGTCCCTGAGGGGGAAAAGAGGGTGACTAATTTGATAAGCTTTGACGAATTTAAGAAAACGGAAATGAAGGTCGGGCAGGTCAAATCTGCCGAGAAAATCGAGGGGGCAGACAAGCTGTTGAAGCTGTCTGTTGACGTCGGCGAGACAAGCCCGCGCCAGCTGGTAGCCGGGATAGCTCAGCAGTACGCACCAGACGACCTTGTCGGGAAGAAGATAGTTGTCGTGACCAACCTCCAGCCTGCAAAGCTGCGAGGCGTCGAGTCGAACGGCATGCTGCTGGCAGCCTTCACCAAAGACCAGTCAAAAGTAATTGTCATCGACCCGGGACAGGACATGCCGGTAGGCGCTGAAGTAAGTTGAAATTCGTAATCCTTCATGGAGCCTACGGGAGCCCAAACGATAACTGGTTCCCCTGGCTAAAGACCGAGCTTGAGACGCTTGGCCACAATGTTGAGGTGCCAACCTTCCCGACGCCGGAAGGACAAAGCCTAAAGAGCTGGCTTAATGTTTTTGACGGCTCATCAATAGATGAGGAAACAATCCTGATAGGCCATTCCCTTGCGCCCGCCTTCATCCTCAACCTGCTTGAAAGCCACAAGGCGCGGGCTGCCTTTTTCATCGCAGGCTTTCTTGGCAAAATCGACAACCCTGACTTTGACGGAATAAACTCCAGCTTCATGAAGGAATTTGACTGGGAGAAAATCAGGGCCAACTGCAAAAGGTTCTACCTCTACCACTCAAAGGACGACCCGTATGTGCCTCTTGAGAAGGGAAGCTACATTGCACTAATGCTGAAAAGCGATTTGAAGGTTTTTGAAAACGCCGGCCACTTCAACACCAAGGCAGGCTATGACAAGTTTCCTGAGCTTCTCGAAGACATCAAGAAGGAACTTGCCTAAGCTC
>JAUXGB010000051.1 GCA_030622515.1 Candidatus Altarchaeota archaeon
CTCAAGGTCGCTTCCTAGCAACCCTTCCGTCTGTCCGAAAATTGCCCCGACAACGTCGGGTTTTTCAACAACGCCATTGGCGTCTAGTTGAGCCTTTACCGTATACTTTGATGCTACCGGGCTAATTTTTCCCATTTCTATTCCTTTCCAGTCAAACCCCTAGAAAACCAGTTTAGAGCTGCTCAACCGCTGTCTTTCCCAGCAGCCGGGTCATCTTAAGATACCTCAGGTCAGGGTGGCTGCCATACTGCTCCAAAAGCTTGGATATTTGGGCAGCAAGCTTCCGCCCCTCATAGTCCGCATCGGTAAGTATGATTGCTCTCTTGAACTTGGATGCTATTTTTTCGGCAACCTCGCTCAGACTGTGTTTTCCTTTTAGCTTGACTATGGTTCCTGAGACCCCCAGCCCTTTTAAAGCTTTCTCGTCGTTAATTCCTTCGACAACTACCGGAATCCCGTCCTCTGCCTCTTCCTTAAGCTTCTCAAGCAGTTTAAGTCCCTTTTCCTGCCATTCTCTCCAGTTTTTCCCTGATTTCCTTTCCTTCTCCATCTATCTCCACCAGCTTGAGCTTAGCCGTTGCCCCGGCAACGATTGAAACGTTCTTTCCTGTCGCTTTCTCCAGAAACTCAACGAGCTGCCTGTTAGCTTTATTGCCTTCGGCAGGCTGAGTCAGCGACACGACAAAATCCACATTATCGAAAGGCCCTGCATCCTTAAGCCCTAACCTCTTCCGTTTTGGCTTCACCTTTATTCTTAGCCTCATCATAATTCCCCAAAATAAAGTCGGCAACCTCTTTCTTCTGCCTTGCGACCTCCATCATCCCCCTCTCGATAATGGTCCCCTTGTACTTCCTCTGATATTCGACCTCAACACCCAAGAGGGCCTGAACGGAAGAACATGTCATCTTGCTCGGGCACTTCCTGCAGGTCATTGGCGACACCTTCTTGTCTCCGCCGCTCCCCTTGCAAGCTATTTTGAACGCTAAAATGTTTTCCAAAGCCATGGAAATTCTAAAAACCACCACTATAAACTCTTTTTCCCCGCAAAGTTTAAATCCTGAAATCCTTTCTATCCACCTATGGAATTCCTCTACACAGCCGCACCGTTCAACTTCTTGGGCCTGACCAAGGCAGAAGCCGACTTTAAGACAGCCAAGTTCGTCGTCATACCTGTCCCCTTCGACGCAACAGCAAGCTATCGCTCGGGAGCAAGGTTCGGCCCGGCGGCAATCATCGAGGCCTCCCGGCAGGTAGAGCTGTTTGATTTGGAATCCAAGCGGGAACCATACGAGGTCGGAATCGTCACCATGGACGAAATCGCCCCTGTCAGGGGCTCGCCAGAGCAGACTGTCCAGAGGGTAAAGGAAACTGTTCAGGAAATCATTAAGCTGAAAAAAATCCCAATCATCCTCGGGGGCGAGCACACTGTCGCTTTAGGCAGCATCAACGCATTCGACAAGGACGTCGTTGTCGTAACAATTGACGCCCACGCCGACCTGAGGAACGAGTACGAGGGAAGCAAGGTTAGCCACGCATGCATCATGAGGAGAGTCCTCCAGTCCAACAAAAAAATCTTCCAGCTCGGCGTCCGCTCCCTAGACAAGAAGGAATTCGAGCTGATTAAGAAGGAAAAGAATATTGAGGTCGCCTTTATGCAGGACATCCTCTCCAAAGGCCTGAAGCCCTCTTTGAAGAAGCTGGCAGGATTCTGCAAGAACAAGCGGGTCTACTTTTCCCTCGACATTGACGGAATCGACCCGGGCGACGCGCCGGGAACAGGAACACCTGAGCCTGATGGGCTAAAGTATGGCGAGGTCCTTGACATCATGCGAACCGTGACCGAGAACGCAAAGGAAGTCGTCGGCTTCGACGTCGTCGAGGTAGCCCCGACAAACAATGACGTCATCACCGAGTACATGGCGGCAAAACTAATCTACAAAATGATTTCCTACATCAAGTGGAAGTAACTGGTGCCTTTTGCTGTCGCAGCTAAGCCTTTCCAAGTTTTAGCACAAGCCCCTTGTGCTTGTTGAATACTTTTTCATCAACATATCCGAAGACGCCCCCAAGATTGCTCTTGAACTCTCTTGAGGTAACGACCCCTTTCAGCTTGGAATACCTTTCCAAAAAGTCAGTTCTCTCGTCCACCCCTGCCCTGACAGATGAAAGGTCCTTCACCTTGGGAAGCATCATAAAAACATCCCTTATGTCAGTGCCCCTGCAGCTCACAAGTTTCATGATTACCAAAGCTCCCGGGTTGACTATCCTCAGCTTCAGCCTCTCACCTATTGTCTTCCCTCTCAAAACTCGCTTCCGGGAGTTTCCAAAAATCCAGTCAGCCCCAAAGACCGCCCCAGTCTGCCTGTCCATTACAGCACTGACCAGCACATCAACACTCACCCTGAACCCTTTTTCAAGAGTCTTTTCAAACCTGAAAAACTTCCCGCCATAAGGCAGATTGCCTGTCCTAGACCTAAGCTTCCTATAACCTTCCTTCAAAAGCAGCGACTCAACCTTCCTCATCTCGCGGCTGTCCCTCACCACGATATCACAGTCTGCAGAGAACCTTGGCAAGGCATAGGTGTTTACAGCATAGCCCCCAATCAGGACAAAATCCAGCCTTCTTATCTTCATCAGCGTTTCAAAGATTTCCCTTTCCCGCAGCTGAAACAATTTCATGAAACCCCTCCATACTTCCTCTTCATATAGCTGTAGGCATAAGAGTACATCTCGTTCCCCCTCGCCTGCCTCAAGGTTTCCTTAAACGAATCAACCCTTAAGCCGTCCTTCCCAACCGCTTTCAAGGAGCTTACCGGGACCAATATAATGAACTCCCCTATCGTTGAACCCTTCCCGACATAATTGGGAATTTGATTTCCGTTGAAAAATCCCTTCCAGTAGCCTAAGTCCTTCCTCAACACCTTGACAAAGTAAGGTGACCTCTTCCTCCCCCTCTGCACATAGCTGTAGTCAGACCAGAGCTCAACTGCTGACAAGCCGGTGAAGGCGTAGGGTTTTTTCGCCATCTTAATCACCTCATAGACCCTGAAGTCTAACAAGTGGGAAAATATCTCATTTGCCTCAACGCACCTGTATGCCGACCTGCCCACCTTCTCTATCCAGCCCGCCCTCAACAAGGTGGCGAAGATTTTCTTCCTCATAGGCTCCGAGACAACCCAGTCCAATTCAGACTGGCTAAATGTCTCCTTCGAGCCGTACTTTGAAAAGACCAAAGAGTAGGCTCTCATCCCAAAGGAAGGCACCTCTCTATACATAGTTACCTATTTGGTAACCAACATTTAAATACTTTCCCCCTCAAGAGCCCATCCCACAAAAAATAATTACCTATTTGGTAACTGGAGGGTAAAACAATTAAACGCCAAACAGGGAGGACAGTTATGCCACACCTTGTTCGAAAGCTTTCCGACTCGAAGCCTAAGAAAATCACCTGCGGGCTGATTCGGAAGCTTACAAGCGAGAAGGATTCAAAGCAGCTCGATATTGTCCACGTCACAATTGAGAAAGAGACGAAAGAGCACTTTCACAAAAACCTGACTGAGGTCTATTTCGTCCTCAAGGGCTCTATCGAGGTCGAACTCGACGACGCTGTCGAGCAGCTGTCCGAAGGACAGATGATAATGATTCTGCCAAACACCAAGCACAAGGCGAAAAAGACAAGCGAAGCGCCGGCTGAGCTTTTAGTCGTCTGCTCCCCTCCTTGGCAGGAAAGTGACGAGATTCTACTTTAATCCGAACTTCTTCTTGCCTGCTTTGCTCATCTTCTCAGGGGTCCATGGCGGGTCAAAGACCAGTTTCACCTTCGGTGTTTCTTTCAGCTCCTTCTTAACCGTCTGGACAACCGAATCGACAATCATCTGGGAGATAAAGCAGCCGGGGCAGGGGACAGTCATCTCGATTTCAATCCCTTTGCCAATCTTGACTCCGTAGATTAGCCCGAGGTCGACAATATTCATTCCCATCTCAGGCTCGTCAACCTTCCTCAGGACCTTGAGGACAGCTTCCTTCGTTATTTTTTTCATCATCAACACCTATAATATAGACAATGTCTGTCTTGGGGGATCAGGATTACCTTAAAACTGAGGGGGGCCTCCCTGCGGTTTAGGTGGGCTCGGTGGGGTTTGAAACCGCAGCCTTTTCCAAAAGCCTGCAGGGAAAAGAGTGCATCCCTAGGGATGCACAAGAAGCTTTTCTTTGGGTTCCAAACTTTTCTTTTTCTAAAAGAAAAGGTGGGCTCGGTGGGGTTTGAACCCACGACAGCCAGATCTTCAGTCTGGCGCTCTCCCAGGCTGAGCTACGAGCCCATATTCCTCTAATGAAGCAAAGAGTCTTAAAAACCTTTCTACCCCAGCTCCCGCCTAATTAAGGGATGTGCCATTTATAAAGCAGATTCGTTCTCGTAGAGAACAAATAAGGCACCTTTTCGTTTTCATACAGAACAAATGTGTAATCGATTTTTTCTACTTGGAAAAGAAGAATTTTGCGGTTGAAACAATTGCCAGGGCAAGGACAATAATTAGGAAGACAAAGCCAAGCTCGGGAACCTCGAAAGGCAGGTCACCTGTTCCCGCAACCGTTGCCTCAAGCCTGTACTCGGCCGAGTCAGCCAGCCCTTCAGCCTTGACATATTCCCCGCTCTCAAGATAGGCCATTGAAGCCCCAAGGGTTGCGTTTATTTCCAGAACATCCTCCTTCAGCCTCTTCTTTGAGGGTGGGATTCTTTCGTAAAGGGACTGGGTCTCTTCCTGCAGGGAAGATATCCTTTCGTAAAGGGAGGTTGAATTGTAAGGGACGTAAGCTTCAATCAGGGATGACGCAGTTCCAAGCAGGACTTCGTCACTATCATATAGGCGGACAGTTATCCTCTCCGTTCCCTCCTCAACCGGAACATAGGTGAAGGGAATTTCCCGCTTGCCTGAGGAGATAAAGGTCCTTGTGTTGTTTTTCCATATTTCAGCGCCATCTGCCATGAGGGTGTAGGTTCCCATAATGTCAACTTCAAGCTTCACAACAAACTTCTGGGAGGAGTTAACAATTAGGCGGGCATACTGGGGGTCAAGGGACAGCTCTGCCGAGAGGACAGGGGCTAAGAGGATTAGAAATAAGCACAGCACCGCTTTCCATTTCATCTTTCCTATCTCCTGTAGAGGATAAGGTAGAGGCCAGCCACGAGGATTAAGACAAGTCCAACAATTACCATCGGGCTCATCCCAACTGTCGGCACCTCAGCGCTTTCCACCTGCCTCACATAAAGCACAAGGTTGGAAGATGAAACTGCACTTGTCCTCGCATTCTCGCAGTAGAGCTTTGCAGCATCGTAATCCCTGTTAGCCAAGGCGTCGTTGCACTTCTGCAAGGCGTCAATCGCCCTGTTCTTAAGGGCGCCCAAAGTTCCTCTCTGCTCGCTTCCTATCTGCAGCCCCTGTATCGACTGGTCAAGGTAGGAAAGGTCAACGCTCACCTGAGAAGCAAGCTCCCCAAGCATGTTAAACTCCTCTTGCGAGTGGATTGCCTTGATATTGACCGAGGAAAAGACTGTCCTGCTTTGCGGGTCAACAACTGTCAGCTTGAGCGTGCAGTCCCCGACATTGCTCGGGGAGACAATGAGCGTCTTGGTTAGGGGCTCACCTTCCGTCTGGAGCGTTCCAGTCCAGTCATCACCAGTTATCCAGCTGCCGCAGATTCCAGTGTCAAGGGAAAGTTCAATTGTTGTCGTCAGGGAGCCGGGGACTATTGTGAAGCTGACCTGCTTGGCGGTCCCCTTCTCAATCTCCAGCTCGCTTGGCGAGGCAGTCAGTTCAACTGGCTTTGCCGCAATACTTGCCAGACCTGTAACGCACAGCTGCACCCCTGTCATCTCTGAAATAGCACAGATATCAAAGGAGTACATGCCAACCTCCGGAGGTGATATTGTAAGCTCAACCTCGGCCTCCTCTCCCGGATTAACAATCAGGTTGTCCCTGCTAAGCCTTACAAACTCAACAGCATCTCCCTTCACAATCAACCTGTACTCGTCAACGATGTTTCCAGCGTTCTTAATCCTGAACTTGGCTGTTGCATCCTTGTTCAATTCAGTCTCAAGGAACTGTATCTCCTTCGGCTCTATCGATACAAGCGCTAGCTCAGTTTCGCTAACCCTTATCTCCCCCTTAATCATCTTGAAGCTTCCCTCATCGTCGTAGAGGCCTACGGAGAAAGTCCCAGTCCTATCAACGCCGGCAGGGACAAGGACCTGCAGCGGTATTGTCCTGCGTGATTCCCCTCCAATGAAGAGGGTCTGGTTGCCGTCGAGCCATTCTCCACCAGAACCTGCCTTAACACCGGCTCCCGGCTCAATGGTCAGGTTCAGAGCGCTAAGCCCTGTATTTGCAACTGACAACTCAAACTCAGGCGTGCCTCCAGACGGCTGAACAACCGCCACTGATGGGAAAAGGGAATAAGTAAATGGCGAAATCCCGTTTAGAATTACGAGGAAGTCCCTCGTATAGAACTCATAACCATTTGCCGCCACAATTGTTGTCAGGAGCCCATTGCACGTCCCAAGGTCACCCGGGATTGTGTACTTGCTCTTGTCGCATCCAAGCAGCCGAGGCTGCTTGCCTGAGCAGGATATCTGCCAGCAAACACTTGGCGCTGCAACAGTCTCCCCCCTGTCATCTTCAACCCTGAGGACGGCAAGCGAAATTGATGAGCCCGGTGTTATCTCCTCCGGCAAATCAGCCCCAACCTTCGAGATTGTCCCATAAACCGTGAAGC
>JAUXGB010000033.1 GCA_030622515.1 Candidatus Altarchaeota archaeon
AGTGGTAACGTATTTTTCAGATAGATTTATATCGATAGGTCCCATTTTCAGGTTATGAAGCTGACGGTGGGCAGGGAAGAGGTTCAAAACTACGAAAAAGGCTCAAAAATCCAGTGGCTTCTCACAAACAGCATAGGCGGCTTCGCATCGTCAACCGCCATCGGGCTTAATACCTCGCAATACCATGGCCTGCTTTTTGCCTCAACCCACCCCCCAAGGGGAAGAAAGCTGATTTGTAGCAAGGTTGAGGAGGAGATTGGGGGAAAAGGAGGATTTTCCCTCTCAACAAACAAGTACCCGGGTGTTGTCCATCCGGAAGGCTACAAACTTCTCCAGTCGTTCGAGCTGTCGCCGCTGCCGACCTACCGCTACGCCAAGGGAGCTCTCAAAGTCAAGAAAACAATTGGGCTGGTCCACAGGAAAAATACCCTGTTTATAAATTACGAGGTGGAAAACTCCGGTTCGGAACGGGTGATGAAGCTCAGGCCGCTGATGAACTGCCGGGGCCTTTATGACATGACCCACGCAGGAAGCGCCTTCGAGTTCAACCAGTTCCTCCTAAAGGACGGGGTCAGGCTGAAGGCAGAGTATCCCGCATCCCCTTTCATCTACGTTAGGAGCGACAAGGCAAGGTTCAAGGCCAATTCCGAGAAGGTCTGGTACAGGAAGATGGAGTATGAGAGCGACTTGGAGAGGGGGGAGGACTGGCACGAGGACCACTACAACCCGGGGGCCTTTGAAATCTCCCTGCCGAAAGGCAAGACCGCCTTCACGCTCCTGATTTCAACTGAAAGTGATTTGGAAGAGCTCTACGATTTGGAGAAAAACGAGGTCAGGAGGCTTAAGGAAATCGAAAGGCACGGTCATGACAATTTCGAGAAGGCCCTCAGGCTGGCGGCTGACAATTTCATAGTCGAGAGGAACTGGAACAGGTCAATAATTGCAGGCTATCCTTGGTTTGATGACTGGGGAAGGGACGCGATGGTTGCACTGTCGGGGCTGTGCTTTGCAACAGGAAGAATCGAGGACGGGAAAGGAGTCCTTCTGACCTTTGGCGACGCTGAGAAGAACGGCATAATACCAAACGCCTTTGACGAGGAGGGCAAGCCTCATTACAACTCGGCCGACGCCTCCCTTTGGTTTATCAACGCCGTCTATGACCTCTATTCCCAGAAAGAGGAAAAGGCTGTCAGGGAAAAGTTCTGGCCGCTTGTCAGGGAAATCATTGAGGCCTACAGCGTCGGCACCAACGGGGTCAGCCTTGACAGCGATGGTTTGCTCAAGTGCAGGCCGGGCCTGACATGGATGGACGCCTTCATCGGCGGAAAGCCTGTCACCCCAAGGGGCGGAAAGCCGGTTGAGGTTGAGGCCTTGTGGTACAACGCGCTAAAGATTGCTGAAACCCTTGCGGAGGATTTTGGCGAAAGCGCAAAGACCTACAGGGAGATGGCGCAGGCTGCTGCCGTCGGCCTTCAGGCCTTTTGGAACGGGGAATACCTTGACGACTGCCTTGGCGACAAGACCCTGCGGCCGAACCAGCTGATTGCATTGTCACTGCCATTCACACCAATCGGCAGGCAGAGGGGAAGGATGATTGTTGAGGCTGTTGAGGAAAAACTTTTCACGCCTTTTGGGCTGAGGACGCTGGCGCCGGGAGACCCGAACTACAGGGGAAAGTGCGTGGGCGACAGGACGGAAAGAGACATGGCCTACCACCAAGGGACTGTCTGGCCCTGGCTCATAGGCCCCTACATAACTGCCAAGATTAAGTTTGGCAGCAAGTTTTCAAAAAGAGTCAAGGACCTCCTGATTAACTTTGAGCAAAACCTCAAAGAGGGTTGTTTAGGCAACATTTCTGAAATCTTCGACGGCGACCCGCCATACCACCCGCGCGGCTGCATAGCCCAGGCATGGAGCGTTGGGGAAATCCTCCGCTGCTACAAGGAAGACGTTCTTGGGCATAAGAAGAAGCACCGGAATTAAAAAGAAAAAATGGGGAAGCTTACTCCTCAGAATCTTCAGGGTCGTCTTCCCCCTCAAAATCGTCTATCTCTGGTTCCTTCGTGTTGAAATCCTCTTCATCAAACTCGTTTGACATCTCGCCACCAAAAAACACCTTGTCCCCTTGAAATATTTATGCCTATCTGTCCTGTCATAAAGGACGGAGTTACCACTTCAAAGAAGGTAAGACTTATAAATCCCCCAACCCCTCTTCCTATTATGCTTAACTTCAATATAGTCTACAAGGTGTCAACAGACAGGCCAGACAGGTTTATCCTTACAGACGAGGAAAAGGAAGCCACCATCAACTTCGCGCAAAATCCTCTCAGCGACACTGAGAAGATAGCCTTGAGGCAGATAGGGACGGATGCCACCCTCAATATTTTCAAGGGCGGGGAATGCACCCTCTTCTATAAAGGAAATGTAGTGAAAAACATGAATCCCCACCTTGCCCTGACTATGGGCGTCGAAGCGGGCTGGGACATTTCCGTTACTGGCGAAGGCCTTCCAGTCGGGGATTTCAAGAGACAGCTTGAAAAGAAGAAAGGGCCTTTGGACGAGAAAGAAAAAGGACTGTTGGAATACATCAGGATGGCTCAGGAAGGCCCGGCAGAAAGGCTTGAGAGAAGGCTGCCTGAAATCGAGCCGAGAAAGGTCGACAAAAACCTCTTCAGGAAATATGATGTAGTGCTTATGACTGACAAGACTGCTGTAAAGGAATACAAAACAAGCATTATGCTTTATATTCTCAAGAAAGGCAGGGATGAGAAAAACCTTATCCTCGGGAAACGAAAGATAAGCCCTCTCAGGGAAGAGGAACCAAACGAGATTCTTTCAGAACTTGGCATGCCGCCCATGTCGGTTGCGGCTGATGAACAAGCTCTTGGGCGCGGTGTTGACACAGGATATGATTTCCTCAAGATGAAACACCCTGACGGAATTGGCAGCCTCTACGTCAGCATTGAGAAGCAGGTCAAGCCAATCCGTGCAAACATTTTCAAGCCAAAAAGCGTCCACATGGAGTTTGAAGGCCAGATGCTTAAGGCCACGCCAGGCGAACTCTACAGGGCACTTACCCTTGACGGGACCAAGGAGGTAAACGTCAGGGACCTGACGGCAGAACTTAGCCAGCAAGCATATTCTTAATAGCTTGAATCAACAACCTGCCTTGCTTTGTCCATGTCGTCTGCCGACAGGGCGAGAATCATTTTTCCCCCGGCCTTGTGGACAAGATAAACGCTATTGAGGTTGACGCCTGCATCGGCCAGCTTTTTGGTAAGCTTGGCAATTGCCCCCGGCTTATCATCCACATTTGCAAGGATGACGGAAGAGTGCTTTACCTCAAGGCCGGCTTTTTTCAGGATTGCGACTGCCTCGTCCTCCTTGTCCACCCCAAGCTTAATCATGGCCCCGTCGCTTGACCTTTCTGAAGATATCGTATCAATGTTGATATTGACCTCGCCAAGGAGGGCGCAGATGTTTGCAAGAAGGCCCGGTGTGTCTGTTCCAATAACAGTTATTTCTCTGAACTCTTTTGCTTCCGGATTAACCATGGGGGGTTTAGGCGTCAGCCCCTTTTATCTCTTTTTGAAAAGGTCGGAAAGTTTGGTCTCCTTCGGCTTTTCTCCCCTAAGGAACTCCCTGCTTACAATCTTGGCAAGCTTGACTTCCTTCTTCTTCGCCTCAAACCTCTTCCTGTGTCTCCAGACTATTGAGGTGACGATTGCCGCGACAGCCGCGACAGCCGCCACCTTGATGTAGGTCCTGAAGAGGACGTTTTGTATCTGGGCCATGGCTGAGTTCATGTGGTCAATGACATCCCTCATGGCGGCGTCGGCCAGTTCTCCTCTTCGGGAGAGGGTGGCTATGTCTTCCGAATTTCTCATGTTCCTGATTAAGGAGTAGGCTCTCTGCAGGCTGCGCCGCGCACCGTCCATGTCAGCCGCTATTGCCTTGATTTCCCAGTCATAAGCGCCGTGGAGTCTCATGACAGTTATGATTGGCTCCTGCATAAGGTCAAGCCTTCCCGAAATTTCACCATAGAGGCCGAGGAGAGACTTGCTCAGCGAGTTGAGAAGGGTTAGGAAAATCTTCTGCAGTTTTCTTTTTGCCTGCTCAATCAGGGCCCTTGCCTGGTCTGCAAGGCTTTGGGCCCCTGCAAAGTCCCCGTCAAGAAGCCTTCGATTAGCCTCGTCAAGAAGGTCGTTTGCATTTTCAAGATCATTTAAGGCGTCCATCAGCCCATCCTTTACCTCTGGCGGGACCCCTCCCCCGCCCGGGCCGTTGATTATGTCGTTGAGCGTGTCGATTATGTCCTCTACGTCGTCGCCACCATCCCCGGTGTCATTTATGTAGCTCCAGACATAATAGTAGACTGCTGATGGATAGGTTATTGAGTTGTAGGCGAGGAAAGCATTCTGCTTTGCAGACTCGCCGTAGCTCTTTGACGTTCCTGCATAGCTGATTGTGTCGTCAAATTCGTCTGACTCGTAGGAGTAGGATGCTTGCTCATAATAGTCCCACGCGTTATCGTACTGCTCCTCCGCAACTTTCAGGTAGGCTTTTGCCGACTCAATCTGGCCCGTAGTTGAGTTGATTATTAAGCGGGCCTTGTTTATCATGCCTGAGGCCTCCTCAAGAATAACCCGCGCCTCGAAAAGCTTTGCTGAAGCGGCAAGCTTCTTTGTCTGGTGCTCAGCGATTGATGTTGAGTTCGGGTACATGTATGTTTCAAAAAGCTCCATGCAGCCACCTCCGCACCAGAGGGTATCGGTCGCGTTTGTTATGTTTGACCTGCAGTAGACCCTCACATTGACCTGCTTGTAGACCTGATAGTCAACAACCTCGGTCGGGGCCGTTACGACTTCTTTCCCCATCTCGTGGAATGAACCGTCGTTTGTTATGTTGAACCAGACTGAGGCCGGACCAAAGTCGACAGAGTACTGGCAGTAGATAGTCACGTTTGGCTCGGCATTTGCAGCCGAGATTGAGAGGTTGGTTGACTCGCCATAGTCAAGAATGTGGACGCCAAGCTCCGAGTCAGCATCCATCTGGATGGGTTCACAGGTATAGCAGGAAGGGTCGCAGGTCTGGTCGCAGACATCGGCTGCTGCCGCAAGGGCGAGGAGGAAAATTAAGGTAAGGAAGGGAAGCTTGATGTCCATCTTCTAGAGAAAATCCTCTCTTGATTAATACATTTCGGGAAAATTAGCAGGCTGCGTCGTTGAGGCCGCGGTAGATTACCATTTCCCTGCCACTGCCTGTGTCGACTTCCCCAATCACTGAATTTTTCGGCATCTTTATCCTGATGACATCGTGCGACTGGGAGAGCTGCTCAAGGTCTATTACAAGCTCTTCGGAAATTTCGACATCATCCTCAGAGAAAGGGAAATCCTTTGATGAGAGAAGCTCCTTCAGCCGTTTGTCCATAGGAAATAGAAAAAGGGGCAGGTATAAGAACTTAACGGCCGGCTTGCCCATATATAGTGGGGCGTGATTTAGTCATCTGGTGATGGGATTGGGAAAGAAAAAGAAAAAGCGCCACTGAATCTTTTGGCGCAAGCCCTACTTTCTCTTGTGGACAAAGTTCTTACAGACAATGTCAGACTTCAGGGCAGGAAACCTGAGGTGAGTTCTCTCGCACATGCTTTTTTTCCAGTACCGGCACTCCCCGCAGATGTGAAGCCCTAGATTCTTGGCTCTCATTTCAATCCTGGCCATCCGGAATCCTTACCTTTTCTTCCAGATATTGTCAAACATCTGGCCCATAGCCTTTACAAAGTAGGGGCTGTGAACCCAGACCGCATTGTCGTACAGGTGGTGGATTTCCTCGTGCGGGAAGAGCGAGAAAATCATCTCCTCCTCGTCCCCTAGGATGATTCGTGCATTAATCTTGTTTGTCTTCTTCACTGTGGCATGCTTTCCAAAGGCCTTTACAGCATCCTTGTTCCTGTCGGTGAAGGGCCCTGCAACCCTTATCTTAACACCCTTTCCGCTTGCCAGCTTGACATTATCAAGGTGGTGGTCCAGAAGATAGTTGAGTTCGGCCGGTGTGGCGATTATGTCAATTGTCTTCTTTGCGTTCCTCAGGACAGTGTCAATGTGGTGCGAAATGCCGCGCCTGCTGCGAAGCAGTCCTGCCTTGTCGTGCGACTCAACCATCTGGGAGCCGGTCTTGTGAAGGCTGACAAGCTTGCTGACCATCTCGTGCTTCTTCAGCTTGTCCATAAACTTCTTCTGCTCGGCAAGTTTGGCAAAATGGTTCTTCTTCACCTGCTCGAGACCGTCTTCAGGGGAGATTGCAATGTATTTTACAGGCCTTGTCTCCCTCTTGACACCGATAAGCCCCTTGCTTTCAAGGCTTTCAAGAACATCATAGGTCCTGCTTCGCGGAACTGCCGAGATTTCAGACAGCTCGCCCGCAGTCGATATGCCCCTCGACAGCAAAGCTATCCAAAGCCTTGACTCATACAGGTTTGTATCAAAAATTCTCTTTACATCTTCAACCGTCTTGTCGCTTACTATCATTTTAGCACCACCTTAGAGGAAGAAACTGAACTTTAAATATTTATCCCAAAAAAATCAGGGGTAAACAGGGAAAGTGGATGGGACGGGGGAGGATTTAAAAAAAGAGGTCATTTTTTCCGTTCTTTTGACAAATCCCACCGAAAGCAGGCCAAAATGGCAAAATTCACTATTTTAAGTGACATTGTGAAAAGGATATATTTTAGCCAAGCTGGGTTTTCTGGATGGTGAAAAAAAGGAAGAGACGAAAGAGGAAACCGAAGAAAGAATTTGTCTACATAGCCCCAAAAAAGGAATCGGTTGAGAAGCTTAAGAAAATCTACAATCTCCGGGTCATCATGAGCCTTCTCATCCTTGTCGCCGGGCTCCTCGTCTCTTTTGTGCCTGCAATCGTCCCTTCCCTGAACGGCTTTGTAACAGTTGGTGTAATGCTTGGCATGCCAGCCATGATTCTTGGTATTGTCGCTTTCTCAATGTACAAGATGATGCTGAAAAGGCTTGAGCTTAGCTCCTGAGTTTTCTTGGAAGGACGAAAAAGAGCGCTGCTGAAAAGACCATTATGTAGGCAAGGAGTTCGAACGGCAGGCCATAGACCCCGTAGACTGCTATGCCTTTCATCATGTTTGCCCCGATTGTCAGGGGGAGAAGCTGGCTGAGGAGCCTCAAGCTCTGCGGCATAAACTCGAATGGGAAGAGGGAGCCGGACAGGAAGATTGATGGAATTGTTATTGCAACAATTATGAGAAGCGCAGTACTTTGGTCCTTCGACAAGGCCCCAATCAGCATGCCGAGGATTATGAAGGAGAGTGAGAGGCAAAGAGCGAGCAGGAAGAAATGAAACAGGTTTGACAACTGGATGGAGAAGAGGTAGAATGAAACAAAATACATGGCAGCTGTCTGGAGAAGGGCGACAGCCGAGAGGACAACTGCCTTCGAAAGGATAATCTTCCACAGGGAAGTTGCCGACAGGTAACTTCTCAGCAAGGTGCCCTCATCCATCTCATAAAAGATTGAGTTGGACGAGAGCAGAAGAAGGGAGAACATCAGGACGATTGACACAAGGACGGGAAAAAGATAGGTAAACCTGCTTGAAAAGAACACCTTCTCCGACGAAACCCTTACCGGGCTTACGACATCTTCCGGGCTCCTGCTTGCAAGGGAGAAAAGGGTTGTTCTTATTTCCCTAATCTTTGGAATCGATTCCCCAAGCTCGCTGCCAATCTGGTAAAGCGACTCGTTTGACTCGCGGAGGATTGAAAGGGAGGCTTCCTTCGAGGAAGAAAACTCAAGAATGGTTGAGTTCAGCCGGACAAGCGTTTCCTTCATGCCTTCCAGCTGGAGGTTCAGGTCGGCCGCCTCAAGCTTGGCCGCCTCAAGCTGCCGGCTTGCATTGAAAAGCTCCTCCCCCATCTCGTCAAGGCCCTGACTAATGTTTCCTATCCGCGTCCTCATCTCCTTCTCAGCTTCAACCCTCAGCTCCAGCCCCTCTTTGACATCTGTTACATTAGACATTGCCGAGTAAAGCAAAGTGCAGGTCGCCTGCGTGCAGCCAAGGGAAGAGTAGACATCGCTTAACCCTGCATCGACCGAGCCGATAAGCCCAAGAACCTCTTCCCCCTGCTCAATATCACTCTCAAGGAGGGCGTCCGCATCGTCCAAGAGAAGCTTTGATTCGCCAAGGGTTGAATTGGCAGAGCCAATCTCCCCAAGCGTCAAGTCAACTGTCGAATTAACCTGCTCAAGCGAATCCGTCTGGTTGGCAAGGAAAGCCTCCATCTCGTCTAGCTGCTCAGCGAAGCTGCCAAGCTCGAGCGAGCCCATCTCGTCAGCCATTGAAGCTATTTTTCCCTCCATGCCGGAAAGCTTATCCTTGGTCTCCTCAAGATTAAATTCAGCAAGGTAGAGGCTCTCGCCCAGCTCGTTCATACTGCTCTGCAGGACCGACAGGGTAGAGAGGGCAACTTCCGACGACATCTCCCTTGCAAGGGCCTGGACAGAGGATTCAATCAGCTGGGCAGTTTCAGGCACTGAGTTGTCAAGGTAGAGGCGAACCGATGACCTCTCGCCGGCAAGAATCTCACTCTCAAAACCTTCAGGGATGATGACAACAGCAGCCAACTCCCCTCTTTCAACGGAAGCTATGCCGTCGTCAACGCAGGCAGCATCCTGCCTAAAGGCTGTCTCAAAAACGCTTGAATTGAACAGTCTGGTGTAGGCTGAGGACAGCTGGCTCGAGTCGGCGTCGCAAAGAAGGACCTCGACCCCTGTCGCCTGCGACTCCCCAAACATATTCCCAAGAATCAGCATTGTCATGACGGGAACAATCAGAATCATCACTATCGAGGTCTTCGACCTGATGAAATAGAGCGAATCCTTTTTCAGCAGTTCCCTCATATCCCTGTCACCAGCTCCACAAAAGCGACCTCAAGGTTACTCGCCTTTGTCTTCTTCATCAAAACCTTTGGCCCTCCCTCGAAGAGGACATCACCCCTGCCAAGCACGACAATCTTGTCACAGATTTCCTCAACCTCTTTTAGGTGATGAGTTATGAAAATGACGGACGAAACTTTCTTCAGCTTCCCAATTAGCTGGAGGATTTGCTTCTTGCTTACAGGGTCCAGCCCAACCGTCGGCTCGTCAAGGAAAAGGAACTTTGGCCGGTGCGACAGGGCGCAGAGAATGCTCAGCCTCTTCTTCTGGCCGCCAGAGAGGGAACCTGCTAAGGCTACAGCCTCAAGGCCGAACAGCTCAGGCTTCACCGGCGAAGTCGTATCATATAGTGAGGCAAAGTAGTCAAGGTTCTCTTTGACAGTCAGAAAGGAGTAAAAAGAATCCTGCTGTGCGACATAGCCAACCTTCTTCCTGACCTTTTCAAAATCAATCCTCTTCCCATCGACGGTCATCTCCCCACCGTCAGCCCCCCGCAGCCCAAGAATGATTTTCACAATGGTTGTCTTGCCGCAGCCTGACGGGCCAATCAGCCCGACAACCTGATTGTCGCCAAGCTTAAAGGAGACATCGCGAAGCACCTGCTTGTTTCCAAATGATTTTGAAAGATGCTGGACCTCAAGCGACATAAAAATAAGAAACTTGTCCGGCTTAAATAGCTAAAGGGTTAAAAGTAGTTGGCGCCAACATTTTTCCATGCAGCTTTCCGTTGACCTCCACTCCCACTCCGGCTACTCAGGCGGGGTCGGTCAGATTAATTTTGACAACGTGGCCGAGGCTATGAGCCTGAAAGGCATTGACATCTACGGGACAGGCGACTGTTTGCACCCGGCATGGAGCAAGACGCTCCGCAAGCTGCCGATGACTGACGGCCTGCTCAACTACAAGGGCAAAAAGCTGCTGTTGCAGACTGAGGTGATTTTCACTGCCGCGGTTGGCAAGGGTCGCAAGACTGTCCACACCGTCCTCCTCTTCCCAAGCTTTGACGCTATAAAGAAGGTCCAATCCTACTTTGAAAAACTCAGGGTAAAGAACACGATTGGAAGACCCTTCATCAAGTGCGCCGACGCGGAAGAGGTAGGAAGCAGGCTGAACACCATTCTTGACCTTGACAATATTGAGGCGTTTCCTGCCCATGTGCTGACGCCTGACGGGGTCTATGGTTCAAAGAACCCAATCAACTTTCTCGGGGATTTTTACGGCGCGGCAGCAAAGCGCTTCAGCGTTGTCGAAACCGGCCTGAGCGCTGACCCGGTCATCCTTCACCTGATTCCTGAGCTAGACAAGTTTGGCTTAATCTCAAACAGCGACGCCCACTCCCCTGCTTTGAATAGGATGGGAAGGGAATTCACTAACCTCAAGGTATCGAGTCTGAGCTACAGCTCAATCGTAGAGACTTTGCGGCGGAAGAAGATTGTTGGCACGGCTGAGTTCAACCCGACCGAGGGCCGCTACTTCCTCACCGGCCACAGGGCTGGCAAGGCTGGTCACGGCAAAAGATACTGCATCTTCTCACCCAAATTGGTTCCGAAGGGGAATTTATGTCCGATCTGCAAGAAGAAGCTGACTGTTGGCG
>JAUXGB010000044.1 GCA_030622515.1 Candidatus Altarchaeota archaeon
ATGACGCCAGCCTCACGAAACGCCGCGTCGTAGATTTCCTTCGAGCCTGCAAGCGAGCCTGTGTGGCTGGCCACCGCCTTTGCGCCCTGCTCGCTCTTCCCCGCCTTGAAGACGATGATGGGTTTCCTGCGGGAAACCTCTTTCGCCATGCGAACAAACTCCCGTCCCCTCTTGATGCCTTCAACATACATCATAATGACTTCAGTGTTCTTATCGCTCTTGAGATAGTTCAATAGGTCAACCTCGTCGACGTCAAGCATGTTCCCGTAGCTGACAACCTTGGAGATGCCAAGCCCTTCGGCTGACGACCAGTCAAGTCCTGTGCCAGCTATTGCTCCTGACTGGGTTAGGAAGGTTATCTTCCCTTCCCTTGGGTGGGCTATCCTGTAGGACGGGAGGAAGAATGCGTTAATCCTTGAGAAGCCGTCATAGAGGCCAAGGCAGTTCGGACCAATCAGCCTGATTTTGTACTTCCTGAGAATAGCCTTTACCTCTTCGTCAAGGTCGTGCCGCCCAACCTCGCCAAACCCTCCAGCAACCACAACGACAGCCCTGACCTTTGCCTTGCCGCAATCCTCAAGAATAGTTGGAACAACCTTTGCAGGAACAGCCACAAGCACCAAATCAACCTTGCCTGGGATAGCCGACACCTTAGGGTAGCACTTGTGGTTGTCAATATCGCCAACGTTCGGGTTGACCGGGTAGACCTTCCCCCTGAACCAGCCAATCAGGTTTCGGAAGATTACCCGTCCCGGCTTTTCGCCGTCTCGCGAAGCGCCGACCACGGCAATGGTTTTCGGCTTGAAAAACTTGTCAAGACTCATCTGAAGAACCTCGCTATCCTCCGGATGCCTTCCTCAATCTGCCCAACCTCTTCCGAGACAAAGGTCAGCCTCAGGTGGCCTTTGCCAGACGGCCCGAAGCAGCTTCCCGGGACAACAACAACCTTCTCCTTCTTAAACAGCTTTTCAGCAGCAGAAACATCATTCTTTCCCTTCCTGTAGGACGAGAAGTCAGCGTAAATGTAGAATCCCCCCTGCGGCATAATCCACTTTGCCTTCGGAAGGTACTTTGCAAGTGCAACTGCCATCGCGTTCCTCCTCCTCTTGTAGGTAGGTATGAGGACATTTGCCTTGTAGGAATCCTTGATTTTGAAAAATTCCTGAACAGCTGTCTGGCTCCACGAGTTGGAGCAAAGGCTTGTCAGCTCTTTTACCCTGACCATCCTTTCGATAGCATCTTTCGGCCCGTAAATGTACCCAAGCCTCAGCCCGGGTGAACTCGCTGACTTGGAAAAAGTGGTCAGGTTTACGCAGTTCTTCGGCGCGTACCTGTAGATGTCCTCGTAACAGCCTTCAAAGACTACTGAACGATAGGCTTCGTCACAAACAATCCACAGCTTGTGCTTCTTCGCAAACCTTGCCAGCGTCTTAATGCTTGCCTTGGTCAGCAGCGTGCCGGCAGGGTTGTTCGGTGAAACGACAACAATTCCTTTCGTCTTCTTCGTCAGCCTTCGCTTAAGCTCACCCTCACTAATCTGGTAGTTGTCTTTCATCCGCGTCCTGAAGTATTTTGCCTTGACGCCAAGAAACCTCAGCGGGTTCTCATAATTGAAATAGCCCGGGTCCTGAATCAGGACATGGTCGCCCGGGTTAAAGAGGGCGCTGAAGGCGAGGAACAAAGCTTCCGTTCCCCCATCCGTCATAACAACCTGCTCAGGGCTTATCTTCACCCCATACTTCCGCAGGTTCTTGGCTATCTTCCAGCGGAGAGTATAGATGCCCTGCGATGGGGTGTAGGTTGAATACTTCCTCGGATTGTTCTTCAGCTTCGAGAAGAGCGAGTGAATCATCTCCTGCGGCGGAGCCAAACTTGCAGCCCCTCCTCCAAAGGAGATTATGGAGGGGTCATGCCGCCTCTTGTCAAGCATCTCAAGGATTTTCCTGACATGGAAAGACTCTATCTTCCCGCTCCTTTCAGAAAGCCTCATCAGGGCTAGAAAGCACGGCGACTAAATAACGATTACCCTGAGAAAAACTTCTCCAGCCGCTTAACACCCTCTTCAATCCTCTCCGGCGTCTCCGTAACGTAAGTCAGCCTCAGGTGGTTCAGCCCGCTTGGCCCGAAGTGAATCCCCGGGATAAGAGCAAGCTTGGCCTTCTTGAAAACATCGTCCCAGATTTCATCATCAGTCTTCTTAATCTTTTCAAAGTAGGGGGTGAAGTTTGGGAACAGGTAGAAAGCCCCCCTCGGCAAGGCAAACTTGGCCTCTGGCAGGTGCTTCTTCACGGCAGCAGCCATAACATCCCTCTTCTCCTTGTAGCTTGGAATAACTTCCTCCTTCAGGTACTTGTCTTTGTAAGCATAGGATTCTTCCGCAGCAATCATTCCCCAGCTGTTCGGGCATAAAGAAAACTGCTGCTTGACCTTGACAGCAATATCGACAGCCTCCTTTGGCCCATAGATGTATCCAAGCCTCACGCCAGGCAGGGAGATGACTTTGGAAAACGAACCAAGGCCTATAGTGTTGTCAGGTGCATAGTTTGCTTGGTCATAATACTTCCCCTCAAAAATAATCTCCTTGTAGGCAATGTCTGAAAGAATCCACATATTCTTGTCCTTTGCGATATCAGCAACCAGCTTGCAGGCTGTGTCGTCAAGTATCCTCCCGGTCGGGTTGTCCGGCGTTGCGAAAATCATTCCCTTCGTCTTTGGCCCAACCAGCTTCAAAAGAGTCTCTTGGTCCGGCTGGAAACCAGTCTCAACAGATGTCGGAAGGTAGACCGGCTTCAGCCCAAGGAACTTCAGTGCCTCGCCGTAGGCTAGGAACGACGGGTCGGAAACAATTACCTCATCGCCAGGATTGAACAGCCCTCCAAAAAGGGCGAAGATGGCAGCCTGCCCCCCTTCCGTAACAGCTATCTGGTCGGCAGGGTAGTTCAGCCCTCCCTTTCTCAAGTCGTCAGCAATCAGCTTCCGCAGGCTTGCCGGCCCGTAAGAACTCCCATAACTTGAACTCTTCTTCGGCTCAGTCTTAATCCTCTCAAGGGTCTTTTCAATAGCCTCCTTTGGCGGGGCCAGACTTGGCGCACCGCCCCCAAAAGAAATAATGCTGGGATCGTGCATGCAATCCTCAATCATCTTCACCAGCTTCCTGACTGGCGAACCCTCAATGTTAACAGCCCTGTTAGCAAAATGCATCCAAATTCCTCCAAATTATCCAATTTCCATACATCGACAGATAAATATACCTTATGCAGCAATTGTCGAACCTCTCGTCGACCCCTGTATCTTCCAGAAAGTGGCAAATCTATTTAAACTTGTTTAAACATCCAGTTGGAGAGGGGAGAAAATGGATTCTTATCTCAAAGCAATAAGGAATTGCAAAAGTTCCGCCGGAGTTACTGAAAGGCTCGGAGAGATTGTCCTTTCATACGACGACAAAAATGTTCCGCCAGAGGGCCTAGACATAAACCCTGAAGCAAAAACCGTTGCGTTGTGTTACAGGGAAAAAAGAGGGGCGATTACCCTTTATCCACTTGTTTGTGGAAAAGACGGCAGGTTGGTTGAGCTCCAGCCCAAAAAGGTAGAACTTCCAGAAACAATCCCGTTATCGGCAACCAGCATCAACCTCAACAAGTACAAAATACCTATCGAAGCAGAAGCACGAATTTCCTGAAAAAACCTTTAAGCTCCAAGCGCCTGATTGATTCAAGATGAAAAAACTCAAGATTTCAAAAGATAAGTCTGGAGGAGAAGTAGTCCATGCTAGCCCTTTTGTAAACGACCTCCACTCCCTGAAAGACCATTTGAAAACACACGGCAGCAACTTTTACAAAAATTTAAAACAATCTCCCCTTGGAAAATATGCCAGCAAGGTAAAAGAGAAAATCACATCTCATCCTGCTTACGAGAAGACAAAAGACTTCCTCTCAGACTTTGGATACGAAGTAGCATCCAGGGCAAAGGAAGAGCTTGAAAGCACCAAGATAGCTTTCCGCCCCTACACGAAAGAAGAGAAGAAGATACTGAACGCTAAAGGGCCGGTGAAATACCTTCACTAGCCTTCCATCTCCCACTCTTTGTCAACATGCGCCTGCATCTCACCAATCATTTCCTTTGTCATATGCTTAAACCTCTTCTGCGTCCTGAAGTATTCCCCGACAGGCTTCCTCTCTTTCGGCCTGTAGGTCAGAGTCCTCTTGCCGTCTACAATCTCGACCATCTTCCAGAGCCCTGTCTCGACAACAAGCTTCCCGACATCAAGGGTAACTGACGGGTCCTCTCCCCAGCCGGGAACGCATGGAGAAAAGACGACAATAAACTTCGAACCATCCATAGACGCCGCCTTCCTCAGCTTGTCGTTCAGGTCATTGATATACCCAACACTTGCCGAGGCAACATAAGGCACCTTGTGGGCCGCAACTATCTCAACAATCGGCTTCTTAAACATGTCCTTGCCCGGATGAATCTTGCCAACCGGCGATGTTGTCGTCCTCGCAAACTTCGGCGTGGCCGAGCTCCTCTGGTTTCCAGTGTTCATGTAAGCCTCATTGTCATAGCAGACGTAAAGAACATTTTCATTCCTCTCCAACATGCCACTAACTGCGCCAAACCCAATGTCATAGGTCCCGCCGTCGCCGGCAAAGATAACAACCTTTGTATGGGTGTTTCCCTGCGCCTTTAGGGCGCGGACGATTCCGCTCGCAACGCTTGCAGCATTCTCGAAAGTCACGTGTATGTACGGGACACCTAGACAGGTCCTTGGATAAGGCGTCGAGATAATCTCTGAGCAGCTTGTCGCGTTTACAAGAATCATATCCGGCCCCAGCGTCTCAACAACATGCCTGAAAATTATCGCCATCCCGCAGCCAGCGCATCCTGTGTGTCCCGGATAGAAAAGTTTCTTTGCCATCTTTACCACCACACCTCAAAGTGCTTGCCCTTTGCAAGCTTTTTCAGCATACCTTCGCAATCGCGAACCGTAACGTCCTTTCCCCCAAGCCCCCCGACAATGCTTGAGATGACAGGCCTCTTCTTCTCGTCAACAAACGAGCCAATCACATCGCTGTAGAGCGGGTGCTTGCCCCCCAGATTGTAACTCTTCTCAAGGACAGCAACAGCCTTGGCTTTCGCCAGCGCCTTAGCCACCTGCCCATATGGAAACGGCCTGTAGCTTCGGATTCTCAACAGCCCGACTTTCATCCCCTTCTGCCTCAGCGCGTCAACAGCCTCCTTAATGTTTCCGCAGACCGATGCCATGCTGACAAGAATGAATCTAGCATCCTTTAGCTTGTAGCCTTCGACCAGCCCGTCGCCATACGTCCTTCCAAATGTCTTTCCATACTGGTCGTGAACCTGCTTGACAACCTTGAGCGAGGCAGCAGCGTCCCGGTGGACATCCTCCCGGAACATCTGGTAGTGTGTCGGCATTGCATAAACCCCAAGGGAAACAGGGTTCTTCGGGTCAAGCTTCAGCTTCGGATTGAACTTCGGGAGGAACTTCCTAATCTCCTCCATGCCGGGGACCTCGAAAGTCTCGACCGAGTGGGTTATGTAGAAACCATCAATGCAGAACATCACAGGCAGCATAACCTTCTCGGCAATCTTAAAGGCCTGCGGCGCAGTGTCAATAGCCTCCTGTGCATTTTCACAATAAATCTGTATCCAGCCGCTATCGCGTTCCGCAATGGAATCCTGCCAGTCGTCCCAGATGTTCAGCGGGGCAGACAAGGCCCTGTTCCCAATAGCCATGACAATAGGCACCCTCATGCCGGCTGCAGCGTAAACAACCTCATGCATCAGGGCTAAACCTTGAGAAGACGTCGCACTAACTGCTCGCGACCCCGCAGCAGAGGCGCCAACAATTGCTGAAATGGAAGAAAATTCCTGTTCCGTTCTGATATACTCCTTTATCTCGCCATCGGCGTAAAACTGCGCCAGCCCCTCAGCTATGTGGGACGAGGAGGTAATCGGATAGCAGGCAACAACATCCGGCTCGCAGTTCTTTATCGCCTCAGCAATTGCAAATGAACCCTCAACCGTCTTCTTCACCATCTACTTCTCTTCCTCCACCATCTTTATCGCGCCGAACGGGCAAACCTTTGCGCAAATGCCGCATCCCTTGCAGAAATCATAATCAGTCTTCGCCACGCTTCGCTCCTCAACCTTTTTATCCATCTCAACACCTGAGATGCAGTTCTCCGGGCAGTGGAGCTGGCACAAGCCGCACTTTTTGCACAATTCAGGATTAAAAATAGGCTTCTGGCTTCGCCACCCGCCTGTCTTGTTCTTAAGGCTGCTCCCAACCTTTGCATGCGGAATTATCATTTTTTCAACACCTCATAACACTCGCGGATAGCCGCGACATTCTTCTCGCCAAGCTCGCCCTCGAACCTGTGCCTGATAGCTTTCTCAAGAGCATCAATCTTGACCAGCCCCGTAACAGCTGCAAAAGCGCCAAGCATAGCCGTGTTGACAATGGGCTTCCCAAGGTGCTTTCTCGCTATGCCGGTAGCGTCAACACAATAGGTCGCTTCAGCCCCCTTAATCTTCACCTGCTTGTTCGTATTGACAACAGCAACGCCGCCCTTTTTCAGCCCGGCAGAAACGTCAACCGCCTGAAGCAGGGTCGAGTCAAGCACAACAATGTAGTCAGGCGTATAGACATTCTGATGAATCCTGATTTCCTTATCCGAAATCCTGCAAAAAGCCTGCACAGGTGCCCCTCGCCTCTCAACCCCAAAGAAGGGGAAAGACTGGACATAATTGCCGCTCTCAGCAGCCCCTACAGCCAGCAGCTCAGCCGCAGTTACAGCGCCCTGCCCGCCTCTACCGTGAAACCTAACCTCTATCATTCGGATTCGGAAGCACCCCTCTTATAAAATGCTTTTACCAAATCTATTTAATACCTTTAAAGACAAGGTAATCCCAAGGGGTCGTAGTATAACCAGGCATTACGGCAGGCTCCAGATGGAGCGCAGAGCTAATGAATGGCTGTGAAGAACCGCGCCGGAAGTCACCTGCTTATCAGGGTTCGAATCCCTGCGACCCCACTTTTTCTTTTATAAAAAGAAAAACTAGGGCATTCTAAAAGAAAAGCTTCCGGAAGGCCCCCGGAGACCCTCGCTTTTCCCTGCAGGCTTTTCTTAAAAGGCTGCCTTCTGCGACCCCACCTAAAACTTCTCTTAAATCTCGTCAGGGTCGGTCAGGGACTGGCAACCCGGGTCGTCAAGGTCTATTAAGCCGTCCCCGTCATTGTCAATATCATCCCCGCACTCCTGAAGGAAGACGCACTCGCCGTCCACGCACCTGTTGTAGCTGTCACCCCTGCACTCAACAACTTCCGAATCGCTCAGGTCCCCCCTGCAGAAGAACTCGACAAGAACCTCGTTTGACTCGCACCTGTCCTCGCTGGAGAAGGGAAAGCTCTCGTAGTTCCCAAAGACCTCTCCCTTGAACATGTAATTCTTCCCGCCGTCCCTGTCAACACAGTAGAAAGCCGGGTAGGCCTGCGCCTCCCAGAACTGCATCTGGGTCGCAATAATTGCCAGCGCAATAAGGAGACCAAGAATCATAACTCCAAGGAAGTTTCGTGTGCTATCCTTCATTCTGACACCCAAAATTGTCTTCACTACTCTGATATTAAACTTCTCCTTTAATTACCTTCTGGGGAAAAGGAAGATTAAAACCTATGTCCCGGATTAC
>JAUXGB010000038.1 GCA_030622515.1 Candidatus Altarchaeota archaeon
ATTGGTGTTGATTATGACACTCTAGAAACCAAGTATGAGAACTCCACAAATCTTGATGGAAGTGTTGAGGTTAGGACAAAAAGTGCGGTTTTGAGAGAAGGAGAGGTTGTTTGCAGGGTTCTTGGTGAAGAAAAATCAACTGAGGTTGTAATTATTGGAGACGCTTTTAGTGATGATGATTTTAAAAATTCCTTTAGAGAGAAATTTTCAAGTGATGCTTACAATGCAACTCATGATAGGGTTGAGGCAACACGTTACAATAAACCTATTGTTGACAAGATTGTTGAGGACTTTAACTCGGAAGGAGATTGGAAACATTATTGGGATGTTTCGCCTGCTGATGTTGATACTGATCAAATGACAGTTCTTGAATTTCTGTCAGAAAACTCAAAACCTTCGGCTCGTTTTGATGAAGGGAAGTTTATAGATTGGGCAGGAAAAGAGCTGAAAGGGAAGGGTTTCAAGGATGCTATCGAGTCTGTTTCAAAATATATTGCTGACAATTCAGAATATGTTGAGGGAAGATTTGGTGACCCTGACAGACAGGTTTGTTCAGAGTATGCTAGAGATACTGCCTATGCAATAAATCTTGCAGGAAAATTCAATGATGCTCTTGATAATGCTGCTGCAAAGTCCGTTAGGACGGGGGATTTCATCAGGAGCGGTGACGAGTCCGGTCATGCTTATGTGGCAATCCTTTCCTATGGTGAGGATGGAAAAGGGAAGACTTGCTTCATAGATACGACTTGGGCAGATAAGGGAGATGAAAACAAGGTTGATGAAAACTTTGCTGAAAGTCTTGATGCGCTTGACCAGTCCCACTATGTTAGTTTTGATAGTGATGATGTTGGGATAAATGCTCTTGCCGAGCAGAACTCCCTAGAGATACAGAATATCTATAATGTTACCTCCTCCCTCTCGCCTGAAAGCGAATATAAGGTTTCTTTTAATGGGGTGCCTGTTAATTATACAGGCAAGGAGCTGTCCAAAACTGTTGATGAGCTGGTCAGGGGTTCGAAGTTTGTTGACTATAGTGGCGGAATGATGAAGTTCATTGGGGAAGACAATGAGGTTACGGCCATAAGCGGCATCTAGGGATTTCCAAAGGTTCGTTATGAATCATTATTCGAAACCTTTATTAAGGAGTTATGAATAGGTATTCATAGGTGATTTAATGCCAGCAGGAGATGGAACAGGACCGATGGGCGAGGGCCCGTTGACAGGACGAGGGCTTGGCCCTTGTGATGATGGAAGACGGTTTGGACGCAGGCGGGGCTTTGGCTGGGGCCAGGGTTTTGGTCGCGGACGAGGCTGGGGATTTGGCCGAGGATTCGGTAGGGGCCGGGGCTTTGGTCCCGGTAGAGGCCGAGGTTTTGGATGGGGAGGCCCAGCTGTTTGGGACGAGCCTGTCTGGACGCCTATGGCTCCGGCAGCTGCCCCGCAGGTTAGCAGGGAAGATGAGAAGGCTGAGCTGCTGAGGGAAAAAGAGTTTATTGAAAAAAGGCTGAAAGAACTCGAGTAAGATGCCAAGGCCTAGAAGATTTAGAAGGGTTTTTGCAGAGCCGGGTGCAACCTTTTTCAAGCCGGCCGGCATCCCGATGAGAATGCTTGGGGAGGTCGTCCTTAGCGTTGAGGAGGTCGAGACCTTGAGGCTGGTTGATGCCGAGGGGCGGGGCCAGATTGAGGCTGCAAAGGTGATGAACATATCCCAGCCCACGCTCAACCGACTGCTTTCCTCGGCAAGGAGGAAGGTGGCCGAGGGGCTTACCAAAGGGAAAGCCATAAGAATCAGGGGCGGGCATTACAGGATTGGTAGATTTTTATGAAAGTTGCTATACCGTCTTTAGGAGAGGAGCTGAAGGATGGGATTGACCCTGCCTTTGGAAGATGCAAATTCTTCATCATCGCGGAGATTGATGGGGAAAAGATTGGAAAATTTGAGGCTTTGGAAAACACTGCTGCTGCACAGATGGGCGGCGCAGGGATAACTGCTTCGGAACTTGTTGGAAACAGCGGGGCGGAAGCAGTTATTGCTGAGAATGTCGGGCCAAGGGCGTTCTCGGTCCTTGGGGAGCTGGGAATTGAGATTTACATTAGTGTCCCGGGGAGTGTTGAGGACAACCTGAAGGCTTTTGGTGAGGGGAAGCTGGAAAAATTGGAAGGCCCGTCCGGACCAATGGGTCAGGGCATGAGATGAGGATTGCTGTAACTGGCGGGAAGGGCGGCACAGGCAAATCAACAATTGCCGCTGCCCTAGCGGTTGAGCTTGCCAAAAGGAAGAGGGTCCTTCTTGTCGATGCTGATGCTGACTGCCCGAACGACCACCTGATACTTTCTTTAGAGAGGAAGCTTGCTGGCGAGGTGAAGGTTTTTGTCCCGAAGATTAATGACAAGAGCTGCATTAAGTGCGGGAAGTGCTCGGAGGTTTGCAGGAAGAATGCACTTATTCAGGTGAAGGGGAGACTGCCCCTTCTTGTAGAGGAGCTTTGCATTGGGTGCGGGGCATGCTGGACAGTTTGCCCGGTTGGGGCGATTGGAAAGGTTGAGAAGGTGGTCGGGAAGGTTTGGAAAGGGAAGGTTGGGAAGCTTGACTTTCTCGGCGGGGAGCTCTTCCCCGGCATGAAGGAGAGTGCTGTTGTTGTTGACCGGTTGAAGGATTTTATCAGGGATGATGATTATGATTTTGTCATTATTGACACGGCTGCAGGCACCCACTGCCCTGTTGTTTCGGCCATGCTTGGTTGCCAGCTGGCTATTGGGGTTACTGAGCCGACGCCGCTTGGGGCGCACGATTTGAAGCTGATTCTTAAGCTACTGGAGGTTCTTAAGATTGAGGGGAAGGTTATCCTGAATAGGGCTGGTGTTGGCGACGATGGTGTTGTTGAGAAGATGTGTGGGGAGGCCGGCACGGAAATTGTTGAAAAGATTCCTTACTCGGACGAGATTGCAAAGGCCTACTCCAGAGGTGAGGTTATTGAGATTGAGGCGGTGACGAGGCTGGCAAGGATTCTGGAGGGTAAAGGATGAAGAGGATTGCTGTCGTTTCCGGAAAGGGCGGGGTTGGGAAGAGCACTATTACTTCCTCGCTTGGTTACCTGCTTTCGAAAAGGATGAAGGTCGCTGCTGTTGACTGCGATGTTGACACGCCAAACCTTGCCTTTTTCTTCGGGCTTGGGGAGGACGATTTTGAGAAGAAGGTAGTCAGCACGAGCGAGACGGCAAAGATTGATTATGCCAAATGCACTGGCTGCGGGAAGTGCAAGGATGTCTGCCTCTTTTCCGCGATTGAATGGAAGGACAGGCCGATAGTTAATAGGTTTCTTTGCGAAGGGTGCGGGAGGTGCGCTCTGGTGTGCCCTGAGGGGGCCATAAGGATAGAGAGGGTCAGGAACGGGTGGATTGGAAGGGCTGAAGGAAGGTTTCCGCTCTTTGGGGGACAGATGAAGATGGGGGAAGCTGGCTCGGGAACTGTTATTTTCGAATTAAGGAAGATGGCTGACGAAGGTGCGGAGAAAGCCGGAGCCGAGCTGCTGCTGATAGATGCCCCGGCAGGGATAGGGTGCGCCACCATTGCCGCCCTGAGGGGGGCTGATTTTGTGATTGGTGTTGCTGAGCCAAGCCCTTCGTCGCTTGCTGACCTGAAGAGGGTGCTGCAGATTGTTAAGCATTTCAGGATTCCTTATGGCCTTGTCATCAACAAGGGGAGCCTCAACAGGGAGTGGCGGGACAAGATAGTTGAGTTTGCCAAGGAGGACGGGATGGCGATTCTTGGGGAGCTGCCTTACGATAGGGCCTTTGTTGACTCGCTTGTACAGATGAAGACGGTTGTGGAATACAAGGAAGAATTAAGAGGACCTTTTGAAAAGATTATTACAGCTTTAGCTTTATGATGTTGACCTTGCCGTCTTTTTCAATTCCCACTATCCCTTTCTTCAGCATCTTCTTGACGATGCGATGAACCTTAAGCCTTGTCAGGCCAGTCTTCCTTGAAAGTTTGGCCTGGGTGCAGATGCAGTCTTGTGAGAGGAGGGTTGATATTACGAGCCGCTCATCGTCAGGAAGGAACCTTGAGATTAGCTGGAGTTTTTTCCTCGTCTCAAGCTTGGGGGTTACGAAGTAGTAGACTGCCCCGCCTATCATTATGCCAAAGCTGGCGAAGATGGGAATGACGTAGGGGGTGTAAGCAATGCAGCCGCAGGTGTGCTGGGGAAGGTTTTTCTCGAAGTAGAGGGAAGTGAAGACGACTAGGAGGATGAAAGCTGCAAGGACTGCCAGCGCAGCAAGCGTTCTCTTGTCAGGCCCCATGTTTCAGTTTATGAAACAAGGGTTTATATAATGTTTCAGAGGTTGATTTTTTATGAAAGGAGGTGTATTGCTCGCTTTAGTGGCGATTTTGCTGCTTGCCCCGGCTTTGGCTGGTGACGGGTGCGCCTACTTTTTTTACGGGCAGGGTTGCCCTCACTGTGGGACTGCATTGCCTATTGCTGCACAGCTGCAGGGGGAAGGGTACCAAGTCGAGGTTTATGAGGTCTATTCAAATGGCGAGAATGCTAAGCTGCTGAATGATTTGTTTGAGGCATACAATGTGCCTATGAACTATCGGGGGGTTCCGGTTGCTTTCTTTGGGAACAGGTACCTTGTTGGGGATGTGCCGATTATTCAAGGCTTGCCTGAAGGGATTAGAGGGGCGGAGTGCCCCCACATTGAGGTTGAAGGCGCTATCGGGACGGCAGGGGATTCATCGCCTGCGCAGGAAATCAGCCTTTGGCTTCTGACAGGGGCTGCTTTTGTTGACTCGATTAACCCGTGCGCTATTGCTGTCCTGCTTATCCTGCTGGGCGCGCTGATGGCAGCCGGGGACAGGAGGAAGGCTGTCATTGCAGGTCTTGCCTTTACTTCATCACTTTACATTTCATATTTTCTTTTTGGGCTTGGGCTCTTTTCGGCAATACAGTGGAGCGGGCTGTCGACGTTCTTCTACAAGGCGGTCGGGGTGCTGGCAATTTTGATTGGGCTGGCAAGCCTGAAGGATGCATTTTGGTACGGGGCTGGCGGCTTTGTTATGGAGATTCCGAGGAGCTGGAGGCCGACGTTGAAAAGACTTTTGAGCAAGGCGACGACTGCGTGGGGAGCCTTCGCGATGGGGTTTGTTGTCTGCCTTTTCGAGCTGCCATGCACTGGCGGGCCTTACCTGTTTATTCTTGGGCTGCTTGCCGAGAAGGCGACAAGGGCGACTGCCATCCCGCTTCTTCTCTACTACAATCTGGTGTTTGTTATCCCCTTGGTAATCATTACGGGGCTCTTCTACTTTGGCTACTCCTCGATTGAGGGGATGAAGACGTGGAAGGAGGAGAACCTCAAGCTTCTGCATATTGTTGAGGGCGTCATTATGATACTTCTCGGGCTGAGTGTCTACTTCAACTGGTTTGGTTGAGGATTTTTGGGGTATAAAAGATACCAAATTAGTGGAAAAATATATAAGTAATTGATGATAAATACCTAATAAATGGTAAAATATGGAAAAGTTGAAAGGCTGCTGAAACAGGGAAAAATCAGGAGGATAAGCGAACTAGAGCTGGAGAGGTACCTGACTTTCTTTGAAAATTCCTACAGGGACGACCTAGAGCACTGCAAAGCAAACCTAAAGACGTTCCCCCGCTGGGCAATTATCTCCGGGTACTATGCCATGCATGACATTACAAAGCTGCTGCTGGCAAAGAAATTCAGGATAAAGGTTGATTTTCAGGTTCATGCCACGACGATTGCGGTCTTGAGGGAAGTTGTCAAAAACAGGGATATTTCGGGGCTGATGGAGAGGGGTTACAGGGAATTCCTTAGTCTGGCAAGCGACCTGGACGAGGCAAGGAGGGAGAGGGTGAAGGTCCAGTATTACACGGGGACGGAATTCCTGCGCAGGGAGTATTTGAAGAGGGCTCAGGAATTTTATGATTCGGTTGTTCTGGAGTATCTTGAGAGGCTCGGGGGGCTGGTGAAATGATTGTTCAGCTGTTCAACAGGGATATCCTGAAGGTGCTGACTGTCTTTTCCATCTCGCCAGGCTCAAGGTTCCTAAGGAAGGAGCTAAAGGAAAGGACGAGGCTGAACAATGTCAATCTTGACAGGGCGCTGAATGGCTTGATGAACGCCGGACTGGTGAGAAAGGAAAAAAGACTCCTGTCACTTGATGTGGGGAAGGCAAAGGAGATAATCAAACTGGTTTCGCGGGAATATGAAGTGTTGAAGGAGCTGCCCCTTGGGGTTTATTTTTCAGTAATTGATATTGTGTTTTCTCTGGGCAGGCTGGGGGATGTTGATGCTTATCTTTTTGGAAGTTATGCAAAACTCGTGTTCAGGGAAGATTCTGACATAGACCTTGCCATCATATCTGACAGGATTGGAGAAGGGGGGAAGAAAGTTATTGAGGGAGTGGTGAAAAAAGTGGAAAGGCGGTATGGAAAGAAGATTGAAATCCATTACTTTGGAAAGACCTTTTACAAGAACAGGAGAGACCCCCTTGTGAGAGGGATACTGAAGGACGGCGTGAGGCTGCTGTAGGGTTTATTTGAAGTCCTTCTTCTTGACATATTCTTTCCTGAAGCTGTCTGCTGTCAGGGCGGAGAAGAGGTTGATGGCTGCAAGAGGGATAATTGGACTGAACCCCAGCTCGCCTGAAGCATAGAGGGCGAGGCCGAGGAGCATCAGAAGGGTTGTCCCGCGGGTCCACATGCCGTTGCCTATGAACCAGATGGGGCCGAAGAGGAGGGCCCAGAGGCTGAAGACGGGGGCTTTTTCCCTTGCCATCTGGTAGATAGGCGTTCTTGGGATTTAGTTTTAACTGATTTCCAGTGAGATTGTTTTATAAAGGACGGGCTGGCTAGAGGTTTTGGAGAAGAAGGAGCAGCTGTCGGTGGACTCCGGTCCGCTGAGGAAGGTCCTCCCACCCACAAAAGCTTGGGAAACCAGGAAGCGAAAGTTTCCGGGGAGGGAATAGAAAACTACGTCCCAAGGCTTATACGATGAAGAACGCTGAGGTTGCCTTGATGGGCGCTGAAATGTGTCCTCTCCAGCAGGGTGCAAGCCGTTAGGCGCTTAGTCGAATGCTGCAGAAACAGAAGGAGGCCTACTTTCTTCTCCACCAGTTCTCAAGGGCTTTTTTGACTTTCTCAAGGACGAAATTGTTTGCTTCCCTGATAGGCATTTTTGAGTTGTCAAGGACAAGGTTGTAGATGGAGGTGTTGAATTCCATCTTGTAAACCTTTTCGTAGGTGGAGTTGTTGTCGTTATCCCTCTTGCGAAGGTTTTCAAGGGTTTCTTTGTAGGGTGTTCCTTCCCGCTTGGAAACCCAGGTCGCCCGCTTGGAGAGGGGCGGGTTGAGGAAGACTTTGTAGTCGGAGTGGTCTCCTGCGGCCCAGCCTGATATCCTGCCGATTATTACGCAGTTGCCTTTCATGGCCAGCTCGAGGGTCTTAGCGTCGGCTTTCTTGTGAAGCTCTGGCGGGACCTCGCCTGCGGTCTTCTCAAGGGGGATGTTCATTTCTTTTGCGGCTGAGCGGAAGATGTCGCCGACGTTGTAGAGGGGGAGGTTGAAGGTGGATGAGATTGTCTTTCCTACGGTTGATTTGCCCGAGCCGGAGAGGCCGTCGACAGTTATGGTCGGGCCTTCCTTGTCAGGGTGGTTTTTTACCAGCTTTTCCAGGACAGGGATTAAAGTCATGGGGAGGGGAGGTGTGTAAAGTTAATAAAGGCTTTGAGCGGTTGACTAACTATGAAAGTTTGCGTGCTTGGGGGAAAGAGCTACCCGCCAAAAGGGGATTATTATGGCGGGATAGAGAAGCACATTTACGAGGTTGTTGAGAGGCTTAAGAAGAGGATTGAATTTTATGTCCTCACGAGGAAGAAGTTCTGCTCGGACGAGAATGTTATTGAGGTGCCGTACCTGGACTTGCGGTTGACAAGGACGCCGACGCATAATTTTCTTTCAATACCAATCGCTAAGAAAATAATTAGGGAGAATGAGATTGACTTTGTTCATGCGCACGAAAGCTTTGCGGGGCTGGCGGCAAATATTTTGAGGAAGATTAGCGGGGAGCCCTACCTCCTGACAATGCACACTATTGACTCGCTGCAGCCGGAGTGGAAGCCTTTCGAAATCCCGTTCGCAGCGGTTGAGCGGAAGGCGATAAAGAGGGCGAAGCTGATTACTTGTCCCGGGGAGGGGATTAAGGATAAATTGGTAAAGCTCCGGAAGGCAGACCCGAAGAAGGTCAGGGTTATTCCCAATGGGGTTGATGTTGACAAGTTCAATATTCCTGACTGGTGGGCCAAATTAAAGGTGCATGCGCCAAACAAGTTGCTTGTCTGCGTCGGGAGATTGAGCGAGTCGAAAGGGCTTCCGTGGCTGATTGAGGCGATGAGGGAGCTAAAGGACTGGAACCTCTGGATTGCCGGGGGCGGGCCACTGGAGAAGAAGCTGAAAAGGAAGGCCTCGACAATGAAGAATGTTAAGCTGCTTGGCTTCAGGTCAGACATCCCGGAGATACTTTGCGCAGCTGACATCTATGTGCAGCCAAGTCTTTCGGAGGGGCAACCCATCTCGCTGATTGAGGCGATGGCGGCAGGGAAGCCTATTGTTGCAACAACGGTTGGGGAGATTCCGAATGTCCTTGGGAAAGCTGGGGTCTATATCAACCCGAAGGATTCCAAGGCGATTGTTAAGGCTGTTCGCGGGCTTGAAAGAGATAAAAAAAAGGCGAAGAGGCTTGGCTGGGAGGCGAGGAAGCTTGCAAAGGGCTACAGCTGGGACAAGGTTGCCAAGGGGTTTGCCAAGGTCTACAAAGAGATGATGGACTAATTCTTTTCTGCCTTAATGATTAATGAACCGGAAAACTCACGAATTATTGGGATTTTTTCAAGAAGATTACTTACTGCCGTTGCGGGATTGATTAGGCAGGGCGGAACCAGGGGATGGACAAAGTCGAATGGCTTTACTGAGACCTTCTTGAATCCTGTTTTCTCCAGCATTGCGGCCAGCCTCCACCTAAGAAATGCTGTTTCATTCTCTGTTGTCTGAAGTCTTTTCCCAATAAATTTTACTTTTCTCTCAAGCAGGACTTCGGGATTGAGCACGTTTGGCTCAGAAAACCAAATCAGCCCCCCTTTCCTTAGTACACGGAAGACCTCTTTGAAGGATTTTTTAAAAGGAAGGTGATGGAGGATTGATTTGCCAATTACCGCGTCAAAGGTTTCTGACCTGTATTTCATAGAGGACTGAGTTAATCAGGGAGAAAGTCCTCGAGTTTCCAAGGGGGCTAGAAAAAAGGGAGACTATTAGAGGAAGGACTGGACGAAATGCAAAATGTCCCGTTGGTATATCACCTTTGCCCGAGAAGAAATCCGCGTAGTCAAGATACGCTTGGGAATCTCCCCACATTGTGTTAAAGTTCAGGGAGATTGAGAACAGGGTTAGGAGGATGATTATTGGGATGTGGA
>JAUXGB010000066.1 GCA_030622515.1 Candidatus Altarchaeota archaeon
CAGCAGGATTGCCATCATCAGCAATATCAACTTTTACGAGAGGGAATACTCTTTATGTTGAAAGCGGAGCATCGAATGGAACAGTCTACCTGATACCAACCAGCAATAATGGAACGGTGAAGTACGAGGTGCCGATACAATATTCCGGTACAGGTTACAACTATGGCAACTTCAGTTTGACAACATTCCATCCGAGCGGAACCTACCTGCTTCGGCTTGACACGACAGATGCAATAGCTGTCAACACGACCCTTTTGGAGGTGGCCTAGATGAGGAAGATGATTCTTGTGACTTTGTTCATCCTGCTTACTGCAGGGTTTGCATCAAGCCTGACAATCTCAAGTGTCAGCATACCTTCGAGCGTTACGCAGGGTTCAAGCTTCACTATCAGCGCTTCTCTGACAGCCAGCGATGTGGCCAGCACGTCAGTTACCCTGAGCGGTTCGCCTCTTGACTCAGAGCTAAGCTGCACGCCGACAGGCTCGCAGACTGTTTCGACCGCCAGCGGTTCTGGCACGGCAAGCTGGTCCTGCACAGCTAACACGATTGGGGTTTACAACAACCAGCTGACAATTTCGGCAAGCGGGGTTGACGGTTCAGGAACAACAAAGAGCGACTCCACCTTGACCGGAACTGAGGTTGTTGCCGGGGCGGGTTCGCCTGCGTTGACAATTAATGCCGTGCTTAGTGGGGAGTCCTGCACCTGCTGTTCTGGCAATTGGAACGTTGCAACAATTGTTGTTTCAAATCCTGGAAGTGCGGATGCCGAGAGCGTTGATGTTACTTGGGATTATCATGACTATGGCAGTGAGGCGTTCCCAACGTTTTCATGCCCTGCTCATCTCATAGGGACTCTTGAAGCAGGAGGGACAAGAACCATTAGCTGCACATCGACAAGGACAACCTATACTGGTAACAGGTACATTGACCTTTGGGTGAACGGGACAGGCGTTAGTGACTTTACCGGAAAGATGGGGGCTTATGTTAATGTGAACACCAGCTGCTACACTCCTCCAGGCAGCGACCCGCCAGCGGCTGATGGGCCTTCAGCGCCATCGCCGACTTGGACGATTGCTCTTTCGCCTTCGAGTGCGACGCTTGACCCTGGTATGTCGAAGACAATCTCGGTTGAAATCAAGAACACAGGGACGCTTCAGGTATCTGGTGTGACAGTTACTGCGACATCAAGCTGCGCGACCATAACGCCGGAAAGCTTCCCGCTTGGGAATGTTGCGGGTGGGGCATCGGTTTCCTACTCGGCGAAAGTCAGGCTTAGCAGCTCTGCGGCGACGGGTTCGACCTGCTATGTTGACTTCAATGCTGCGCCTACAAGCGGTTCCTCAAGGACGACGTCTTTTGCAGTGACTGTGAGAGGCACTACGACAACTACAACCACCACAACTACAGATACTTCAGGAAATGAAACGCCAAGCGAGCCTGCAACAAGGGAGGACGCCTTGGCGGAGATTGAGGATTTGAACATAACTATTGCCGAGGTCGAGGCAACGATTGAGGCGGCCCGGGGTTCGAATGCCAACATAACTGATGCGTTTGACAAGCTAAATCAGGCAAAAGACCTGATGGCGAGGGCGAATGACGCGCTTGAGGACGGGGACTATGATACGGCTGTGAGCTTGGTTGCGCAGGCGGAAGCCCTCTTGAACGAGGCAACAGCTGCTGCCACGCCGGCTGAGAAGTTCAGGACAGCCAGCCTCTCAGGGGCTGTCTCTCTGGTTACAAGGGTGATAATGGCTCTTGTGGCGCTGAGTGCGGTTCTCGGTGCCGTGTATTATGTTGCTCCAAAGCTTGCCAAGGAGATAAAGACTAGGACAAAGGGAGGATTCAGGTTTACGCCAAGGGACCAGGGGAAGCAGCTTGACCTGCTGATGACGGAGATTAAGGACAAGGTGATTAAGCCGACCAAGCCTAAGACAGAGCCCAAGAAAGAGTGTGTGAAGGAAACGAAGAAGCAGGTTAAAAAACAGACTAAAAAAGGGAAGAAGAAGGCAAAGTAGTCTGGAGATTAATCATGGTACGAAAGAGGAAGGCGAGAAGGGGCAAGAAGGGAAACGGGAAGAAGAATAATGTGAGGCTGATTACTAAGCCCAAGGAAACCATTTCTGAGATAATCAAGGAGCCGGCATTCCCCCAGGTAATTGCGATTGTTTCCGGGAAGGGAGGGGTTGGAAAGACGACAACTACGGCTAACATAGGCTCGGTCGTTTCGAACAAGTTTGAGAAGAAGGTTCTTGTAATTGACGGCAATGTGACAACGTCGAACCTTGGCCTCCAGCTTGGTTTTCTTTACCCGCCGGTTACCCTTCACGACGTTCTTGACGGGACAATAACTGCCAAGCAGTCAACCTATGTTCACAAGAGCGGGCTTCACGTAATCCCCGCTTCCTTGTCGGTTGAGAGGGATGCCAGATACAACGAGATGTCTCGGGCTATTGACATGCTGAGGGTGAAGTATGATTTAATCATTATAGACGGGGCCGCAGGGGTTGGCTCAGAGGTCAAGGCTGCCATGAGGGCAGCTGATGCCATACTTGTCATAACTGTCCCTGAGATACCTACAATAACTGCCTCGGTGAAAATCATCGAGACGGCGAAAAAAATGAAGGTGCCTATAGCAGGGATTATAGTGAACAGGGTGAAGAGGAAGAAGCATGAGATTTCATTAAGCAACATTGAGCGGGTTTGTCATTCGCCAATACTTGCGGTCATACCTGAGGACAATAAGGTGTCGGAAAGCATGAACGCTAAGGAGCCGGTTGTCATCTTCTCGCCAAACAGCCCGGCAAGCCTTGCCTACCAGAGGCTGTCCTCACTCATTATGGGGATGAAGCATCGGACAGGCTTCTTCCAGTCATTTCTCGAGAAGGTTTACAGGATAAAACACTGCAAGTCCAAGAAATAGTTGCTGAAGGCAAAAAGTGCTAAATATTGAATGCTCTTTATTGAAAGCAAGCGAGATTTGAATGAAAGAGAAGGCTCTCCTGATTTTGGTAGTGGTGTTCTTAGCTTTTGCTCCTGCCTTTGGGGCGCACACCACCACTTTTTCCACGACTCCTAACTATGCTTACTATGGTGAAAACCAGAGTGTTGTCTTTTCCGCCGAGGCGAGCGGCGACCAGCTTTCCTACTTCACTGTCGACCTATCTGGCCTTGTCGGCACCTACGGAAGCCTCTCATGCTCGGGGGACTGGAGCCTGAGTCAGACCGGTAACCTGACCAACTGTTCATACGGAACTGGCTCTTCTGTTAACCTGACAGCAACTGTCAATTCGACAGGTTCCTTCTCGACAGTTGACTTCCCTGTTGAGACCGGCGATGTTAATAGTGGGACAGACAGTGACCAGCTTACCCTTGATGTTTACACGGCAGGGGTTTCGCTCAGCG
>JAUXGB010000026.1 GCA_030622515.1 Candidatus Altarchaeota archaeon
AAAGAAAAGCCCATAGTGGGTATGCGACCCACATGTTTGCCTGAAGGATTTCTTAAATGCTTCGTTGCAAATCCCTCCCCCGGCACCTCAATCTTTCTTTACAAAAGAAAGCTTAGAGATCACCAAAGAAAAGCCCATAGTGGGTATGCGACCCACATGTTTGCCTGAAGGATTTCTTAAATGCTTCGTTGCAAATCCCTCCCCCGGCACCAAAAACTACTTTCCGTACAGCTTTTACAACTTCTCAGAAAGCGCCTTAATCATCCCGTAGGCTTCCTCTCTGTCGTCAATGTTCTGTATCAGCTTCTCGAAAGGACAAATGTCGCTGTGCTCCCTGTTAAAAATAACAGGTGTCATCTTCTCGTACTCGAACGAAAGCCCCTTCTCCTGCAAAACCTTCAGGGCTGTCTCACTAATCAATCTGGCATAGATGCTTGAAACCTTCCCATACAAACAAAGCAAAGCGGCCGCCTTCCCGATAATAGTGTCGGCGACAGCCGAGCCTTCAAGGTGCCTGCCAAGCTTGTCAATCGCCTCAAGAAGGGTCCTGACCCCCGCATCCTTCGATTCGAAAAGGACAACCCCTCCCTTGACAATAACGAGCCGCAGCTTCTTCTCTTTCAGCCTCTCTTTTGCAACCTTCAAGTCCTCGCTCATGTTCTAACCTTCTTAATCTAATTGGCAGCTGCCAGTATGAATATCTATCCCATTGAGTCGTCTAGGATTTCGATTTGATACAGCTTTGCATACTGCCAGTTCTCGTTGGTTCTCTGCGTCGCCCAAAGGTATTGCCCATCCCATGTCAAGTCCCAAGTTCCTTCGGATGCGGCATAAATCCTGCCAACAAGCTTCCCGTTCCTGTCAAACCTGCAGATGCCGTTACAAGGAACCCAAAAGTTCCCCCCGTCAAAGGCAAGACCGCCAGTTGCCCACTCGTTTAGCCGGATTTCACTCAACAACTTTCCCTTCTTATCGACCCTGTAAATGGTCGGGGAGGTCCAGCCCATAATGTAGATGCTTTCCCCGTCAAAGGCCAGCCCTTTTGCTCCTCCCTGCGTATCAGGAATCAGGAAAGAAGAAATCACCTTTCCCTCCCTGTCAAGCTCATAAACCTTCTTCTCGGCAAAATCATTTATCCAAAGGTGTTCTCCGTCAAAAGTCATGCCCCACGCCTGTGGGCCGGGATACTTCCAGTGGTCAAGAATCTCCCCGCTCTCCGGCTCAAACTTGTAGACATCACCCCAAAGTGTGGCAGCCCAAATACATTCGCCGTCAAAAGTTATGCTCCAGGTCAGACCAAGTCCCTCGCCTATCTTGTTAACAACCCGCCTTGTCTCGTCAACATCAGGATAGACATACATAAACCTGTCCTTCTCCCTGTCCCCCGGGGTATATCCCAAATCATAAGGCTTCAGGTCGGCATAACTGTAGCTCGGCAGGCTAACGCCTTCGCCCTCGGAGAACTCGGTTAAGGACTCTTCAGGACAAAGCGCCTTTTCAACAGCAGATATCTTGTTTCCTCTTCCAGCAACCTTGTTGTCCCCCTCCCCGCATCGGATTCCAACCTCCCCGATTAATGTGTTATCAACAGCAACAAGCTCCCCGTGGTCATCAACGGAGAGCTGCCCGGCCTGATTGTTTTCAAGCCAGCTCCTTTCAACCCTAGCTTTTGAAGCGTCAATATGAATCCCAAGGGTTCCTGAATCCCGAACTGTTGTGGAGCGGACAATGGCATCATTGAACTGCTCCATGGCAATCCCGTTGTATCCGTTCTGGTAGATTGTGCAGTTCTCGATAACCGGCATTGAGTAGGATTCAAGATAGATTCCTTCCCAGTTGTTCCATCTGACAATCGTGTTGAAAACTCGAACGTCCGAGTTCCAGAGGTTTATCCCCTGCTGCGCAAACTCAACAATAGCATAATCAATAACACTCTCATTTGAAACATCCTGAAACCTGAGCATGTGCCAGTCACCGTTCACCGGCTCTTCCGCATCGGAGGTGAACCATATAGGCTTTTCCGGAGTCCCGACCGCCTTAAGCCTGCCCATAACATACATCCCAAGCCTTTTTTCAGGCTCCTTGTACCCCCGATAATGCTTGAACCTGACCTTGGTCCCCGGCTCAATAGTCAGGGTGACCCAAGGTGGAACAACAACACTGCTTTCGACAAGAACTTCCCCGCTCCAAGTCCGGTCAGTAAGAATCGTCCCCTCCAAAGGGATAGGAGGAAGAACCTGCCCCCCAATACAACCACACGCCAAAATCACCGCAAAAACAGCCGCTACCAAGAACCAGTTCCAACCCATCGTTCCACTTAAACCCAAGATTTATTTATCATTTTTCACTCCAAAACCTTCCCCGTCTCAAGATACCAGAGGTAAAGGTCGAGTTCAGCTATTCAGAATGCCTCGCACTTCATTTCAAAGTAGCTGCTTGGGTGGTCACACGACGGACAACTTTTTGGAGGCTCTTCACCTTCATGTACATACCCGCACTTCATGCAAACCCAAAACACCTTCTTTTCTTTCTTGAAAACTGTGCCGCCCTTAACGTTCTTCAGCAGCGCCTTGAACCTTTCTTCATGATGCTCTTCAGCTTTTCCTATCGCTCTTAATCGAGCAGCAATTTCAGGAAAACCTTCCTCTTCAGCAGTCTTTGCAAACTCAGGATACATTGTTGAGTTCTCGTAATGCTCGCCAGCGATTGCAGAGGCAAGATTTTCGGCAGTTGTGCCAAGCGTGGTTTCAACACCGGCCTCAATCTTCAGGTCATCGACCTTCTCCCCGGTCTTCTTAATGACTTCCTGAAGCATCCTGAAGTTCCACTTGGCATGCTCCCTCTCATTTTCTGCAGTTAGAAGAAATAGGGCCGAGATTTTTTCAAATCCTTCCTTCTTCGCAATCTTTGCATAGATAGTGTACCTGTTTCTTGCCTGGCTCTCGCCAACAAAGGCGGCAGCCAAATTCTTTAATGTCTTCTTCATTTTCTTCACCCTTTAGTATAACAGTGATATAGTTTAAAGCAGGCATTTTATAAGCCTTGCGATTCTACCTGCCGGATGATAGGCGAAAGTAACATAAACCTGCCAAAGGCTTTCTTTTCATGAAGGCTGTCCTGTTTTTAAGAGCACCTGACAACCAGCTTCTGGAAAAGGCAAAAATCGACCACAAGGTCGCCTGCCTCGCAGGCTTCTCCAAGACAAAAGGGCTTGGCGATTTCGCAAGGGCGAACAACCTCCACCTCTTCACGGAGAACGCAGAGGGGGCTGAGCTTGAGGCCCTGAACGAGCTTCTGCGGCAGGCCCGCCGGCATTTCACTGTTGAGGCCCTTGTTGCAAGACCGACAAGCGAAGAAGAACGGACAAGGCTGTCAGCTGTCTGTGCCATGCGCCACACCAAGGCGATATTCTTTTAAACCTTGAACTTTTACCTTTCCTCAATGGATTCAGAGGGGCTTCCGGAACTTAGAATTGCCGATAAGCCGATTTGTTATGTTGCCTACCACGAAATGAAGCTGTCATACAAACGACTTGCCGAAAGGCTGGAAGGCAAAGTCAAGAAGAAGGAGAAGTTTAAGCCGAAGGCAATCGTGGCAATTTTAAGAGGTGCGATGGAGATAGCCCGCGACATGAGCGACCTTCTAGATGTTGAAGATGTCTACACTATGAGGATAAAGAGCACTGAGGGGGTAGAACTCACAGGGAAAGCTGCGGTAATTGACCCTCTTTCAGACAAGCAAATAGAATTCCTAAAGGACAAGGATTTCATCTGCGTTGACGACATTTCAGACACTGGCGCCACCTTGATGGAACTTGAAAGATACCTGAACGAAGCAGGACTTAAGCGAAGCAAGTGGAAAAGCATCCTTATGCATGCAAGGTACAAAGCCGAGCCAAAGGGAGATTATGTTGACAAAGTTCTCGAAGACGATACATGGCAGATTTACCATTATGAAAAAAACGAGGACTTGAGGGTGCTGCTTGCCCTAGGCATGAACAAGGCAGGCCAGACTGTTGACGATTTGGTAAAGGTCTGCAACAACGAGGACTGGAAATACAAACAGATAGACTCAATCCTTAACCAGTTTTCCAAAAAAAGAGTAGCATGCTACGAGGAAGCCGACGTTGAAGAGGCCATGTACAAGCTTATTGAAAACCCGCCAGAAATGATAGCTGCGACGGTATAGTTAAAAACCCAGAAATCCGAATCTGGTTATGGAAGCCGATTTGGTCGTAAAGAACGGCACAATCCTCACATTCGATTCCGAAGCCACGCTTCTCGACGAGGGCTGGCTCTCAGTCAAGGACAACAAGATTGATGGTTTGGGAAAAGGCAAGCCGCCGGCAGCAAAGCACACTATTGACGCGACCGGCAAGGTCGTTATGCCGGGGCTAATCAACACCCACACCCATGCCTCCATGGTCCTGCTCCGCGGGCTTGCTGACGACCTGCCGCTTCACGAGTGGCTGTTCAACAATATTTTCCCGATTGAAAATAAGTTTGCAAGGGGGGATTTTGTCTACTGGGGCACCAAGCTGGCTGCTGCCGAGATGCTTCTCTCAGGGACGACAACCTTTAACGACATGTATTACGAGCCAGACATGATTTGCAAGGCTGCAAAGGAAGCGGGAATCCGGGCAGTTGTTTCCCCTGCAGCACTTGACCTGCCTGCGAGGGGCGAGCCCAAGGCAATCACCAACGGTGTAAAGAAGTTTATGGAGAAGTGGGCCGGGGATGGCCTTATTGTCCCTTCTACTGGCTCCCATGCAATTTACACCTGCTCCCCTGAGCTCCTCATGATGCTCGCAAAGCTGGCGGAGGAGAAAGGGACAGTCTACCACATCCACCTCTCAGAAACCGAAGGTGAGGTAAAGGACTCGCTTAAGAAGCATGGCAAAAGCCCTGTCGAATACCTTGAAAGCTTGGGCGTGCTTTCGCCAAGGGTTCTTGCTGCCCATTGCGTTCATCTTTCCGAGGAAGACATAAGGATTTTGAAAAAGCACGATGTAAAGGTTGCCCACAACCCTGAGAGCAACATGAAGCTTGCCTCTGGCATAGCGCCGATAGCTGATTTGACAAGACTAGGCGTCTGCGTTTCGATAGGGACAGACAGTGCGGCAAGCAACAACAACCTTAACATGTTCGAGGCGCTCAGGCTTGCATCCTTCCTGCAGAAAATCAGCACAAAAGAACCTACAGTCATCCCTGCAAAGCAGGCCCTCGACATGGCAACAATAGAAGGCGCACGAGCCCTCGGTCTCGAAGGGAAAATCGGCTCTCTTGAGACCGGCAAGCTTGCCGACATAATCATTATCGACCTGTCGGTCCCCAACATGCAGCCGCTCTACAACATCTATTCCCAGCTGGCCTACTCGGCTACCGGCAGCGAGGTTGAAACAGTTATTGTAAACGGCAAGGTTGTCGTCCGGTATGGCAAGGTGGTTTCCTTCGACCTAGGCGAGACTGTTGAAAAAGTCAGGGAAATCGCTGAGAGGATTAAGGGATTCAGGAAAAAAGGTTAAGTTCCTTCCTGCCAGCCCGAAAGATATTTCTCCTGCTCTTTTGTCAGCTTGTCAAACTTCAAGCCAATGGAGTCGAGGTAAATTTTTGCGACCTCGTCATCAAGCTCCTTCGGCAGGGAATAGACGCCCGGTCCCTTGCCCTTGAGATGCTTCACAATATACTCCATGGCAAGGGCCTGATTGCAGAAGCTGAAATTCATGACGGCAGATGGATGCCCCTCGGCCGCAGCAAGGTTTACAAGCCTTCCCTCGGCCAGTGCGTAGATTCGCTTTCCGCCGAGAACAAACTGGTCCATGAAAGGCCTGATTTTCTTCTCACTCGAGGCGGCCTTTTTCAAACCCTCCAAATCAAACTCGTTGTGGAAGTGGCCGGCGTTTGCGATAATTGCCCCATCCTTCATCAGCTTCATGTGGTTGATGTCTATGACATGCTTGTTGCCTGTGACAGTTATGAAGATGTCGCCAACTTTGGCCGCTTCGCCAATTGGCATCACCCGGAAGCCGTCAAAGTGTGCCTGCAGCGCCCGGAATGGTGAGACCTCTGTCACTATGATATTGGCGCCAAAGCCGCGTCCCCTCATGGCAACCCCCTTTCCGCAGTCGCCGTATCCGCAGACTACAAGTACCTTTCCGGAAATCAGGACATTTGTCGCCCTTATTACTCCGTCAAGGGCTGACTGGCCAGTCCCATAGTAGTTATCGAGAAGGTGCTTTGTATCCTGGTCGTTAATGTTGATAATGGGCATCTTAAGGTCGCCCTGCTTGTGCATAGCCTTCAACCTAATTATTCCTGTGGTAGTCTCTTCAGCACCACCGATTATGTTCTTCAGGAGTTCGGGCCTCTCAGTGTGGATTTTCGTGACAAGGTCCATCCCATCGTCAATAGTTATCATTGGCTTGGTGTCAAGAACCCTGCCGATGTAATCGTAATACTCTTCCCGTGTTTCCCCCTTCTTTCCAAAGACCTCAACATCTTCTTCCGAAAGGGCTGCAGCGACATCGTCCTGTGTGCTTAGCGGGTTGCAGGAGGCGATTGAAACGCTAGCCCCGCCAGCCTTAAGGGTCCTGATGAGGATGCCTGTCTCCTTAGTTATGTGGAGAGCCATTCCTATCCTTATTCCCTTGAGAGGCAGCTCCCTCTTGAACCTCTCCTTGATTTTCATAAGGCCTGGCATCTGAGCCTCGGCCCACTCTAGGTTTTTCCTGCCCTGCTCTGCAAGGCTCTTATCCTTGATAATACTCATAACTTTCAGCTCCAAAATTTCCTAAACACGGCTCTTTATATGAATTTGCAGCCTGCCATGGCATCGAGAACCTTTTTCACCCAGTCCTCAAGCCTGCCCTCACCTCTGGATTCAATAACGACCAGAGCTCCCTTTTCCTCAGCATAAGGAGCATTGACTCCCGGAAGTTCTATCTCACCCCTTTTCGCCCTCTCGTAAAGATTTTCGAATCCCTTGAGGCGAGAGTCCCTGTGCTTCTTCTCAATATTGGCAGCAGTTTCCGGGCTGCACCTGAGCTGGACAACCCCAAAGTTCTTAATCAGCTGCCGGGCTTTCCGCCTGCCGCTCCCAAGATTATCTGTGGCGTCAACAACAACATTCTTCCCTTCCTCAACAAGCTTCGCCGCCCTCTTCGCAAGCTCGGTATAGACAAACTTTCTCTCCTCTTCGGAATAGGTCGGCTTTGGCACAATCTCCTTCCTAAACAGGTCAAGCCTTAGCCATTCGCAGCCGAGCTGTTTCACAAGCCCCCCGGCCAGCCAGCTCTTGCCGCTTGACGGCAAACCTGTTATCCAAATTGCCCAAACCATCTTCAATCCCCAAGATATTCGTTGACCTTCTCAGGCTCAAACTTCTCCGCATCCAGCACGTTCTTGACAAAGTTGAACAGCTTCCTCCTCATCTCGCTCCCTTTTGTCGGGTAATTGTTTTCCTCAAACCACTTGTCCGGATAGAAGACAGGGTTAGCCACAACAATTGCCCTGAAGGCGAAATAGGGCTGGATAACTTCGAGAAGTTCTTCATCACCAGATTCTTTAAGGTATGTGCTTAGGAAAATATCCCACAACTCCTTGAACTCGCCCTTCAGTTCCCCGTACTTTATCAGCGACCAGAAGAGGTAGTTGATTGCCAGCGCGCTTACATCGTCAGCCGGCTCGCCCCACTCGCCCCTGCTCCTGTCAAGGACAATGAAATCGCCATCCGGCTCGAAAAGTATGTTGAAGGGATGGTAGTCGCCGTGCACCTGACAAAGCCTGTGCGTCTTCTCCTTCAGCTTCATCCACCAGTCGACACACTTCTTTGCAATCCCCGCAAAATCCTCCTTCGAGATGAAACTTTCGTTCAGGCCGGATGTCGGGTAACCGTCAAGGACACCCATAATGTATTCGCCATGCCCGACAAGGTCCCTTGCCCGCCTGATGTAAAGCTCAGGCGACTTTTTCTTCACCTTATGAATCTCCGCCAGATAGCTGGCCAGCATTCCTGCCCTCTTCCTGTCGCGGTCAGTCAGCCCTTTCGTCAGCACCTCATTTAGGTCGCGGTTATACTCCCGCCCAACAGCCTCTTCGACAAGGATGTAGAACTCGCGCGAATCCCCGCAGGGCTGGAGCTTCCCTTTAGGCGTCAGCCCAATAACGTCAAAGGAATTGATATGTTTCGGAAGCTTGCCATAGCAGGAATTTTCCCAGGCATAAATGCCGGCGACATCGGAAAAGTGGTCGTGCCCGAAGCCCCCAAGCGGCATCTGCTTCAGGACCAGCCGCTTCTTCCCTTTCGGCGTATCAAAGTCAATCAGGTAGGCGACCCCGTAGACGCCCTTACCCAGCTTTTTGAACTCGTTGATTTTTACAGCTCCAAATTTCTCCTTAAGGTACCCTTCCATCTTCTTCTCGATTTCCATCTCAATCCTCCAAGATTCTGACAATCTTCCCCTTAACGTCCTCGTTGCTTGCGGCGGAAAAATAAACCCTCGAGTCTATCGCGAGAGGGGCAACATTAAGTGAACTTCCGTCCTTGCCAAAAACCAGCCCACCGGCCTCCTCCACAATGAGCTTCGCGGCGGCAATGTCGAGGATGCGACAGCTGTCCCTGAAAACCAGCTTTGCATCGAAAGCTCCCTTTGCAAGGTTGCAGCAGCCAAGTGCTATCGAGCCAAGCGCCCTCACATACTTGACCTCCTCAAAGACTTTCCGGGGGACTGCCTCCTTTAGACCGGGGAGAAAAGTAATCTCAACCCTTTCAATTTTCGGTGAGTTTGAGGTTGAAATTCTCTCCCCGTTCAGAAATGCGCCCTTTCCCTTAACAGCCCAGTACTCCCTGTCCAGAAGCAGGTGCCTGATGTAGCCAACCTCAACATCCCCAAGCGTCTTGCCGGAAGCGACAGCTATCGAAAGGCCGAATACAGGTATTCCATGCTTCGCGTTCAGCGAGCCGTCCAATGGGTCGACAATTATGTAAGGACTGCCGCCGCCCTTGATTTCCTTTTTACCAAGTTCCTCAGAGACAAGGGTGCAGGACTGGCCGGAAGCTTCCAGCGCCTTAAGAACAATAGCCTCAGCCTTTGCATCAATCTCAAGCGTCCTGTCCCCGCCAGCACCAATTGAGCCAACCTCTTTCTCCGCTTCAGCCGTACCTGCGAGCGGGGCAATCTCCTTCGCTACCTCAGCCCCAACCTTCCTGCAAAGCTCAAGCCACCATTCAGCTTCCATGCGAAAAACCTCCCCTTCCGCCTTAAAAAACTTATTTATACCTCTCAGAAAGGTTTTAAAGTAGGCCAATCGGAAGCAAAGGGGGATAGGGATGGAAAAAGTAGTTCTCGTCGATGCAAAGGACAACCAAGTCGGGCTTGAGGAAAAGATGAAAGCCCACCAAAACGGCGGGAAGCTTCACCGCGCCTTCTCAATCTTCGTTTTCAACAGCAAAGGCGAGATGCTTCTCCAGCAAAGGGCAAGAACGAAGTACCACTTTGGCAGCCTCTGGACCAACACTGTCTGCAGCCACCCCCGCGATGGCGAAAAGCCAATAGATGCAGCCCACCGACGGCTTATGGAAGAGTTCGGCTTCGACACAGGCCTGAAGGAAGCCTTCTCCTTCACCTACAAGGCAACCGACAGGAACACCAGCCTGACCGAGTGGGAGTACGACCACGTCTTCATTGGCACCTTCGACGGCCAACCCCGACCAAACCCGGAGGAAATCGACAACTTCAAATGGGTTCCAAAGGCAGACCTTCTAAACGACGTAAAAAACAACCCGAACGCCTACACCCCTTGGTTCAAAATCGCCCTCAAGCAGGTCTTTGAAAAAGCTTAAAAAGAAACCATTCCAGAATGGTTAGGGGATTCGATGACAGATAGGCGCTGGAAAACTCTTCATCCGGGCGAAAAAATGCCGAAGCCCGAAAAAATCAACCGTTTCGAAGTCTTTTCCCCCGAAGACTGCAGGTATGCCCAGGATGATTTGAAAGACTATCTTAGCCAGGCTCAACTATACACGAAAAACCCTGCAAGAGTGGAGGTTGCTCACGTTTTGACTCTTGCAGAAGAAGGAATTTGCACAAAAGGGGAGGCCCTTGCAGCAGCATTTGGGATTTCTCAGGTAACGCCTCTCGAAATGGAACAGCACGAGGAAGAAGTTACAAAGCACGATATTCAGGCCTTAGTTGACAAGTCGAAAGAGAAAATAGAGGACAAAAAAGCTTCGATAAATGTCCACCGAGCTCTGACGTCCTATGATGTTGTCGATACGGGCATAATGCACGGAATGAAACTAGCGAATGACGAGCTAATAATGCTTGATAATCTCGACCTGCTTGAATCCATAGTAAACTACGCGGAAAAATACGCTGCCTTGCCTCAGGTTGGGAGAACTCACCTCCAGTGGGCATCCCCGATAACGGTGGGAAAGCAATTTGCTTGGTATGCTGAAAGGTTTGCTGGGGAAATCATTGAAATGCAGAAAGCTGCCGATAACTTTGTTGGTAAAATATCGGGACCTGTAGGAGTTTCAAGCGGACTTGGTTTGGTTGTGAAACATCCCAAGGGGCACGAGAAGCTGGTTCTGAAGAAACTAGGGCTCAAGCCTGCAAAAGCTGCAACACAAATAATTAATCCCGAGAATCTGCTTCACTACATCGACCACCAGAAAGCCGCAGTGGATGTTCTGAAAAACTTTGCAAGAGACACGAGAAACCTGATGAGGCCTGAGATAGGGGAATTCAGGATTGAAAGCAAAAAAGATCAGGTTGGCTCTTCAGCAATGCCCCACAAAGATAACCCCATCAACCTCGAGAACATAGAAGGCGCGGCCAGAATTTTTGGAGGCTATCACTACATGTTTGATGGAATAAGGGTTTCAGACCACCAGAGACATCTTTCAGACTCCTCGATTAAGAGATACCTTGGCTTGGCAGAAAATGTCTACCTTAGAACTATCAGGCGAACAGTAAAGGTGATGGAAACCCTGAAACCGAATGAAAAAAGGCTTAAGGCCAATCTCAAGAAGGCCTCAAAATACATATGTTCTGAGCCTCTCCAGATTGTGCTTGGAAACTACGGGTTTCAGGAGAGCGAAAATGTTTCGCCTCACACATACGTGAACAGGCTTGCAAAGCGAGGAAAAGCGGAAAAGAAAGCCTTGCGAGATGTTGCGCTTGCAGATGAGAAACTTAAGCCCTACTTTGAGATGTTTACAGATGAGGAAAAGGGCTCAATCCTAAAACCTGAAAGCGAGTATCTCGGAGAATCTGAAAGCGAAACGAGAAGGACTTGCAAAGAGTTGAGGGTCAAGATAACCGAGATGAAGAATGACGTCCTTTCAAGGAACTACGACGACCTGCTCGATGTTGAAAGTTATGCTCAGGTGATTGAGTAATTAATCGGAAATCATGCTTGACAGAGTCTATCAGCACCGGGGATTGACAGCGAAATAGTTTTATACCCAACTTCGACTCAAAGCCCTAATGTTTAGTCTATCATCCTTGGGGTGGGCACCGGACACAAACTTGATGAAACTTTTCCTTCTAGTTTTCCTCATGTTCATCATCACGAAGTCCCGCGAGTGCCTGACTGTCGGCTCTAAAGTTTCCCAATAGGTTAAATCTGGCTTGTCAGTTCCAATGCGGCAGCTCTTATTTCATCAACAGTCTCATTTAGGTATATGCCTCGGCCAACAATTCCGTGGAAGCTCTTCCCACAAGCTTCAGCAGCCTTGTTAATGTCTCCGCCCTGCCCTTTTTTAACAAGTCCCGGCGAGTAGAACGTATGGTTGTGAACACCCTGTGCTTCAAGCCTATCCCTTATTGCCTTGATTGAGTCGATTTTATTCCCCGGAACAACAAAGTCTTCAACACCCATCTGCGCAGCAATGCTGTAGACTCCCTTGGCAGCCCAGGCGTTTATGAATCCTCTCTCACCTCGGCTGTTTTCCTCATTTCTCAAGTAGGCAGGATGTGTCATAACACCGCCAACAATAACCCCTATGCCCCGGTCTTGCAACGCTTTGGTCCACTGTACCTGAGCATAAGGCGATGCTTGTGGAAACAAAATGGCCGCATCAACATCAGCTTCAAAACAAGCCCCGGCAAAGCGGTTGGCATCTCTAGGCGAACCCATTCCTGCTTTCTGATGGTCGTAAATAATCTTCTTGTCAGGTGCAATCGATCTGATTTGCCGGACAACATTTGGAAGCCCAACCTCCATAACATCGAAAGCTTCCAGTTCAGGAATTTGTTTGGAATCTGGATTCAGCTCAATTATGGAACTATATATTAAACCGTTTTCATCCCGTAAAAACAAATCAGTTTCACGCGGAACATGTGCATCATCAACGTCAGGAAGAATAATTCCTTTGACACCCATCTCAAGCCCGATATTGACCATTTCCTGAACAGCTTCATCAGCAATGTAGCCTCGCGCCTCAATGCCCCCCACGTCTATTGTCCTAAATGTACTATCAAGCTGTCTTGCCCCTTGAACAATTGGTTCGACGTAGACATCCAATCCTACATCGTGAGCCGCCTCAATCCACGTCCTTTCCGTTTCAGGCCCGGCAAGCGGCGTAAGGATGACACCGGCGATTTCATCACGCGTCTTCAAAGCCTCCATCATCTTTTTTCCTGTGTCAGGAATATCAGTTCCAGTGCAGCAGTGGTTGTACAGCGTTCCCGGAACAATTTCCATATCAGGAAGACCTTCCTCAAGCATTCTCTTGAACCCTATCTTATAGGCACTGATTTTCTCAACATCCTTCGTTCCCCGCAGAATGTCGTCCAACTTATCCTGCGAAACATCACACGCAGGAATAACCCCTCGTTCAATATCCGGAATTACTTTTCCCATTTTTATTCACCTAAATTATAATACCGCCTCTGACTCCGATTGATTCGCTCTCCATTCCTTCAGGCACGTCCCCAACTTTGTGGTCTCTCCAATACAGTGTTTCCTCAATTAGTTCGGCCGAGCCGTGCTCGTCCATATAATCGAATGCCTTTTCCCTGTGCTCGTCAGTTATCCGACCTGTTGCGCAGGCGTAATTGAAAGTCTCACTCATCTTGAATAGCGAAAGAACTTTTGTGCCTGTTTCTTTCTCAAGAGTTTCCCTAAAAGCAGGTAGGACGACGCCATCTCTGTGAAAAGGTCTGTCCTGCCTATCCATGCAAACAACGACTGCCGGGTACTTGAGGTCGTCAGCCAGCAAATTTAGCTGCTCCCTTCCGTACCTGATTGAACCGCCTGTAGTGATGACATCTTCAGGAATCACTATTCTCGAACCGTCTTTTATTTCCTCCCCAACAAGATAAGAACTCTGTGTGTCCTTTGCACCATCGCCATAAACTTTCTTATCTTTTCTAAGATGTGACCAGGGTTTTTGCACATCATGGTAGATGTCAAGTCCCATCGCAGTTGTCGCAACAATGCTTGAACCTTTTTCAGGAATACCGACTAAATGGTCATATCGGCTTGCATCAATGTTTTCAACTATCGTATCGGCTAAAGCTTTCGCAAGTTTTGTTGTTAATCCCGGCCCTGCAAGCACTTTGTCAACCTTGACAAAGTAAGGTCCTTTTATGCCACTACGGTATGTAAACCATCCAAAT
>JAUXGB010000035.1 GCA_030622515.1 Candidatus Altarchaeota archaeon
CCCATAAAGACAACAAAAGCAAACAGCAGAGCAAAGACGGCAAGCCATCCGCTGTAGCTGCGGTAGGCGTAGAAGGCGGCATAGGAGAGGCCAATGAAGAACAAGAGGTAGACGAAGTTGAGCAGGAGTACCTTGACCGAGTGCTTGCGGGCGAGCTCCACAATCTTCCAGAAAAGTTATGGGTAAATATGGATTCCGCTAAAACAGGTCGGCGTCCTTGTAGGTGCCAGTGCTGACCGTTCGAGAGGCTGGTACTTCTGGAACAGGTCCTTGGCCCTGAATGGCTCGGGCCCAGTCTTCAGGCGTAGGGGCTCCGTTTGAAACTTCAGAAGGGATACCGTCAAGCTTGCCGTACCTAAAATCATTTGAAAGCTTTTCAAGGTCTTCGTTTTCCGGCGAAACTGCCTCAGGGTAGTCTTCATGCATAATAATAGAATCTGGCGTGTGTTTTTTTAAGCCTTCCGTTACCACTCGTTCTGACGACTAGCAGTAGCCTACCTTCTGGAAGTTTGCTCTAAGTGCGATAATCTCCGTCTTCACCTTGTCAGCCGGTTCTTTGTCGATTACCAGCCTCTTGAGCAGCTGCGCAATTTGCTTCATTTCCTTTTTGCCCATCCCATACCTTGTCATCTCCTGCGTGCCTATCCTGATTCCGCCCGGGTTGTCCATAACTGCTGGCGAGATTTTGTCGGTTGGGAGGAAGTTCTTGTTCAGGATAATGTTGGCCTCTTCGCAGAGTTCGGCGACATTCTTCCCGCCGCCAAGTTTTTCAACGTGGACAACAACCTGATGACTCTCAGTGAAGCCTCGGCTCGTTTTGACGACATCGAAGCCGGCGTCAGCCATGGCCTTCGCCAAACTTTGTGCGTTGGAGATGACGTCTTGGGCGTACTGCTTGCCAAACTTTTCAATCTCTGCTGCCGCCATGGCTAATGCTGGCAGCCTGTGGATGTGGTGGTTGCAGACTAGGCTGGGAAAGACATTGTTCTGGACTTTTTTGAACAAATCGTCATCGTTGGTAACTATCAGGCCACCCTGCGGGCCGAAGAAAGTCTTGTGGGTCGAGGCTGTCATAAGGTCGGCCCCCTCCTTCAGGGGCTGCTGGAAGAATCCTGCGGCAATCAGGCCGAGGACATGGGCTCCGTCGTAAAGAACCTTGCCGCCATAGTCGTGGACGACCGGTGCCAGCTCCTTCACCGGATGGGGGAAGGGGAATAGGGATGCGCCAAGAATCAGCAACTTGGGTTTTTCCTCTTTCAACTGCTCGCTGGCCTTCTCGATGTCGATGTTGAAGCTGTCGACTGAGAATGGCAGGCTTCGCCACTTGAGATTCATGAAGCCGGCTGCACCCCAGCGGGTGTGGGAGACGTGTGCTCCGCACGGGATGGATGCTGACGCGACTGTGTCGCCCGGCTTGCAGATTGATGCATAGGCTGCCATGTTGGCCTGGGTTCCCGAGAGGATGCGGACTTCTGCGAATTTGGCGTTGAAGAGCTTCGCCATTAGCTTGCTTGTGTAAATTTCAATGTCGTCAACATACTTTGTGCCCTGATAGTAGCGGTGGCCCGGCAGGCCTTCGGCATAGCGGTGGGCAAAGTCAGAGACCAGCAGCTTGTCAACAGCTGGGGAGGTGGCATTTTCGGAAGCTATCAGGTTAATGCACTGCTTTCTCCAGTTGTTTTGATTGTTGACTATTTCGCTGATTTCAGAATAGGGGTCAGTCATCCCTAAACCTGTCGCCCGCCATTTATAAAAAATACTGGGGATTGGTGGCTAAATCCTTATAAATTCAGTAGTTTACTCCCTCTCGTGGCTGAGGAAAGGAAATGGCCCGTTCTTGCAGGGCATTATGTTGTGGGCGACAGGAATTCTGCCGTTGCGATAGCCACGCTTGTCTCGAGTTTTGAGGAAAGCCCGGGGTTTCCAAAAGAAAAGTTCGCCATCGCGGGAGAGGTCAAGACGGAGAATCTTGGGGTTGAGCGGGTCGTTATCAACACCATAACCAATCCCCACATTCGTCACTTAATCGTCTGTGGGACTGATTCAACAGGACATAACGCCGGCCAGTCCATTGTTGCCATTCACAAAAATGGAATCGGCGCTGACAAGAAGATTGTGGGGTCGAAAGGAGCCATTCCTTTCATTGAGAACCTGAGCCCTGAGGCGATTGAAAGGTTTCAGAAGCAGGTAGAGGTTCACGATTTGGTTGGGGAAACCGACCTGAACAAGGTGCTTCACCTTGCGGAACGGCTTCTCCAGCGGCCGAACGATATTTTTGAAGGCGGTGCCTGGATTTACAGGATTGAGAAGCAGGAGAAAAAGCTTAAAGTGCTGGGCGATAAAATTGCAATTGCCGCTGGCGTCTATCTCGACCCGGTCAGCTGGCTCGTGGAGGCGTCCTAATGTTCCAGTACCAGAAAGAGCAGGAAACGGTGAAGGTTGGTAATGTTGTTATTGGCCTAAAAGGCCAGCCTGTCCTTGTCGGCACAGGCTTTCACAACCCCCAGGCTACGATGGAGGGCACGAAAGAAGCAGTTGAGAAGGCAAAATTTTTGAGCAGGCAGACAAAAATTCCATTCATTCTCGATTTGTTCCTTAAGGACGAGGTTGAGAAGAGGATTGACTTTGCGGACAACCTTGACGTTCCATTCATGATTGACGGGACGGCAGGGGAAGTCAGGATGAAAGCACTCAGGTATTGTGAAGAGACAGGCCTGCTTGACAGCTGCATTTACAACTCAGTCAACTTCGGCATCAAGCCTGAGGAAGAGAAGGTTCTCTACGATGTCCAGCCGGATGTCATTCTGGCCCTTAGCTACAATCCTGTTGACAACTCGGTAGCCGGGAAGCTCAAGGTTTTCGAGGACAAATTGCTGCCAATTGTCCGGAAGGCAAAGAGCAAGGTGATTGTTGACACGGCAGCCATGCCAATTGGCAATCATGCGAAGGACGCAGTAAAGTCTATACCGGCTTTCAAGGCAAAGTTTGGTTTCCCGACAGGGAACGGAATCCACAACACCTCTTCGACGGTGAAAGACGCGTCTTGGGAGCTGAAAAGCGCTTTCGGCTCAGCCTTGATTAGCCATTCCGTCCTTCTCGGGGCTGACTTCATCATGTATGGTCCGGTGGAGCACTCGGAAAAAGTTTTCCCAATTGTTGAAATTGCCAAAAAACTCTTGAACGAAGGTGAAGAATAATGACAAAAATCGTAAGTTTCCTCAAGGCAGACAATATAGCCCAAGGGTGGGAGAAAGCTGTCAGGGCTATCTGGCACAAAGGGCATCTTTTAGAAAAGGACGAATGGGGTTCAAACATGAAGGAAATCCTCAACCTTGTTGTCCACATAAGGAACCCTTTAAACGAGCCGATGAAGCACGAGTTTTATCCCTGGCCAAAAGAGAGGCTGGAGGAGTATTCGAAGGAATACCTTAACCCTGACAAGGGGAAGTTTGTCTACACCTACGGGGAGAGGCTAACCAATTGGAACGGGGAAATCAACCAGATTGACAACTCGGTGATTCCCCGACTCAAGGCAAACAAGAAGAGCAGGCGGGCAATTGCTGTCACGCTTATCCCTCCGAAGGACAGGGGGCAGGAAAATGTTCCCTGCATGATTTTCGACCACTTTGTCATCCGCGACGGCAAGCTCCACCTGACAACTTACTTTAGGAGTCATGACATCTTTGGCGCAGCCCATGCCAACTGGTACGGGCTTGCAAGGCTTGGGGAATATGTGGCGAAAAAGGTTGGCGTCGAGATGGGAAGCCTGACAAGCGTGTCTGGGTCTGGGCACCTCTATGAACACGATTGGGCAAATGTCAAGAAAATGCTTGGTGAGGAATAATGGTCAGGAAAATAACTTACGACCCGAAAGGCTTCTTTGTGATTTTTGTCAGGGACGGGAAGATAATCGTTGAGCACCACTTCAACGCAGTCGACAGGAAAGGCGACATGAAGAGCGGCGTCTTGAACAAGGTGTTTGAAGGCAGCTCCGCGGAGAAGCTTTGCGAGGAGATTACAGTCAAGGGGAAGCTGGTCAGCCTTGTCGACCATGGGGCCTATCTGGGTCGGGAGCTGCAGAAGGCCGAGGCCTGCCTAAAAAGCGGAAAGAAGTATGTTCAGGACGCGTAAATCTCAAGCATCTTTGCACTAGCATTAAGACACCTGTCTTTATTGAATTAAGACGACTGTCTTAATCACTGAATCTCTTGACTGCCAGACCTAGGGCCGGGATTATTGCTTGGCTGATGCCACCTGCGGCCTTTTCCGCTCTAGTATACCTTGAGCTCCCCTGCTTCCAGAAGCGGTTGCAGCCCGATTTTTGCCGGCATTTCAGCTTCCTGTTCCGGGCGGTAGTTTTCCCTGGGCTTGTAGAGAAACTCAGGTACGTTCAATAGTTCTATGTAAGTCGATTTTACCATAACCCCGTCCCTGTCCTAAAGCCCTATAATTGCGTTGTGATATGGAAAATCAAAGCTCCAGCTTGAGAATCAGGTTAGGGTTTGGGCAGATTCTTGACCAGTAGGGGAATTTTGACGGTTCTGAAACGCCGATGAAGTTGCCTTTCTCGCTGAGCATATCTGTGATGATTTGGAAGTGAAGATGGGGAGGCCATCCGCCATTTTCATCTATTGTTCCAAGGGTGGCAATTTGTTCTCCCGCTCCAATCCTTTGACCCTCTTCAAAGTTCTTGATGGATGAGGCGCTTAGGTGACCGTAAAGAGTGTAGAAGGTGATTCCTTCAAGCGTGTGCTGGAGGATTATTGTGTGGCCATAGTCGCCATTGTCGGAATTGTAGGCAAAGCTGTGGACTGTCGCGTCCATTGGACTGTAAACGGATGAGCCTGCCGGCTTGAAGATGTCCATTGCGAGGTGGACTGTTCGCGGCTCGGCAGCTTGGGTGAATCTTGGCTGGGTGTACATTGTTCGGTTCTCCCCATAGAGGCCTATGCCTGCTATCGCGTTCCGCTCGCACAACACATTTTCAATATAGCCCGAAAACTCACGAACGTTTGACAGGTCGACATCTCTTAGGCGGGGTGTATCAAGAGTAAAGGTAAGGACTATTGGACGGTCTCCAATGTCCATCACCCTTTCAAAGCTATGGTTCCTTAGGAGGTGTTCAAGTCTATTCACTTTCAACACCGACTTTGTAAGCTGTTTGGGGAGGATAAGCCCGAACGGCCTGCATGAAAGTGTTATCCATGGCAAGCTGTCTCAGCCCCTGCTCAAGGACCTCCTGCTTCGTATCGTAGTTCCTTATCCTGAGGCTTTCAATTGTGTCGTCAGGGAAGATAGGGGTGCTCTCCTGCGAGTAGATTATCGGCCCGTTATCAATTATCTCGTCGATGAAGTGGACTGTTGCTCCCGTCCTGTTGTATCCTGTTTCCCTGTACCTCCTTATCGCATCGCTTGTAGGTGTCAGGCCCCTGAGCCTTGTGGGGCCCTGAGTAATCGCAGGATGGAGGTTTATGGCCCGTCCGCTCCAGACCTCCAGAAATTCTGGCGACATAATCCACAGGCCGCTGTCGTTTAGCGCCATGTCGGCACCCACTTCGTTGAGATAGTTGGAAACGTCGACTTCGAAATCCCTTTTCATCTCCCGCCACCGGTTTGGATGCTCTCTCCTTGAAACCCGCATGTAGTCCCCCGGAATGTTTCGTTCATTCACTGAAAATTCCTGAGGCCATGGCGGGAACTGCAGTTCAGCCTCCAGCCTTTCGAGGTTTTCCGGCAGGTCATCGTAAAGCACGCCAACAAGCTCGTAGTTGTCCCCCAAAACTTGGTCGGTGGCCAGGCTTCGTCCAATCCGTTCCAAGCTGCCCTGAAAAAGTTCACCGTCAGGCCCAATCTGTCCCACTCGCTCGTCGCCCATCACTTCAGCCAAGCGGGTAATGTAGACAAGCCTTGTTGGCCCTCGGTGCTCAATCGAGTCCTCGCCAGGGAACCACATCAACTGGCGCCCCCCGGGCTATCTTCGCCAAGCTCTATTCCGAGCGAATCAGCGAGGATGAACAGCTCCAGCCGCCCAAGCCTTACTGATTCGCTCCCGATTAACAGTTCAATTACTTCGTTTACCATAGGAGGTAGTTACCCATAAATAGTACTTTAACTTAATGTTATTATTGTAACAAAAAATAGGAGAAATGAAAAATGGTAACTGTTGCCCACCTGACTGGTAAGCTGTTGGATAAGAAGCCCTTTATCCAGGAAGCCCTGGCCCGCGGCCTAATCAACTACGCCTCCCTTGCTGACGAGCTGAAGCCTGAGATAGAGAGGGAGCTGGGGAAGAGGGTCAAGCCGTCCGCTGTTATGATGGCTCTTCGGCGGGCAAGCGAGAAGCTGGGGAAGAGACTGTCAAGCAAGGCTCGCTTCGGGGAAGACGCCAATATCACCATAACCTCAGACCTTTTCGAGATAACTGTTCCCAATTCCTATGAAAACCTCAAGAGGTTGGGGAAAGTGCATGACTCTTTGGAACTTGGGAAAGGAGACCTCCTGACAATAACCCAGGGGATTTCACAAATCACCATAATTGCCAACAGGAAGAACAAGAAGAGGATTGAATCTATTTTCAAACAGACCAAAATAATCAAGGTGATTGACAAGCTGGCCTCGGTGACCCTGCGTCTTCCGCCCAACTCGGTCGAGATAGTCGGTATCTTCTACCTTGTCACAAGGGCTTTTGCCTGGGAAGACATTCCGGTTGTTGAAATCGTCTCGACGCTGGACGAGCTGACCTGCATTGTCAGGGAAGATGACACCTCGAGGTCTTTCGACACGCTGAAAAAGCTGCTAAGGAGCCGTAAGAGATAAAAATGCCGGTTTTTGCTTAGCTGTATGGATAAAAGGTTACTCAAGTTGGCTTTTGTCTTCCTTTTTGCCGGTGCCATCACCCTTACAAGCAACATCCCAATCCTGAAGATGATTGGGGTTGATGCCAACTTCACCCTTGCAGTTATGCTTGCTCCCGTCTTTGGGGCGCTTCTCGGGCCTGCTTTAGGGATAGGCACAATCGTACTTTCCCAACTCTTCGGCCTGACAGCCGGCACAATCCAGTTTGATTCAGCCCTTGCGGTGGCGAGCTTTATGCCAATCGTTGGCGCGCTGTTCTATTTCGGAAGCCTTCGGAAAAACAAGTGGGCGACAATTGCCTTGCCAGCCTTGGCAATAGTGGCTTTCCTTGCCCACCCGATTGGGCGAAGCGTCTGGTACTATAGTTTGTTCTGGACCCTGCCGATAGGGGTCAGTTTGTTCAAGAAGCCTCTCGACAAGCTGCTTGGAAGGTTTGACCTTGCAAGAGTCTATCTTTACGCCCTTGGTGCTGTCTTTGTTGACCATTCGGTCGGGGCCACCATCTACCTCTACGCGCTAAGCATTCCGGCCGCAGCTTGGATAGCTTCAATTCCTCTCGTGCCTTTCGAAAGGCTGCTGTTTGCCGGCGGGATAACTGTCAATTATGTTGTCATTTACAGCATTCTCCAGAAGCTGAAGCAGAAAAACGTCCAGCTGGTTGCTGTATTGGAGCCGCCGCTGACCCAGACGGTCGGTGTTGGGAAGAAAAGGTAAAGTTACTTCAATAGCTCTTTGAAAACAGCTTCAACCTTTTTTGTGTTGGCCTTGACAGCCTTGTAAAAATCTTTTTGGTCGACTGTCGCACCGCCGACACCGTTGCCATAGTTGTCTACAGTGCAAATCAGCCCGACAGGGATGTCGAGCTCGCTGGCAAGGGTTGCTTCGCTTGCAATGTTCATGCCAACAAGGTCGGCAAACTTGGCCATCATCCTGATTTCCGCCTTGGTTTCAAACCTCGGCCCCTTCGCCTGCCAGTAGGTCAGGTTTTTGTACGTCTTGCCGTGCTTGCTTGCAGCCTCAAAGAGCTCTTTCGACAGGTTCGGGTCGACAAGAGGCGTCTTGTGGCTGATTTTTGAACTGAAAAATGTCGGGGGGTCAAGGTGGATGTAGTCGCCGACGACCGCGAAGCAGGGCGGCCGGATTTCGGGTTTCAAACTGCCTGCGCTTGCGAAAAGGATGAGTTCGGTTGCTCCAGAAGCCTTGAGGGCGGAGATGTTTGCCGCATGGTTGACCCTGTGTGGCGGTCTGCTGCCGTGGTGACGGAAAATTACAAGGGTGTTGTCGATTTTCTTGACAGGGACTTTGCCGAATTCCGTCTCGACAAGCTCTTCCTTTGCCTGCTTTAGGAGCTCTGAGCAATAGAGGGAGGTTCCAACAATTATTCCGCGCATAAAGGTTCTGGTTTTTGCGGGTTTAAAATAGTTTATCCTCGCGTGACGCCTGCGGCACAAGCGCTAGCGCGCAGATATTTTATTTATCAAGAATTAACGCCTTTTCATGATACTTCAAAGATAGCTGGCCAGCCTCATCGATTGTTTTGCCCATTGAGATTATGCCGTGGTTTTTCATAACCAGATAGTTCGTGGGCATAAGGCTGAGGACCTCCTCCATGAGTGCCACACTTCCATAGGGACGCTCTTCTTTAGTCACGGGAACACCAAGCTGTTCAACATGCTCCATAACAATCCGGTCATGGCCATGCATTATGCAGTTGACCTCAGGATTTATTTTGTAGAGGGCATCGTGCAGCATTGATTCGGACGAAGGCTCTTTGAGACCATGGACGTGGATTGTTGGTCGGTCACATTCCCAATCAATTTTCTCAACAAGGACAAGGTCTTCCTGTCTGACTGTGCCAAGAAATGTTTTTGTTCCTGTTATTACAAACCCGGCTCCTGTCCTGAAAGAAAGATTTCCTCCCGAGCCCTGACCGTAGGAGGGTGCGAGGCTAAGTTCATCATAGAGCCGGCACCACTTGATTAACTCTTCAATTTTTTCATCTTTTGGAGGCTCTTTTGATTCGAAAACAACTGCAAACCTCACTCCGACATATTCTTCCACCATGTCGCTCTACTCGAAAAGGCTCCTAATGCCTTCGGCTGAAGCCTTAACAATTCCCTTCTCAGTGATTAGGCCGGTGATGTATTTTGCCGGTGTTACGTCAAAAGCGATGTTGTGGCCGTGGCTCTCTTTTGGCGCCAGCCTGACTTTTGTAAAGGTGCCGTCGTCTAATCGCCCGTAGGCGTAGAGAACCTCGTCCTCGTCCCGAACTTCGATTGGAATCTTGTCTCCTGAAGGGCAGTTGCGGTCGATTGTCGAGGTCGGAAGGGAAACGTAGAAGGGGATGTTATTCTCCTTTGCACAAACTGCTGAAGAATAGGTTCCAATCTTGTTTGCTACGTCACCATTGGCTGCCACTCGGTCAGTGCCGACAATTACCATATCGATTTCTCCCGTCTGCATAAGGTAGCCTGTCGTGTTGTCGGCTATTATCTTGTGGGGGATTCCCTCCTGGCCAAGCTCATAGGCTGTTAATCTTGCGCCCTGACATCTTGGGCGGGTTTCATCGACCCAGACAAAAACTTTCTTCCCTTGTCGTTTGGCCTTGTAGATGGGTGACAATGCCGAGCCCCAGTCAACAAAGGCTAGCCACCCTGCATTGCAATGGGTGTTTATCTTAAAACCGTCCTTGATTAAGTTGGAACCGTGTTCCCCAATTGCTTCGCAGGCTGCGGCGTCTTCGTCAGCTATTTTTTGCGCTTCAGCGACGGCGGCCTTTCTTGCTGAAGCAGTATTGGAAGCGGCCTCAGTAACCTTCTTCACCCGTTCGATTGCGTAGAAGAGGTTTTGTGCAGTTGGGCGGGTTTTTGACAAGACTTCAGCAGCCTTGTCAATGTAGACTTTGAAATCTTTTTCAGGCGCCTGAAGAGCAGCTTGAGCCATGCCGTAGCCACCTGTTGCGCCGATGGCCCCCGCACCGCGGACAATCA
>JAUXGB010000001.1 GCA_030622515.1 Candidatus Altarchaeota archaeon
CATACTTCGAAGAAGGCTGCTAGACAGCTCCCAGCCAAGAAAGAATCGGTTTCTACGGGAAAAAGCGGAAAAAAACAGGGTGCCAGCACCTATGCGTAAACTTCCACAATATCGTCTTCTTTCAGTTTGAAGTCAAGCCCGACCTTCTGCCCTGAATGGACCCAGCTTTCCCTCCAGACACGAGCGAACCTGAAGCTTTCAAGAAGGTCTTTGTGAATCCCCTTTGCAAAGTTCCGAACGCTGGCGCCTTGGCGCAGTACCATAGGTCTTGCCTCGACCTTCCCCTTCTTCCTCGTATAGACCTTGAGCTTCCCAAGCTTGTCCCAGAGACTTTTCTTCAGGCCCTCCTTCCATTTTCCCTCAAGCCTGAAAACCGGATAGTCAGCATGCTCAACCCCCCCGCCTTTCGAGACAGCGACAATAAGCGGCATATTCCTTATCCTCGCAATCTCAAGTTCTTTCAGCAGCCCGTCAAGCTGCCTCTGGTTCTCAACAAGCAGGACAATCCCGTCTGAGTTTCTTATCGTTCCAAACCAGGGGCCTCTTTCCGAATAGCAGCTTCCCCTCATCAGGGCAGGAATCTCAACCATCTGGAGCTTCACTCCCTTGTAGTCCATCGTCCCTATCTCAGCCGTGTTTGTTGTGTAGGGGTAGGAAGCAATCTCAGGACGGGCGTGGGTCACCCGGGATAGAAAAGTTGACTTGCCTGAGTTTGGATAACCAATCACGACAATCTGCGCATCCCCCTCCTTCTTCACGGAATACCTGTCGCTCCTTGCCCCGCCCCTCTTCTTCGTCAGCGCCTCCTTCAGTTTGGAGATTTTCCTCTTAATGTCCCCCCTCAGGGTCTGGGCCCCTTTGTGGTGCGGCGCAGCCGACAGCATTTCCTCAAGGGCCTTTATCTTCTCAGCTCTGGTTTTCGCTTCCTCATACTTAACCTTCTTCTCGAAGAATTCTGGTCCGGCATTTAAAGGCATGAAAAATTACTATAAAGCCTGCCTTATTAATCTTCTCAATGGACTTCACCAGACAGAGATACCGGCTTGTACGGCTCCTCAGGGAGACCCATGCCATAAAGCGGGAAATTGTCGAGAACGCCTTCCTTGCCGTCAGGAGGGAGGAGTTTATCCCGCTCGAATACCACAACTACGCCTACGAAAACAATCCTCTCCCTATCGGATATGACGCGACAATTTCCCAGCCATCAACAATAGCCAACATGATTGAGGCGGCAGGAGTCTCGTCAGGCGAGAAAGTCCTTGAGGTAGGAAGCGGCCGGGGCTACCTGCTGGCACTGCTCTCCGACATTGTCGGCCCTGAGGGAAAGGTTTTTGGAATTGAGCTCGTTCCCCAGCTTGCTGAAATCTCAAGGGCAAAGCTGAAGAAGTATTCTAACATTCAGGTGACTGACGGCGATGGCTGGTACGGGCTGGAGGCTGAAGCGCCTTTTGATGTAATAATTGTTTCAGCTGCGGCAAAAAAGATTCCCGATAAGCTCATTGCCCAGCTCAGGCCGGGGGGAAGAGTGGTCGTCCCTGTCAACTACCTTATGGCCCAGAAGATGATGCTGATAACGAAGAAAGAGGATGGCAGCTACACTGAAGAAACCATCGGCCTCTACTCTTTTGTACCCCTCCGCTCAAGATAAGGTATTTAAGTAGGTCCTGAAAAGTAGACCCATGGCAGACCTATTTACCGCATCGGCAGAACAGGTAGCTAACTTTGTTGGCGGGCTTAATTTCGTACCAGGGCCAATCGCAATTCTTGTAGTGGGATTTGTACTTGGGTGGCTTCTCAACCTTTTTGTGCGCAAGTTCATAAAATCAACAAAGATTGAGACTCTCCTAAAAGAAGTTGGCATAACGCCAACAATTATGAAAGTTCCAATTGGAGTCTTCGCAGGCAGCATCCTCATGTGGGCCGTCTTCCTAATCTTCATCTTTGGCGCCCTCGAATCAATGGGCATCTCCATCATTACCCAAAACGCGGTTGAGAGCGGCGTGAGTTCCCTCTTGAAAGCCGTCCTCATCTTCACCATAGTAATCAAGGCAGGGGAGTATGTCAGGTCAAAGATGGTCTACCCGAAAATCCCCCAGAGCAAGCTTCTTGGCGCAATCATCTACTTCTGCTTTATCTACATGGCATCCTTGCTGTCAATGACCGAACTCTTCCCACAGGCTGCTGAGGTGTTGACAACCCTTCTTGTAATATTCTTGGGAAGCTTGGGACTCGCTGTTGCATTAGGCATCGGGCTTGCATTTGGCCTTGGAACCAAAGACATAATAGGGAAGTTTGTCGCCAAAAGACTGAAGATGAAGTAAGGAGACCTTACAATGCGGTGGAAGCTCTGGCCCATTCTTATCATTATTCTGCTAATCCCGGCTTTCAGCTTCACAGACCCCTCCACCCTTTCCTCCCTTGAGCTTGACCTAGAGTTTCGAGGCGCAGCACAGGTCGCAGGAAGCTATGAACGGGTCTCTGTCAAGACCTACGAGTTTCCAGAGAATGACGAGAGGCAAACTACAACCTGCCCGGTAACCCCTTACCTCGGCACAGAAGGCAATCACTACACTTCGTTCAGCTTTGGGAAAAATGAGCCAATTGAATTCTCCTACACCTGCACAATAATCACCAAGCCGGTCGGCGTCAGGGTCAGAAACCCAACTTCCTTTCCCCTCTCCAGTTTTCCAGCCGAGGTCAAGCCCTACCTTGAAGAGTCAAAGTATGTCAGGATTAACAGCGAGATTGCTGAAAAAGCCCTTGAGCTGTCTGCCAACAAAAACGAGCTCTTCGATGTTGTATCAACAATGGCCTACTGGGTTTACAAAAACATCCAATACGACCGGGCCTACATTGACACCGCAGAGGAAAGCTCCTACGTACTTGAGGTGAGGGCGGGCGCCTGCGATGAGTTCTCCCACCTCTTCATAGCAATGCTTCGCAGCTTGGGAATCCCTGCCCGCTATGTCGGCGGCTACGCCTATGGCGGCTCAGCCCATACAGGGGACTTTGGCCCCCATGGCTGGGCAGAGGTCTACTTCCCCTCCAGCGGCTGGGTCCCCTTCGACCCGACCTATGGCCAGTTTGGCTACGTCGATGCATCCCACATAAAACTCTACGCTGGAACAGACGAAAGCTTCCCGGTTCAGGAAACAAACTACAGCTACTTCGCTTCCCCGCCAGCCTTCATCTGGCAGAAAATAGACCCTGTCGTTACAATTATCGCCGAAGAAGTCGATTTCACCCCAGTAACAGTTTCCCTTGAAATGCCGGAAGAGGCAAATAAGAACGAATACTTTTTGGCAAAAGCAACCCTGACCAGTCAGATAGCCACAGCATCCCTGAACGAGGCAAAGCTCTACTACAAGCCCTCCAACCTCGACGATGACAAGGGGCTCCAGCTTGCTTACGGCGAGGAAAACACCACAGCAATAGTTTTCCCCGGCAGCTCGGCTGAGATAAATTGGGTCCTCACTGCGCCAACGCCAAACTACAAGTTCCCGCTCGTCGCTGTATCCGGTCGCCAGTCAGAGCAGAAAAGGATTGCGATAATGGACAGGCAGCCCTCAACCTACCTCTCCCTCAGTTCTGACAAGACAAGCTACAGGGAAGGCGAGCAGGCAAAAATCATGGTAATGCTCTCCTCCTCGACCTATGACGGGCCTGTTGAACTAATCGAGCTTGGTTCAGGCATCACCGGGACCGCCCAGCTTGAGGCTGGAACCTCAACCACAGTTGAGCTGACCATCCCGGCCAGAGACGAGGTCGCCATCTACTCAACATCAAAAAGCTACGATGTCCTTCCCCTCTCCTTCTCCGACTCCAAGCTCCGGTACATCATGGTTATCCCCAGTCTTGTCTCCGTCGGGGAAAACTTTGAGGTTAAGGTAATCGCATACTCCAACGAACCTGTCGAAGTCGAGGTGGAGTTTGACGGACAAAGCGAGAAGAAAACCGTCACCCCCTCGGCAGCCTTCATCTTCCAGACAAGCCTCTCCACCCCCTCAATAATCTCGGCAAATGTGAAGACGCTGTCAGGAACTGAAACGCTGAGAAAGTTTGTTCAGGTTGCCCCACAGACAGAACTGTCACTATCTCCCCCCTCCTCCCTCTTCAAAGAGGCCTCCATCTTCAGGCTTCGCCCAAAGATAGTCAACGGGGGAATCCAGTCCCTCGATACCTCCTTCCCTTGGGGAAACCACTCCGGAGCTAGTTTCACCGTCCAGCCAAACGCCTGCGGCATCCACTACTACAAGACTCGCGTCACCTACACAGACTCCCTTAACGCGACAAGAACCCGCGAATTTAGCAACACGATAAATATCGATTGCAATCCACTATCTCAGCTAATAGCTAAAATACTTAAATTGCTGGGGATAATTGATGTTTAAGATGAAACGACACCTTCCGGCCCTGTTTGCCCTTGTCCTCCTGATATGGCTACTCAAGCCAATCAGCGACTCCATAATTTTCGGCGCAATAATAGCCTACATCATGCTTCCCCTTCACAAAAAACTTTCCATCAAGATGGGTAATTCCCGCTCCGCCATCCTCATGTCAGCTTTGGCCTTCACCCTGATTGTCCTGCCAGCCATCTACCTCTATGGATTTGTCCTCCAGCAGGGCCTTGTCGCCTACGACAACTTATCAGTACTTGGCCTCCCCTCCGAAGGATTTATCCCAAGGGAAATAGTTGAAAAGCAGGAATTTCTCCTCACCAAGCCAAGCGAGAACTTCGGCGAATTCATTGCATCCTACCTCCTCTTGGCCCCTGAGCTCGTCCTCAAGCTCTTCCTCCTTGTCTTTATCATCGGCTACCTGCTGAAAGACCACGGGAAGCTCCACGACTACATCAACAGACTAAGGCTGACAGGGCAGGAACAGGAATTTATCCTCCGCTTCTCTGAAGGCTTCAAGGCAATAATCTACATCAACTTCATGCTTGCCCTCATCTTCGGCTTCCTGTCAGGAATCCTCCTGACCCTCCTAAGGGTCCCCTACGCCGCCCCAATAGCCACTCTGGTGACTTTCTTCACCTTCCTCCCTGTGATGGGCTACTGGGTAATCCTCGCAGCCGTAGCAATCTGGCAATACACAATTCCCAATCTGGTGAACTTCGGAATACTTGTCGCCTTCATTGTCGTTGTCGGGGTTGTCGAAATCCTCTTCCGCGCCTCCCTGAGCGAGTACGCCCTCAATCCTATCCTCTTCGCCTTTGGCTTCTTCGGCGGGGTCATGACGTTTGGCCTTCCCGGCATCTTCATCGGCCCGCTCCTCATGTGTGCGATTAAGTCAGCTTTTGACATCTCAACGCAAAAGCCAGGGAAGCAGAAGCCAGAGAAACGAAACTAATTTCAATACGACCGGCGTCTTCTATTCAAATGGCAGTAGACCTAATAGCCCTTGCAATGGAGGACATAGGTAGGTGGGACTCTCAGCTCCTTGAGCTGGTGCGGGGGAAAAAGGTTGACCCATGGGACATTGACATAGCAAAGCTGACGGAAAGCTACCTCGGGAAGCTCAAAGAGCTGAAGAAAATGGACTTTCGTCTCCCCGGCAAGGCGATAATGACTGCGTCAGTTCTCCTCCGGATGAAATCGGAAAGACTTCTTCACGACAAGCAGCAGCAGATTGAGCGTGAAAAAACCGAGGCCCTCCCCTTCAGGCCGCTCGACCTTCCCAAGCTCAAGCCTGTCCGCCGAATGGTCGAGAGGAAAATCACCATCCTTGAGCTGGTCGACGCCCTCCGCGGAGCTTTTGAAATCGAAAAGGGCAAGCTTAGGAGAAGAACAGTCATCAAGCAAATCGTCAACTTCTCGTTCTTTGACATGAGCCGGCTCCTCGAAGGCCTAAGGGTCTTCCTTCAAAGGAAGCTTGCCGACCGTGAAACTGTCGAGATGAGCGAGCTTTTCGGAAAGCAGGCCGGCGTCGAAGAAGTTGAAGGCCATGACCGCAACGCCCTAATCTTCATCGGCCTCCTCCACCTTGCAAACGACGAGTTTATCGAGCTTCAGCAGGAGGAGTGGAACAGCCCAATACTTATAAAAAAGAAAGACCTTGACCGGCCAATCAAACCAACCACCTACACAGTGATAGATGAGATTGCCTACGAGGAGGAAGCAGATGGGGAAGGAGATTGAAAAGAAAAAGCTGATTGAGGCAGCGCTCTTCCTTGCGGGACGAAGGCTCAGGCTGAAAGAAATCTGTAAGGCTGCAGGAACAACCCCGGCAGCCACAAAGAAGCTTCTCGAAGAGCTGATGGGTGAGTTCGGGAACAACTCAGCCCTTGAAATCGTGTTCGAAGACGACCTTTACAAGATGAAGGTAAAGGACCCCTACCTTCCCCATGTCAAGGAAATGTCATCCCTGACAGACCTCCTCGAAGGAGATTCAAAAACCCTCTCAATAATTGCCTACTACCAGCCAATCCGCCAGAGCGAAATAGTCAAGATTCGCGGCAACCGCGTCTACGACCAAATCAAAAGATTAATCGGCCGCGGCTTTGTCTCCTCCGAACCAAAGGGAAGAACCAAGCTCCTCTCAGTAACCTCGAAATTCCGAGAATACTTTGGCAACCAGATAGATGAGTTCCGCAAGCAGATTGAGAGCGGCGAGCTGGAGAAAAAGGAGGGTGATGAAGATAGCAGGCCTCAATAGCCTTTCCTTCCTCGCCGCTGTCAAAAAGCTGAAGCGGCTCGAAGGCTTCCGGCTCAGGAAAATCTCCTCCTCGGGAAAAAAGTTCGTCTTCGAGTTCTCGACCAAGCCCAAAACCTTCCTCGTCTCTTCCCCCGGCCACATCTACCTGACAAGAGAAAAGCCAGTCGGCCTGAAGGCAACCGGCTTTGTCAGCCTCTTGAGGAAGCACCTTGAGGGGAGAGCAATCTCCCAAGTAACACAAATGGGCGGCGACAGGATTGTAACGCTCGACTCCGGTAACCTCTCCCTAATCCTCGAGGTCTTCGACGGCAACATAATCCTGACCGACAGGGGCAAGATAGTCGGCGCCGCTGTCCAGCGCAAGTGGCGCACCCGCTCCATCCTTCCGGGCCACGACTACAAGCCCCCGCCACTCTCGCCATCGCTCGAATCCCTTCGCCTTGACTCCTTCCAAAAACTCTTCGGAGCGAAAGAGTGCGTAAAGCTCCTTGCAGCCGACCTCGGCCTTGGAAAAACCCTTTCCGAACACTTCCTCGCCCTCTGCGCCATTCCAAAAGACACTCTCCATCTTGAGCGAAGCGAGGCAGACAAGCTGCTGGCCCACATCTTCGAAGCTATCGAACGGCTCGACGAGGACCGCGGCTACCGCTACGGAACAGAAGTCTTCCCGCTCAGGCTTGACGAGGAACCTGACGAGGTTTACCCGACCTTCTTCCAGGCAGTCGAAGCATCCAAGAGCAGGCAGGACCAGTCGGCCGCCTTCTTCCTCGACGCCAAGAGGATTGAGGAAAAAGTAGCGCCACTTGAGCAGGCCCTTGCCCGCCAGAAAGCAGCCCGCCAACAGCTGCTGGCTGACGCTGACGCCGAGAAGGAAAAGGCAAACAAGATTTCCGAGAATCTCCAGATGATAGACGCCATCACCGACCTCTTCCGCAAGACAGGCTGGAGCACTGTCATCTCCCATCCAAGCGTCCTCGAGGCCCGCCCTGAAGCGGGAAAGATAAAGCTCAAGTTGTAAATCCCCGAAACGTATTAAAGCCGAAACCACTTTTTAAGGGCTATGGCAAGCCGATTTGTAGCACCCCTTGCAAGCCAGTCCTCAGACACCTTTAGGGCCATCCTGACCGTCGCAGGATTCATCTTCCTTGCCGGCATGCTCTCAATCCTCTTTGCCCCGGCCCTTGCCTTCAGCCACGACACAGCCCTGCTGTTCCTCCTCACCCTCTTCATCATTCCCTTTATGCTTACCTTCATGCTCAAGAGCTTCCGCAAGGCAATCATCTGCTGCGCACCAAACATTATCGCCCTGCCGGCTGTCGCCCTAACAGCAGCAGTCATGCAGGTCCAAGTAGTCGGGGTGGCCACCCTCTTCGCCCCCATATCCTTCGGCCTTTCCTGCGGCATAAACTACCTTCTTGCCAAGGAATACTTCGACCAGAGGAGAAAGCCTGTCCCGGTTCGCCACGCAATAAAAGCAGTCTACACCCAGTACTCCCGAGCCGTCGTCGGCATCTACCTCATAGCAGCGGTAACCTTCCTCATGATTGCGCCAATAATGACAGGCGGACTGTCCGCCCTCGGCATAATAACATCCATCTCCTTCCTCTACACCCTCCTCGCGGCAATCTTCATCATGCCTGCAGCCTTTCGCCTTTACGAGCACCGCCTTGCGAAAAGGGCTCTCAGCTCCGGCGAGGCAGCAGTGCTTAAGTTCTCAAGAAGCTACGGCCACCAAAGGGTGCATCATTCCAACTTCGCCTCATGGCTTGGCCTCTCAGTTGACGAAGTCAAGCAAATCGTTGACAACCTGAAAAGCAAGGGCTGCATTGGGAAGAAGTTCTTCTCCCTCCACGACCCACTCCTCTGGTTCCTGACCATCTTCTCCTACATTGTCGGCGCCTCAATCGGCCTTGGCTACATCCCAATGGTCGAAACCACGCTCAGGCCCCTCTTCATCCTTCTCCTACTGACGGTTGGCATCGCCCTACAGGCCCCCCAGCTAATCAAAATAATTGACAAAGTCACCCGCCGCCTCTTAGGCTTCATCCTCGTCGGCGCCTCTCTTGTCTTGGCAGCAGGCCACTCCACCCTTCTCCTCCAGGCGGCAATAGTCATGATGCTTGCCGGCTTCGCCTCGATAAAACTCTCCGAAAGCGACATCTGGCTCCCCTCAACCATCCTCATCGGCGTCTACTTTGCCCTCATCTTTGCCCTTGGCTGGGCAATGCAGGCATCCCTAACCGACACAGGAAAACTCTGGTCCCTCGCCTTCGCCGTAATCATCTTCGCCGCCCTCCACATAATCGAGGAAGACTCCGTTATGGAGATTGCATAAGCAGGGCGGCTTTCTCGCAGCCTATCACTCCATCTCCAGAAGCTCAACAACCCTCTGGTAACCTTCCCTCTCCGGGTTGGCGTCAAGCAGATGGCAGACATGGCCAACAGGCTTCATAAACTCAGTTGTAAGCAAGCTGTTTGTCTGGTAGAATTCTTCAAGTGATTTGAAATCATCCGAGTTTGCCTTGCGATACTCCCTCAAGAGGAAATCATTGTTGTCCCTCGCCCTGCCCCTGAGGCTTTCGGGACGGATAAGTGCAACGTCAACCCGCTTTCCCCCAAGCCCTCTGATTTTCCCATAGATTTCTCCCTCATAGGGCTCAATATTTTTTCTTGATGCGGCGAATTCAGCAATCCCTGTTTCAGGATTCCTGAGAAATAGGCGCGTGTCAGGGAAATCTGTAAACTTAACGCTGGCAACCAAGTCAGGCAGTTTTTTCCCGCCAATAATACAACTTATCTGGCCAAGGCAGTCTCCCCTGTTATCTGGTGAAATAATGTAAAAGTCAAGGTCGCCACCAGTGCAGAGCCGGTGCTTGCCCCATTCAGCACCCCTCTCAACAAGCAGGTAGTCATTTTCCTCAAGCATTTCTCCAACAGAACTGAATACCTCGTCCTTAAGCTTCCTGACTTCTCCGCCCTTCCCTTTTATCCTATCATAACGCTTAAGAAACTTCTCCACAGCTTCGCTTTCACCCTCACCAACAGCCCCAAGGTCAACTATGTATCCCCAGAGTTTTTCAGAAGCCCCAGGCCCTCCTGTGTGCGGGTAAGGCACCAAACCAACAAAGGTATACTTGCCAGCCTCAAGCTTTCCAATATTCTCCCTGACCTCAAAGTCGAAGCCAGCCGCCAGCTTCCCGATTCCAGCGTCAACCCCCCTTAGCTTTAAGTTTGGCAGCTGCCTGTAATTTATTCGCGTTCTTTCAAGAGCTGGGAGTTTTGAATCCTGTATTGAAACCTCCGCCTTCTCCCCTGAAGGTGAGAGAACTGTTCCTACAAGATGTTCCGGTCCCTTCATCTTCATCCCTACATAACCACCTTCCAGTGCTACCTTATAAAACTTGCTTGATTCTTAGGGAATACCTTTTTAAACCCCCACCCTAGAAGTTAGGAATTATCCGAAAAGGGGCAAGACTCAAAATGGTAAAAAAAGGAGACTTCATCGAGGTAAGTTACACTGGAAAAATCAAGGGAACTGGTGAGATTTTCGACCTGACAGACGAGAAGCTTGCCAAGGAAAAGAAGATTTGGAACAAAAACGCGTTCTACGGCCCTATCCCCATGATAATTGGCGCAGGCCACATGCTGCCCGCGCTTGAGGAAGCCTTTATCAAGATGAAGGTCGGGCAGAAGAAGACCGTTATGGTCGAGGGGGCAAAGGCCTTTGGGGAGAGGAAGAAGGAAAGGCTTCAGGTCATTCCTGAGAAACTCTTCAGGAGCCAGAAGGTTGACCCAAAAGTCGGCATGATGGTTAATGTCGGCCAGATGATAGGAAAGGTGCAAAGCGTTTCAGGCGGAAGAATTACAGTTGATTTCAACCACCCGCTCGCCGGCAAGACTCTCGAGTACGAAATCAAGATAGAGAAGCAGGTTGAAAAGCTTGAGGAGCAGGTGCTTGGCCTAATCAGGTACCATCTCAAGACCTCCAAGGACTTCGGTATCAAGGTGAAGAAGGATGCGGTAGAAGTTAGCCTGCCAAAAGGGATGCTGGTTGAGCCAAGAGGCATGAAACAGGTCGCAGATGACGCTCTTGCCCACTTGAAAATCAAAACTATTAAATTCACATACACCTTTGAGAAATGAGATACGGGGGAAGTACAAAATGAAAGGACTTATCGGTTCGGTTCGTGAAAAGGCGTCTGGTCACCACACAGGTACAGACACAGAATTAGAGGAGATACTCAGGCAGCACAAGGCTGTTATTCGGGTAGTTGGAATTGGAGGTTCCGGAAACAATTCAATCCTGAGAATGATGGAAGTCGGCATTGAAGGGGCTGAAATGATAGCGATTAACACTGACGCCCAGGACCTGCTTAAGGTAAAGGGGGCCCAAAAGGTCCTCATCGGGAAAGACATAACAGGCGGCCTTGGAGCCGGCGCAGACCCGACAATTGGCGAGCAGGCAGCTCGCGAGAACGAGCAGGACATCAAGGAGGCCCTTATGGGAACTGACCTGACCTTTATCACCTGCGGCCTTGGCGGAGGAACAGGAACGGGCGGAGCCCCGGTAGTTGCCGAGGTTTCAAAGAAGCTCGGAGCCCTGACAATTGGAATAGTCACCCTGCCTTTCGAGATGGAAGGACATGCAAGGTGGAACAACGCGGTCATGGGTCTCTCCAAGCTTGAGACAGTTGTTGACACCCTGATTGTCATCCCAAACGACAAGCTGCTCCAGTTGGTTCCTGACATACCAATCTCAACAGCGTTCAAGGTCGCGGACGAAATCCTTGTCAACGCGGTTAAGGGAATCACTGAACTGATTACCAAGCCGGGATTAATCAACCTCGACTTTGCAGATGTCAAGGCAGTCATGCTGTCTGGCGGGGTTGCCCTCATCGGCCTTGGCGAGAGCGATACGGAGAACCGTGCCATGGAGTCTGTTACAAAAGCAATCAACTCCCCGCTTCTTGATGTTGATATCACCGGGGCAAAGGGAGCCTTGATTAATGTCATTGGCGGACCAGACATGACGCTTGACGAGTCGCGAAACATCGTCTCAATAGTCACGGACAAGCTTGACCCTGAGGCAAGGGTAATCTGGGGTGCCCAGATTGACGAATCCCTCAAGCAGACCGTTCGCGTGCTCCTCATCGTGACAGGCGTCCAGTCGGCCCAGATAACCGGCAGGGAAAAGCTGATGGAAGACAAGCGAAGGACAAGGATGGAAAAAGAACTCGGCATCGAGTTTGTTTCAGTAGAGGAGACCGGCCTTGAGAAACCGATTAAACGACTATCTTAGAGTCCTCAGCATTGCACGCCGTCCGACAAAAGAGGAATTTGTTAGGATAGTTCAGCTGACAGGAATAGGCATACTTGCAATCGGCATGCTTGGCTTTGCAATAAACATTGTCTTCCAGCTGATTGGACTGTGAAGGTGAAAAAAATGAGCGTGATTTACGCAATAAGAACGACAGTAGGAAGGGAAGAGACCGTCCTCGAAAACATAGACTTAGCGCTGGCGAAAAAAGATTTTCAGGTGAAAGCCATAATCCTCCCGAAGGAAATCAAGGGATATGTAATTGCGGAAGCGGGTTCAATTTCTGATTTGGAAGAGGCTATCCACGGCGTAAACCACGTGCGAGGCTTGGTCCGCAAACCCCTGACCATTGAGGAAATCAAGCACTTCCTGATTGCCAAGCCGGCGAAGATGAAGATAGACAAAGGCGACATTATCGAGCTTGTCAGCGGGCCTTTCAAGGGCGAAAAAGCGAAGGTGACAAGAGTTGACAAGACGAAAAGGGAAGTGACAGTTGAACTGATTGAGGCTGCCGTGCCCATTCCCGTAACAGTCGCGGTCGAATCCATCCGGGTTGTCCAGCACATTAACGAGGAGAAGCCCAAACCTTCCTAAACTTTTTTAAAGGGTGTCAAGGAATTGTCCCTATGGCAGATACCAAGATTAAGCTTCTGATAAAGGGCGGAAAGGCAACAGCAGGCCCGCCTCTGGGACCAGCGGTCGCCCCAATGGGTGTAAATGTTGGCCAGATTGTTGCAAAGCTCAACGCTGACACAAAGAAATACTCAGGCCTGACCGTCCCGGTTACCCTAATCGTCCACAGCGACAAGACCTTCGACATCGATATCGGCTCGCCGCCAGTGTCTGCCCTAATCAAGAAAGAGCTCGGCCTTGAGAAAGGCGCAAAGGGCGAGCAGGGCAAAGGGCAGGAAACAGCCGGGGACCTCCCCCTTAACAAAATCATCAAAATCGCAAAAGAAAAGGAATCCACCCTTCAGGCAAACACTTTCGAATCAGCTGTCAAGCAGATTATCGGCACCTGCAAGTCAATGGGTGTAACAATTGACGGGCAGGACCCGAAGGACATGATAAACGCAATCAACAGCGGAGAAGTTTCTGTTTCGAAATAGCTAGGGCGTCACCCGCGTGAACTGGAAGTAGGTAACATCCCCTTCCCCGTCGACAACCCCGAGCCAAAGCCTCTTTTTCACAGAGTGGGCAAGCCTCACAAACCTTGAAATCTCAGTAATAGTGTACTTTTCCCCCTCGGCAACACCATGCGCCAGGAACTTGGCATGCTCCCACGGCTGGCGGGCCCCTCTCTTCGGGCGAACGCCTCTCTCATAGACACGAAAGTGAGTGCCATACTTCAACCCGCTCCTCACGACAAGGCCCCTGTCGCGCAGGTCCCGATAGACCTGATACCGAATAAAAATCTCAGGATAGATTTTCCTAAAGACCCTGAACAGCTTCTCGAAATCAATTCTCTTCCTACCCTCGAAGACCTCAAGCCTCTCCTTCTTCAGCAGGAACAGCGCTTCCTCAGGAGCAAGGTAAAGGCCGTCGTCCCTCACCGACCCGAATCCGCTCTTCTGGAAAAGCTCCCCAAACTCCTTAACCACAATCTTGTCTCCTAAGAGTTCCCCTTTCAGCTTTTCCAAAAAATCACCTGACCAGAAATGTCTCCTTAACTGTCTTAAACTTCTTCGACTTGGAATCATACTTGACATACCCCTTCTCAACCGCACCCCTCAGCCTCAGGAGAAGGGTCTCCCTCAAGGGTTCGTCAATATTTCTCGTCTCCCTAAGATACCTGTTAATCTCTTCAACAGTTGAAAAGTCCCCCAATTCCTTCAGTGCCATGCAGGCAGTCAGCTCCCTCTCGCTCAGGGCAGGTTCCACACGCTCAACCTTCTCCTCCCTTCGCTCAACCCTGGCAACAGTCCTGCTTTCAAGCAACTCAACCTTCCGTCTCAGCTGTTCATGCGCCTGCCAAAGCTGCTGAACCTTCCTTATCCAGTACTCATCATAACTGTCAGCCATGGGGAATGAGAACCCCTCAGGGATTAAATTCTTTACCAAAAAGCCTATATCCCGACATGGCATCAACCAGCTATGGAGCTCCTTGCCGTCGCCCTCTTCCTTGTCGGCCTCTCCCTCTTCGGGATGGAGGCTGCCGCGCCAGGACTCTACCTCTCGGCCCTAGGAATTGGCGCTATCGCCGGCTCAATAATCCTCTTCCTCACCTCCAGCCCCCAACTCGCTCTCCTCTCACTAGGGCTCTTTACCCTCCTATCGGCCATTTACACGAGGAAAAAGCAGCAGCAACAGCCAAAAAAGCTGGCCAAGAGGGGAAAAAGAAGGAAAGGCCGATAATCTGGCCAAAAGGGTGGGAGAGGGAAGGCTTCCCTAAATGTCCCACCAGCCACGCCCGAAATGGACTTTATATCGGCCATTTGCTAGAGTTTTGATAATTCTTCTTCCTAACCTGTCCCAAATACCACCTCACCGACTCCATCCTGCTCCGCCCCCCATGCCGGGAGCAAAAGCCTGAGTACCATAAGTTGAAATCCTGAAATCCTTCCATAACTTACAACCCCCCTTATCCCATCTATACCCTCTCAAGCCTCCCTGCCACTAAACAAAACCAATATATTCCCCTCTCTATCCTACACCCCCATGCCAAAGAACACCTCCTTTTTCGACAAGCTCATCTATGAGATAAAGGACTGGGCACTCTGGATAGGGGTTGCCATTATTGTCGCCACAATTATCGGAAACGTCCTTGCCATCTTCCTTGGCAATCAGACCCCGCTGGTGGCTGTAATGAGCGGAAGCATGGTTCACGACCCTGCGAGCATCCCAAAGCACTATGCCTGGCTTGAGGCCAAGGGATTTTCCCAAGGACAAATCAACGCCTTCCCCTTCCCGAACGGCTTCAACAAGGGAGACGTCCTAATCATATTTGGCGCAGAAGACCCGACCATTGGCGAGGTAATAGTCTTCCATGTCCCCAACTCCAACTACCCGATAATTCACAGGATTGTTGAAAAGCAGGAGTCAGGAAACATAACACTATACAGGACAAAAGGAGATCACAATCCTGGCCTTGACCCATGGCTTACGCCGGAGACAGCAATAGAGGGCAAGGCAGTCCTGAAAGTCCCAATCGTAGGTTTTATAAAGGTAATACCGATTGAGATGTGGAATAGCATAGTGAGAAGATAGCATGAAATTCTGCAAAAAGTGCGGCGGCCTGATGTTTCCCGTAAAGAAAACATCCACCTCTGTCCACCTTAAGTGCAGGAAATGCGCCGCCAAGCAGGTCACCCCCCTTGAAAAATCCTCCTTTGTAACAAAGATTGAATTCAGCCACCAGGTATCAATCCCCCTCATCGACGCCGAGGAGGAGATGAAGAAAGTTTCCGTAATAAATGTCGAATGCCCAAAATGCCACAATATCGGCGCCATGTGGTGGATGGTCCAGACCCGAAGCGGCGACGAGCCGGCAACAAGGTTCTACCGCTGCGCAAAATGCAGGCACACCTGGCGCGAAGGCCACTAAAGCGTAAACCCGTAGGCGTCTTCTACAAGGCCACTCCCATGCCTAACCTGTTCCATTGAGATTTCTTTTCCCCCCCTCTTGAACGAGAAGTCAATCACCTTGGTGAAATATTCGTCATAATGAAACTTCCCAATCGACTGGATAATGAACCTTGAAGAAGCGTAAGATTTCATCAAGAGGGACAGTTCCCCTCCCCGGGTGTGCAGGAACCACCTGTCCCCCGCTTTTTTAATCTCAAAATTCTCAAAATCAAACCTCTTTCCCCTGCGGTCAGTGAAACGTAGGGTGGGTTTTATCCTGTACTTCACCCCAAGAAAATCCAACTGGGGCAGAAAATACTCAACAACCGAGCCATCCCTGAAATGGACCCATCCCCATCTCCACGGGAGGAACGGGGTCGTAACAATTACTTTTTGCACGAGAGAAACGCCGGATATCTTTTTTGAATTCAGCATCCCTTTGAAGTCTAAATAGAGGTTGACAAGTTCAAATCCCAAAGGACCGACAAATACATTATCGAAGTCATATTTTCTCTTCTTCTTCGCTTCGTGAAATTTCAAATCACCTATCTTTTTCTTCCCTTTGTAAATCTTCAGTGAATAGTTCGGATAGCTGCCCTCGAACCGGAAAATCGGCGAATGAATCCGATTCTTTTCAATCTTAACATCGTGCCTGACTTCCGCAACATCATACTTCTTTCCGTCAAAGAACCAGCAGGCGATTCCCGGTTTTTTGTCAAGCCTTATGCCCCTGTTACTCTTGGCTTTTGAGCTATACTTCATGAACATGAAAACCAACTGACGCGAAAGTCCCGGTTCGACCGAGTCAAGATGCATAAACCAATACTCCTTTGTGAAAGGCGGCAGGTTCTCGTACTTGAAAAACATCTCGTCAATCGCCTTTCTCTTATCCCTAACAACCCAGTACTTGAACGCTTCGAATCTCTTCTTTATCTTTCTGGCAGACTCCATAGCAGTCCTGCTTGCAGGCCCAAACAATAACCTCTCAAATTCAGGATGCATCCTCTTGAATTTCTTTCTAAACTCCGAACCGAGTAGCCGGTCCAGTGTCCTTCTCCGCTTGGCCATTAATTTCATCTACAAAATCCACCTATAAAACCATATCCCTAGAATAACATCAAGCTAACAGCCATAACTGCCATCCCGATGATTATCCCTACAATGGACAAATGACCTGATTTGTCATACTCAAAGGAAACAGGAAGCAGTTCATCAAAACTAATGAACACCATTATTCCTGCGACAAACGCAAGACTGAGCGAAAGCACGACAGGACTGAGGAACGGCATGAGAATCAGGAATCCAATGACCGCCCCAACCGGCTCGGCAAGCCCTGAGAGAAGGGAGAGCCAGAACGCCTTTGCCCTGCTCTTTGTTGCATAATAAATTGGCATTGAGACAGCAATCCCCTCAGGAATATTGTGTATTGCAATAGCAATTGCAAGGGAAATGCCCAAGGAAGGGCTTTGCAGTGAACTCATGAAGACGGCAAGCCCCTCAGGGAAGTTGTGAATAGCTATCCCAATCACAGTAAAAACCCCTGCCGCCATAAGTCTCCTGTTCTTCCTGTCAACCTTAACGTGCTCCTCAATATACTCATGAGGGACAAGAAAGTCAATAGCAGCAATAAAGACAATGCCGACAAAAAAAGCAAGGTTGCCCAAGCCAAACCCAACGCTCTCGATAGAAGATGCCAGAAGCTCTGCGAAGGAGACATAAATCATAACGCCGGCAGAAAACCCAAGGGCAAGGCAGAGATAGCATTTTTTGAAATCCTTTATGAAGAAGGAAATAAGGCTTCCAATCCCTGTCGAAAGCCCTGCAAGAGTTGTGAGCAGCAGCGGCATCCAAATCTGCTCAAGATTCATTCAGAAACTATTCCAAAGCATCATTTATACATTTGCAGTGGAAACCCACCCCTAACCCTTTTAAACCCCCCAATTCCCCTCTAACCATGATGCAGAGGAAGCCTGCGGTTGAGCGAACCCTTGCCACTGTCAACCCTGCCGAAGACAAAAGAGTAAGGGTGACAGCCACCCTAATTGCCCGGGAGCCTGAAGCTGGCGTAATCTCCGTTGACGACGCCTCCGGCAAGACAGCAAAAGTCTTCTTCGACAGCCTAGAATTAATCGAGAAGCTCGAATCCCTTAAGGAGGGAAACCTTGTAACAATTGTCGGCCTCGTGGTCCAGACGCCAGAGGGCTTCGACATTAGCGGAGAGCTTATAATCCCGTCCAAGCTTCCTAATCCAGAACTGAAGCAAAAAGTAGATAAAATCTGGAAGGATGAGATGAAACATGACATTTAGTGCAAAGCTATCCAACGCAAGCCTGTTTAAGGACGCCGTTGGCGCCATCTATGAACTAATCAAAGGGGATGTCTCTTTCAAAATAACCAGCGACGGCATCTTCATGAATGCAATGGACCCGGCAAACGTCTCCATGGCCATCTTCAAGTTCCTCCGCCCGGCCTTTGAGGCCTACGAGCTTGAGGAAGAACAGCTGATAACAGTCGACATGGAGCGCTTCTTTCAGGTCCTTCGTCAGGCAAAGACCAACGACGAACTCTCTTTGAGCCTCCTCGACAACCAGCTGAAAGTAACCTTCCGCGGCGACTCCACAAGGACCTTTGCCATCCCCCTCCTCGAGTCAGTCGGCGAGGGAAAGAAAGCACCATCCCTCCAGTTCGACGCATCAGTCGTCATAGCACCCAATGTCTTCGAGCAGGGAATCTCCGACGCGGCGGCAATCGGGCAGGACGCAATAGTCCTGATAGCTTCCGAGGGCAGCTTCGTCATGGAATCAGTTTCTTCAAGCGGCGAATCCCGCCTAACCCTCGCCTCCGGCGACGCAGCGCTCAAGAGCCTGCAGGTGCAGACCCCAGCCAAGGCCCGCTACGCCATCGACTACATGAAAAAAATCATGAAAGGCTCAAAAATATCCAACGAGCTGAAAATCTCCTTCAAGTCAGACTTCCCACTCCAGGCAGAATTCACAAAACAGGACATTGTCCACCTCTCCTACATCCTCGCCCCACGGGTCGAGACTGAGTAGTCCAACCATATCTTTATAAACGTCTTTTATCGCCTAGTGACGTGAAACTTTCAATAATAATCCCGGTATACAACGAGGGCAAAACCCTTCTCAGGCTTTTGAAAAAAGTCGAAGCCGCGAAGCTGCCCAAGGGGATTAAGAAAGAAATAATAATGGTTGACGACTGCTCCAGCGACGGGAGCAGGAAGCTTCTCAAAAAACTTGAGAAGAGGAAAAAATACAAAATATTCTATCATGGGAAGAACAGGGGAAAGGGGGCAGCCATCAAGACAGCCCTCCGCCACACAACAGGCGACCTTGTCATCTTTCAGGATGCCGACCTAGAATACGACCCGAAGGACTACAGGGATTTGGTGCAGACCCTGTTGAACACGAACTCAACAATAGTCTTCGGCTCGCGGTTCGGAAGCACCCGTGCCAAAATCTCATTCAGATTATCCAAGAAAAGCAGACTTTCAAACGTTGTTCATTTCGTAGGAAATAAGTTCCTCTTAACAGCCTTCAATATCCTCTACGGCACAAGGCTTACCGACGTCGAACCATGCTACAAGCTGTTTAGGAAAAAGACACTCAAGAGTGTGAAAGTGGAGTCAGACAGGTTTGAATACGACATAGAACTGACCTGCAAGCTGCTGAGAAAAGGCAACAAAATAATCCAGATACCTATCAGCTACTACCCGCGCTCCTTTGAAGAGGGCAAAAAAATAACCTGGAAGGACGGGATAATCGCCCTCCATCACATGGTAAAGCACCGGTTTTTCTGACACAGAAAGTTATTTAAGCAAATATCAAGACAATCTGCTTGGTTAACCAAATGAAGATTGTAATTACAGGCGGTTTAGGCTACATAGGAACGGAATTATGCAGGCTATATTCAAAGGAAAGCGACAAAAAAGAAATAATCGTTGTCGACGACCGGTTTGTCTCAACCAATGTAGTTGAATTGAAGAAGCAGGGAATCAGGTTTATCCAAGGGGCCATTCTGGACAAGGAGTCCATATCAGAAATTGTAAAGGATGCCGACATAATCTACCATCTTGCCGGAATCACAGACGTGGCCTACACCAGCACAGAGTCAGATAAGGAAAAAGACCGGCTCATTGACAGGGTGGCAATCGAGGGCTCAAAAAATGTGATAGATGCAATGAAGAAGGATGCAAAAATAATATTCCCATCAACCCATGTTGTTTTCGAAGGCTTTAAGGAACCCGTATTTGACATAAAGGAAGACGAGACCCCCTGCCCTGTACTGACATATTCGAAAGGGAAATACGCCACAGAAAAATACCTCAGGGAAGGCGACAAAAACTACATAATAACAAGACTTGCGTCAAGCTACGGTCTTGGCGGATGCACCATGAGAATCAAAATCATGCCAAACCTGTTTGCCAAAATCACTTCACAAAACGGGACAATAAGGCTTTTCGGGGGAGGGGTTCAGTACAAATCAGTTGTTCATGTCAGGGACGTTGCGAGATGCATGAAGTATCTGGCCGAGAAGAAAGAAATTTCACGGGAAACCTTCCACGTGACAAACGAGAATCTAACAGTAAAAGAGGTTGCAGAACTCTGCAAGGAGATTAACAGCAAGGTTCAACTGGTCCCAACGGATGACGAGGTTCCAAACAAGGGCTACACCATGAGCAACAAGAAGTTATTGTCAACAGGATTCCAGTTAAAGCACAATCTTAGGGACGGGCTGAGAGAGATGATTGAATCATGGAAGAGTACATAATTTCAGGAGACAAGGCTTTTGTAGACGAGAGGGGAAGGATTGACAATTACGAACTCCCGGAGCCAATAAACTGGATAGGCATGATTTCATCCAAGAGGGGAACCTCAAGAGCAAATCACTATCACCCAATACAGCAGCAGAAATGCCTCTTGGTTAGCGGAAAATTCATAAGCCTTTTCAAAAACCTTAAGGACCCAAAAAGCCCACTAAGGACCCACATAATAAACGCGGGAGACTTGGTAGTAACGGAACCAAACATTGCCCACACAATGGTCTTCCTTGAGGACTCCCTCTTCCTAAACCTCGTCAGCGGCGAAAGGGAGCACGAGAACTTCGGAAAGCACACAATCCCCCACGAGCTGGTGAAGAAGGAAGAAGTGAAGGATTATGTAGCAAACTACAAATCAGAATGCAGGGTGTGCGGCAATCAAAGGATGAAGCAAGTCCTGTCCCTTGGCAAATCCCCCCTTGCAAACAACCTAAAGAAGTCCAAGGATGAAGCAACAGAGATGTTCCCCCTCCAGATGGACTATTGTCCCAAATGCCACTTCTGCCAGCTAAGCTATGTTGTTCCCGCCGAAAAACTCTTCGACCACTACCTCTACGTCTCTTCAACAACCCAGACCTTCAGAAACCACTTCGAAGACCTTGCAAAAAGCATCATAACCGCCTACAAGCTGAATGAAAAGAGCCTTGTAGTCGACATTGGCAGCAACGACGGGGTCCTTCTCAAGCCGCTAAAGGACGCAGGCGTCCAGATAATGGGCGTCGACCCTGCAAAAAACCTCTGCGACCTAGCAAACAAGAACGGCCTCGATACCCTGCGCGCATACTTCGACGACAAGACCGCAGACAAGATAATTGAAAGGAAAGGAAAAGCCGACGTAGTAACAGCGGCCAACGACTTCGCCCACAATGACAAAATCAAAGACATTACAAAAAGTGCATTCAGGCTCCTGAAGGAGGACGGCGTCTTCATAGTCGAGGTCCAGTACCTTAAGGACACCCTGAAGGACCTTACCTTTGACAACATCTACCACGAGCACGCATCCTATTACTCCGTAACCTCGCTGAACGAGTTCTTCAAAATGCAGGACCTCCACATCGTAAAGGTCGAGCACATAAACACCCACGGCGGCTCCCTCCGGGTCTATGTCAAGCGAACAAACAGGGACGACGACGGCACCCTCAAGAAGTTCCTCAAAGATGAAGAAGCCTTCGGCCTAAAAGATTTCAAGACCTATCAGGAGTTTGCAAGAAAGGTCGAGGACGAGAAGAAACGAACCAATCAGGCAATCGCCAAACTGAAGAAGTCCGGCAAGAAGCTTGTCGGCTACGGCAGCCCGGCAAAAGCCACCACCGTCCTAAACTTCTTCGGGATAAACAACAAGGAAATCGAGATGACAATAGATGACAACAAGCTGAAGCAGGGAAAGTGGATACCCGGGGTCGACATCCCAATCGTGAGCAAATCAGACCTAAAGGAAACCCCCGACTATATAATTGTCCTCGCGTGGAACTTTGCAAAAGAGATAAAGAAAAACAACCCTGAGCTCATCTCCAATGGCGCCAAGTTCGTAACCCTCAAGGAGCTTGCAAAAGGCGAAGCCTGAACCTTCACCCTACTTTACCGCAGTCATTATGTACATGGGATGAGCAATCCTGACCCTCTCCCCTATCTTTTCTATCCCCATGTAATCTGCGACGCCTGCCGGCTGCTTCAGCAGAAAGTCCTCAATCTTCTTTATCGAATCGTCGCCGAGGGAGAACTTTCCCTTGAACTCGTCGATATAGTGAGTAAGCTTATGATTGGGATTTTCATGAACCTCGACATTCTTGAACCCTGAAACATGCCATATGCCCATCGCCTCTTCTTTCTTCATCACATGCCTGTGCGGGTTTTTCCCGGTAACCTCCCGCTCAAGTATGGAGAACATTCCATTAACCGCATTTTGGGTCTCATCGTCCACAGCCAGCGGAAGTGCATTGATGTAACAGCCTCCTTCACTAACCATGTCATATGTGTTGTCAACAACTTCCTGCTGCCTTCCTTTTGGGAAATAGTGGTTCAAAAGCCTTGAGACAACGCAGTCGTATTGTTCAGTAGGCTCATAATCAAGAATGTCTGCCTCAATCACCCTAACGTCTCCCCGGTTAATCCCCATCAGCTGTTCTATATTGATGTCAAGGAATGTCACCTCGACATTTTTCCCAATATTGTCCTTTATGTAAAGACCAACTATCCCTGAACCGCACCCGACATCGCAGACTTTCTCAGCACTTTTCGGAACAAAGGAAAGTATCTCCCTTAGGAATCTCTCGTCAGTGTAATAGCCAAGGCTTCCTCCATAATCATCGCCAGCAGTCACCTCGTGGTCGAATACCCACTCAATCTGGTCAGGCATTACTAAACAAAAGGTTCCCACTTTATAATACTAATTCTTCTCAGTTAAGGTAAAACACCTGCTTTTCAGCAACCCATTTAAATCCAACGAGAAAATCCACCACATGGACAAACCAAAACTAAACTACCTTGTTGACATTGGACTTTTCATATCGTTCTTAATTGTAGGAATAACCGGCCTGCTCAAGTTCCCCGGCTTCCTCCACCTGTTCGGCCTTCGCCTCCGCGACCTGCCAGTCATCCAGCTTAGCAACCTCCACGACTGGAGCGGCCTGCTGATGGTTGCCCTAGTAGCGCTCCACCTCTTCCTCCACCGCCAGTGGATAGTCGCAATGACCTTCAGCTCCTTCAAAAAGAAGAAATAGCCCTATGGAAAGTTATTTAATAGGTTGACGACTTGAAGTTAGGGTCGGAACAGTGAGTGACAAAGAAATATTTGAAAAACACACTCCACCGACACATCCTTCTCAACCAGACTATCTTTCCCCACCCGAAGGGCTTGTAAGCCGGCCAACGCCAAGTTACGAAGACCTATCATGCGTCACACTACTGCCGATAAAAGTCAGGGTGGAGGGGCTTGAGGTTCTCGATGAGACCGGCTTGAGAAACGCGCCTTCAGGGGAAAATATAGTGCCCCTTGTTGTTTACCCGGGCAGGGAAAAACCCCTTTCGTAGGCGCAGGATACAGTCCCAAGAACAATCCTGTAATGGGGATTGGCCATCTCGAAGGCAACAGGATTATCGACTTCCACTCCACCGACCGCTCCCTCCAGTTGGGGAAGGGCTGCCATGCAATCCTCCTTCTCGACAGGTTTGGCGAGGGGACCGGGAACCTCCGGGACTGCCTTCAAGCAGCGTGCGACTACCCCAAGCCAACAGAAGCTGTTAAAAAAATGAATTCAACGCTCGGAGCGAAGGCAGTAAAAGGTATCTGCACAACCTTTATGCCAAAATACTTCACAACTGACTTGGAAGGTTTTCTCAAGGGGGCCGAACTGAACCCCGCCAGCTACCTCGAACCTGCCGGCACACCCCAGTTTAGGTAAATTCATCACCACCCCATTACACCATTAAAGAATGGCAAACCTTTATATTAAACAAGACTTTTCACCCAATAAGGGGGATAGGATGGTTTTCACAGTAGATGTCAGGTCGAAAATAGATGACAAAAGAGCTGAAGTTTTGAGGGAAAAACTCAGGAAAGAGGGAATTCCCGTTGACGAGGTCCAGATTGTTGACAACTACACTATAGATTACACTGAAGGGAGTGATGACCAAATCCACCCTGAAGACATAGAGACAGTGGCCGGATTCCTTACAGACCCGGTAACTGAAGAAAGCTCAATTAATCAATCTCCCCACCCGGACGAGTTTGACTATGCAATTCAAATCGGTTTCAAACCCGGCGTAACAGACAATGTTGGGCACACTGCAAAAGAGGTAATTACAGACTATCTGCCGGGCGACATGGATGTTTACACATCACAAACAATTTTCCTCAGTGGCCAAGGGCTTCAAGAACGGGATGCAAAAGAAGTCGGTTACAAGCTTGCGAACCCCCTCATCCAGAACATAAAGGTGAAGGGCGAAGAAATGTTTCGGATTGACAAAGGAATGGGAATAAACCGCCCTGTCGTGGAAATCGATGAAAAACCAACCGCTGACATCGTAAACCTTCTCGAAGCAAGCGACGAAGAACTAACTTTAATCGGGAAGAAAGGGCTTGCAAACCTGGACGGAACAAGGCGAGGTCCGTTGGCAATGGACCTTAACTACATGAAAGCAGTCCATTCCTATTTTGAAAAAGAGGGAAGAAACCCGACTGATGTTGAGGTCGAATCACTGGCTCAGACATGGTCAGAGCACTGCAAGCACACAACCTTTGCAAACCAAATGGACGATATTGAGGACGGAATCTTCAGTAGGTATATCAAGGGCGCAACAGATAGAATAAGGGAGCTCAAAGGCAAAGACGACTTCTGCATCTCAGTATTCAAGGATAACTCAGGCGGAATAGAATTTGACGAAGACCACATAATCTCCCACAAGGTTGAGACCCACAACAGTCCATCAGCGCTTGACCCGTTCGGCGGTGCAATAACAGGGATTGTTGGCGTAAACCGGGACACTATGGGGTTTGGTCTTGGTGCAAAACCGGTTATCAATATCTATGGTTTCTGTTTTGGCAATCCCGATGACGAAAGGGAGCTCTTCAAGGGACCAGACTTCACGCAAATGATGCTTTCACCAAAGAGGATTATGGAAGGTGTTGTTGAAGGAGTAAATGTTGGGGGAAACTGTTCAGGAATCCCAACACCTCAAGGCTTCACAATCTTTGATGACCGCTATCGAGGCAAACCACTTGTCTATGTCGGAACGGTTGGCCTAATGCCTAAGGAAAGTGCCGGCAGGCTATCCCATGAGAAAAAAGCCCAACCTGGAGACTTTGTTGTCATGGCAGGTGGCCGGGTTGGCAAGGACGGTGTCCACGGTGCGACCTTCTCATCCGAACCAATGGACACAGGAAGCCCGGCAACAGCTGTCCAGATTGGCGACCCCATCACACAAAAGAAGATGAGCGATGCTCTAGTCAAGGAGGCACGCGACCTTGGCCTTTACAACAGCATAACTGACAATGGTGCAGGCGGAATATCGTGCTCGGTTGCAGAAATGGCGGAAGAATGCGGGGGATGCCATGTCCAGCTTGACAGCGTTCCAACAAAATACGCAGGAATCAAACCATGGGAAATATGGATATCTGAATCGCAGGAAAGAATGACTCTCTCAGTCCCGCCAGGGAAGTGGGCTGAGTTTAACGACCTTATGCAAAGGCGAGGAGTTGAAGCAACAGTAATTGGGAAGTTTGAAGATTCAGGAAAATGCGTTGTCGAATATGGCGGGGAAAAAGTAATGGATGTTGATATGGAATTTCTCCACAACGGTCTGCCATCAGAAAAACTTCATACAAAAGAACCTCAAAGGGAAACCTACGAACCCGTATTGGACGAACCTGAAGACCATAACGATACCTTCCACACCATGCTCAGGCGTCCAAACATGTCAAGCTGGGAGTTTATCTCCCAGCAGTTTGACCACGAAGTTCAGGGTGGCTCAGTAATCAAGCCTCTCCAAGGCGCAGGAGGAGTCAACGGTGATGCATCAGTAACAAGACCTCTCTTATCTTCACAAAAAGCAGTCGTCTTGTCACAAGCACTTAACCCTTCCTACAGCGAGATAAACCCATACGACATGGCAGCTGCAGCAATTGACACGGCTGTGCGAAACGCAGTTGCAGCAGGGGCAAACCCGGACAAGATAGCAATTCTTGATAACTTCTGCTGGTGCAGTTCAAACGAGCCTGAAAGGCTTTGGCAGCTAAAGAAGGCAGCAGAAGCATGCTATGACACAGCTGTTGCCTATGGAACACCCTTCATCTCAGGAAAAGACAGCATGTTTAATGACTTTAAGGGATACGATGAAAATGGGGAGCCAGTAAAAATCTCAGTTCCCCCAACACTTCTAATATCTTCAATGTCTGTAATGGATGATGCAAAAAAAGCAATCCCCCTTGACGCAAAATACGGAACTGACCTTGTCTATGTGATAGGCGAGACAAATGACGAAATGGGCGGCTCAGAATACTTCGCAATGAGAGGAAAGGGCCTTGGAACCACAACACCAAAGGTCGATACTGAAAAAAACATGAAAGCCTACAAGGCACTTCACAATGCAATGGAACAGGACCTTGTCGAGTCAGCACAGAGCGTTCACAGGGGAGGCCTCATAATGGCTTTGGCAAAAACATCAATGGGAGGCAAGCTTGGAATGGACCTTTACCTGAAAAACCTTCCAGGCAATTATTCAAGAGACGACTTTGCCCTTTACTCGGAAAGTCAGGGAAGAATTGTTGTAACAGTTGAGGAAGAGAAGCAGGAAGAGTTTGAAAAAGCAATGGAAGGCGTAACTTACGGAATGATTGGGGAAGTGACGGGAGATTCCGGTTTCACAATAGAAAACTCACAAAGGGAAGAAATAATCAGGACTGACACAGATACAATGCTTGAAAACTATAGAGCCACTTTAGGAGGGTTCTAGATGGGAAAACCAAACGTAATGGTGCTCACTGGATATGGAATTAACTGCGACGAAGAATCAAAGTTTGCATTTGAAAAAGCAGGGGCAATGGCAAAGATTGTTCATGTAAATGACTTGATTGACAATCCTGACCGGCTTGACAACTACGAAATCCTCTTTTTCCCGGGTGGCTTCTCCCACGGGGATGACACAGGTTCAGGAAAAGCTCTCGCAAGGAAGATAGATACCTATCTCGACGAAGAGCTTGAAGGATTCACCAGAAGGGACACACTAACAATTGGGGTCTGCAATGGCTTTCAAGTGCTGACCCACCTTGGCCTTCTGCCAGCACTGGATGGGGCTAGTGAAAAGCAGGTCGCCCTTGTCCATAATGATTCTGCACGCTACATTGACCGATGGGTTGACCTTAAAGTGAACAACGCAAGCCCTTGGCTAAAAGACATGGGAGAATTTAGCGCACCAATTGCCCACGGCGAGGGAAAGTTCTACGCAGACCCAGAAACTCTCAAAAAGATTGAGCAGGAAGGTCAGGTAGCACTTCGCTACTTCGATGGGCCAATATGTGACTATCAAGGCTTTGAAGCAAACCCAAATGGCTCACTACACAATATTGCAGGAATAACAGACAAAACGGGCAGGATACTTGGCATGATGCCCCACCCGGAACGTGCAATAGAAATCACTCATCTTCCTAACTGGACCTATCTAAAATCTGAACAAGGAAGGGAAAATCTCCCAGAAGAAGGTCCGGGAATGCAGCTCTTTAGGAATGCTGTGGAATATTTCGAATAGGTGATAAGATGAAAGGACTAACTTACGAAAAAGCAGGCGTTGACATTAAATTGGGCGATAAGGCCTCAGATATTTTCTTCAACGCGGCAAAGCAGACTTGGAAAAACAGACAGGGCAAGCTAGGCGAGGTAGTTATGCCCTTCAAGGGATTTTCAGGCAAGAGATACATAGATGTTGGCGGCCTTCCCGAAGGCACTATAATGAGCTTTAACTTTGACGGCATAGGGACAAAAGTGGAAATTGCCGAGAGAATTGGAAAGTTCGACACTCTTGGAAAAGACCTACTGGCAATGGTTGCTGAAGATTCAGCACGTGACGGCATGGAGCCTGTGCTTGTAGGGTCAATAGTTGATGTAAAAGCCCTCAAGAACAAGAAAAAACAACCTTACCTTGGCGAAGTAAATCAACTCGCAGTAGGATACATGGATGCTGCAAACGATGCAGGAGTCGCGATATTCAACGGCGAAACGGCCGAACTTGGCTATCTAGTTGGCGGCTACGGAAGAGAATTCAAGTTGAACTGGGGGGCAGCCTGCGTTGCCTTTGGCCACAAAAGCAGAGTTCTTACAGGTGACAAAATAGAGGAAGGCGATGCAATAGTTGGCCTAAAGGAAGACGGTTTCAGATCAAACGGACTATCTCTCGTTAGAAAGACTCTGAGGAAAGCCTATGGAAGAGACTGGCACAAAGGAAGAGAAGACATAGCAGAACAGGTTCTTGAACCATCGACAATCTACACAAAAGCACTTCTCGACATGACAGGCGGTGCAGACCTTGAAAGAAAACCACAGGTTGAGGTCCACGGAATAGCCCACGTAACTGGTGGAGGAGTTCCAGGCAAGCTTGGGAGGCTGCTCGAGCCGACGGGGCTGGGAGCCAGAATCTCAAACCCAATGGAAGTTCCTGAGATAATGGACTATTGCCAGACGTTAGGAAAAGTCTCGAACAAGAATGCCTACAAGACTTGGAACATGGGACAGGGAATGTTGGTTGTTCTTCCTAAGGAACAATCTGAAGAAGCAATCAAGATATCAAGCAGGTATGGTTTTGAGGCAGATGTAATTGGCACTATAACAACAGACAACTATATTGCCATAAGGACAGATGCCAACAACATGGAGAAGTTTAGCATATAGGTGAAAGACTAGCTGACAAGCATTGCAGCGCCAGCGACAGCAGTCGCCGCGCCAAGAAGCCGCCTCTTCAGCTGCTTCTTCTCGCCAAGGAACAGGATGCCGAGCACCAGCGCAAGGACCGCCATAACCCTTGAGGCAGGGTAGGCAATGTGGACATCCATCACAAGGTAGGCATTGAGGATGAAGTAGTAGGCAAGCAGCCCGCTAGTCGCCGCGCCGGCAATTGCAAGCATATCATTCCCTCTCGCAATCTTCCTAACCTTCTTGAAATCTATCCTGAAGACAAAGGGAAAGAAAAGTGCCGGGACCAGAAACCCCATTGCATTGTAAAACATGGGGTCAAAGTTTGGCACGTTGAACTTGTCAATAATGGCTCCAAAGCTGACAAGAAGCGCTCCAAGGATTGCGTACTGGACCCCCCTGTTTTTCAGGTGGCCAAAAGGATTCCTGTCCCATGTAGCAACAGTCAGGCCTGCAAAAAGAACCAGCATGCCAACTCCTCTTTCAACTGTTATGGCTTCGCCAAGGAGAAGTGTCGCAAGAATCGCAACAAAAAGAACCCTCACCCCGCCTATACCGGTGATTAGGGAGAGGTCGGCAAGCTCCATAGACAGGAACCTAAGTAAGGATGCAAAAATCCATAAAAAAGAGGCGAAGAGAAGTATTAGCCAAGGAGCTGCCTCAGACGGGAGATTGCTCAGGTCAGAGAGAAGAACAACCAGTATTATTCCAAAAGCCGCACCAACCAGCTGGAAAACATAGTTCTTGTGCAGTGCATCCCCGCCCTTGACAGCCACCTTCTGGAGAAAAATGCTGACTGCTCCAAAAAGAACCGCCAGCAGGATGTAGATGGTGCCAATCATTGCCGAGCTTCAGTTAGCCGGCTATTTAAGGATTTTATTTAGGCCGGTCAATTTTAATTCCCTTTATGTCCTCGTAGGCGCCACTGAGGACCAACTTGTAATCGGTTGGCCCCTTTTTTTCTTCTGAGGAAAAAAGAACATTCTTGGCTTTTTCCTTAACTTTCTTGACCTTCTCCTTGACTTTCCCAAAGAAGCCAGTCGTTTTCTCCGCTGCCTTTTCCTGCGGCTTTGGGGTTCTGGCAATTTGGTTCAAAAGGTCGCCAATAGTGTCAAGGTATTTGCTAACCTCGTCCTGGATTTTGACATCCTTGTACTTCTCAAGCCCAAGTATGTTCTTGTTGTAATTGAGAATCGTCCTGTGGGTCAGGAGCAGTGTCAGCCCTGCAGAAACCTTCGGGTCGCTTGGCCTGTGAGGAGACGTCTTCACATAATCTTTCACATGGTCCAGATATCTTGGGAAAGAGTCTCTCTCCCTTTTATTATCAACAGTTTCAACATACATGTTCACTATCCCATCAAATTCAGAAATTGGTCTTTTATCATCCATCTTTCATCCCTAAAAACAGAGGCCTTGCCCCTTTTTACGCCTTTCCCCATTTCAGAGTGGTTTTAAACCAAAGCAACCTCAATATCCTTTCCAACCCTTTCATAGAGAACCCAGAGATTTTGCCTGTAGGAATCAGAAGCTGGTGCCTCGTGGCTTCGGAAAAATCCCTTGTGGTTTGCAGCCTCCTTCCTCTTCAACATGCTTTCAAAGTAGGTGGCAACATCGTCAAAGCTTTCCCTCAACTCATTTTCCTTGTCTATTTCCTCGTCTATTGAAAATTTGTACTCGAGGTGGCGGAACTTATGCTCCTTTTTGTCAAGAAGGCCGCTCTTGGAAACAACAACCGTCAGGCCTGCCAGCAGCTCAGGGCCTGGAATCTGGACCTTCTTGTAATAGGCAATCGTTGTAATAAGGTTTCCAGCATTAGAGGAATACTTCAGGAGAAAGTCCTTGTCTTCAGGATTCGTTTCCCGCTCAAGATAGCCCTTGACAAGCCTGTCGGAAGTTTCAATCAGCTCCTCCCATTCCATCAATAGAGGAACGACAACTAGTTTTTAACCCTTCCCCCACCTTTAGCACTTTCGAGTGGGTTTCCAACAACTCTCTGGCATCTTCCTTCCTGCCACTGAAATAGGGGAAAGACTGACGGAAATCATCGACAATCATCAAAATCAGGGTCGATAATCAACCGTCACGCATATAACGGGGATGGGGGCGGGGACCTTTTGTGAAGGTTAAAAGTGCAGGAGGTGCTTGAACCATGGCAAAGAAAAATGACGACAGCATAACGCAGGTAGCAGACATCCTCTTATTGATAGGAGGTCTCCACCTTGGATTGGGAGTTGTTAACTACCCGATTCTTGGGTTGCTTGGAGCAGACATTGGGCAGATACTAGCTGGACTAATAGGTCTATCAGCTCTCTACCTGATTTACGGCAAATACCTTGCCAAGTAAAGAAGAGCGCCCCTGACATGGGGCATCTCTTCTATTTTTTCAGTTACCTATAATTAGCACCCTTCTTGATTCTACCTTGTGGAACAAGCCCTTCTCTACACTCTGGCCAGCGTAAGCCCCTCCTCCTCGCCTTCGCTGCAGGAGGGTTCACCTACATCGCCTTAACCGACCTTATGCCAGAGCTCCACAGGGAGTGCAGCACCACAAGCAGCTGACCTCAACCCTTGCCCTCCTCGGCGGCATAGACCTAATCTACTTCCTTATCCGGAATCTTCCCCACGTTTAAAGCCCCGGCGTATTCTATATAAACCCAAAGAGCCTGCCAAGCCTATGGCAAAGAAAATAAGTTCAGATGAGCTGATGGCAGGAATTCTTTCCTACATCGGGTTCTTGGTGTTGGTTCCTCTTTTTGTGATAAAGAAGAGGACAACCGTTGCGAACTTCCACATCCAACAGGGGATGAACCTCTTCTTGCTGGAAGTTATAGCATGGGTAATAGGCATGGTGCCGGTCCTTGGCTGGGCTGTGGCCGCTTTAACCACCATTTTCTGTGTTGTAGTCTCCCTGATAGCAATACTCAACGCTGTTCAGGGAAAGATGTGGAAGATTCCAGTTGTCCACGGGCTGAAGCTCTTCGACATAAGCAACCTGAAGTAAAGTGCGGGCCCCGCGGGGCCCTTTTTCTTTATTTTTCCGAAAGGTTAATCTAAGAAGTCCCTCTTCATTAATCTATGAGGGGCGTCACACCAGTCAACATTATCCTCCCCGTCTTCTGCCTTGGGGCAATTGTCGGCTACGCGATTGGCGACATCAAGCTCGGGGCAACAGCAGGCCTCATCCTTGGTGTAATCCTCGCCGCCATTGGCGGAAGCGAGAAGATGGTAGTTAACTAAATAAGCCGGTTAAGCTTTTTAGCCCCATGAAAAGGCTTTTTGGAATATTCTTAGGAATTTTACTATTGGTTTCTCCCGTTGTTGCGCCAAACACGGAAGGGACAACCACTACAACCACCAGCGGCTGGTACACAACCGAGGGGATTTGGTTAAGCAGCGACTGCGTTAACCTTTGCCACCAGTACAACTACCAGGCAACCCTGACAAACGAGGGAAAGAAAGACGTCGACTGGAACTGCTACAATGTCTGCATTAGGGAAGGCAAGCTTCTCCCGACTCAGGAAGAAGAAGAGTTAATCAATGCCATGATGGAAGACGCACCGACGCTAAGCACAATTACAATTTCCCAAGAAGCCCCTGTGCCTACCCTCATATCCTCAGCTACAGGCCTAATCAAAACCACCACCCTTACTACTTCCTCAAGCGGAGGAACAGGCCCTGTAGTTAGTGTTATTCAAGTTGAAACTACATCTTCCTCAGGCGGTTCAGGCGGAGCTGCAGCCCCAACTCAATTGACGAAAATCTGCCATATCGATGAAAACCTCATGAGAGACTATGACTATCTTTTAAGGCAGCTTAAGGAAGCCGACGCAGTCGGCGACACCGAGTCTGCAAACCAGATTGAGGAAAAAATCAGGGCACTTAAGCAGGAAATTGAGAGGAGCCGGACCTGCGAGGAAGTTCCCATGGAAGTTAGGACAGAGACTGCAACAGCCGAAGTGGCGAGGCCTATTGCTACCTCAGTGATTGACAAGTGCCGCGATGCAAATGACTGGAGGGAGAAACTCAGCTTCTACGAAAGGCTCTACAGCCTGAACGACGAGCAGCTGAGGGACAAGGGATTCTCCCGCGAGGAAGTTCTCAAAATCAAGCTGGAGCTTCGCGAGGGAGTCGCCAGACTTGACAAGGAGTGCAAGCTACAGCAGTCAGGCGAGGCTGGTCTCATAACAGCTGTCGAGAAGCCGGTAGTGGCGTCAAGGCCTGTCGAGATAACAGACTACTACAAGAAGAAAATAGACGCTGTTGTCCAGTCTGGCCAACCCGTTCAGGAGCAGATACAAAGCCTTAAGCGGTTGCGTGGCGAGATAGACGAATTAATCGAGAGGCTTGTGAAGGAAAAAGAGGAAATTGCCTTTGACGAGATGGAAGGCCTTGTTGAGGAAATAGAAATGACGCCAACCTCTCTTATTGTTGACGATAACAACATAGAGGTAACAAACAAGGAGATTTCAACAAGAATCGGGAACATGGAGCTGAGGATAAGGCAGCTTGAGGACACGGTGGCCATTGAGCAGGGCGGCCGGATTGTCAAGGTAAATGCCGACAGCGTAACGATTCGGGAAGGAAACCTAAACATTGGCGGGAAAGCCATCTCAATAGCCCCGTCCGAGGCAATCGCCGCGGCAAAACTTGTGCCAAAGGAGGTTGTTGTCGATACAGTTGGTGAAAAAGCAGTCTACAGGATATCGGCAGAGAACCAGAAGCGGCTGTTTTGGGTAATCCCTGTCGTCGTTAGCGAGGAAGCAGTTGTTGACGCGGAAAGCGGAAGTGTTATCTCGATAAATGCACCGTGGTGGAGTGCCTTGGCCTTCGGATAACCCCTCAACCTATTAATAAGGGAAGCCAGATATTGTTTTTAGGAGGAATTAAAGTGAAGAATGTTGGAAAACTCGACCAGATGATACGACTAGTCTTGGGATGTGCCCTTCTATTCATTGGAGGGCAAAAGCCAGGCCTCATGATGTGGGTATTCTCCCTGCTCGGTCTGATTGTTTTGTACACTGCCTGGACAAGGACCTGCCCGCTCTACGACATGCTTGGCTGCAAAGGACCGAAGACGTCCCGCGTGGTAAGAGCAGCTCCGAAGAGGAAGGCCGCCAGGAAGAGACCCAAGAGGAAAGCGAAGAAAAGAAAGAGGAAAAGAAGGTAGATAGGTCGAGGGGCTAGCGCCCCACCTTTCTAAATTATGTAAGTTTCCTTTTCTTTTGCAGCGTGAGAGTTCTCAAAAACAGTTTTTGCCTCAGCTTCAAACTCGTTTTGGTTTCCCCAAGCTGTTATATGGGTTAGAAGCAACAGTTTCACATTGGCTGCCTTTGCAAGTTCTCCAGATTCCAAAGCCGTTGTATGGCCCGTCTGAATTGCTATGTCTTTTGATTTGTCTAAATAGTTTGCTTCGTGAATAAGACAGTCTGCATCCCTTGCAAACTTCACAGCCCCCTCAAAGGTCTCTCCAGCCGACCTCATGTCAGTCATATAGACAAGTGTCTTGTCACCATCAAAAATCCTGAAACCCTTGACTCCACCGGGATGTTCAAAACTCTCGGTCTTAACAGACACCTTTCCCTTCGGAGTCTCAATTTCAAACTCGTCCTCAATCTCAATCAGATTAACTTTGAAAGGCATGAGGCGGAAACTCTGTGGAGAGTAGGGAGGTTCAAGATATCTGTAAAGATTATCCTTTTCTCCTTTAGGAACATAAATGTCAACCTCCTCAACACCAAGAGCAAGCTGCATGCAAAAGAAACCGCTTATGTGGTCGTGGTGGAGGTGCGACAGCAGGATGGAAACCTTTTCCACATTTTTAACTTCTTCTTTCGCCCGGAAGAACCCAGAGCCAAAGTCGAGGAAGATGTTCAGGTCTTTGATAAAATAGCAGGCAGTATGCCTGCCATCAATGCTGAATCCGCCTGTCGAGCCAAGAATCTTTAGTTCCATAACGGGAGGAAAGGGCCCAGCTTATTAATGGTTTCCAAAAAGCCCATATGGTTTCGAAAGTTACCAACCCCCCTCCAAATTTATCAGGCCCATCGGCTCTGGTTAAAACTATTTTAAGTAGGAGCAGGAATCATCCCTCATGCGAATAGCATACTTCGAGTTGATGGGAAAAGACCTCCCGGGCGGGATAGCTGGCGACATGTCAAACGCCTCAATACTGGACATGCTTCCCGACAATGAAAAGTTTGAGCTGATGGCCTATCTTGAGGAAAACCTGAAGAAAATGCCCGGCCTTGAAAACGTTTCCCTTGTTGTCAGGGAGGAAGAGCGAAACGGCGAGAAGGGCACCAACATCAACTTTATATTTCTTGATGAATACAATCACAACCATCAACATGAGCACCATCACACCCATTACACTGACATAAGGGACAACATAGCTGGAAGCGAGCTTCCCGACTATGCAAAAAACTTCTCCCTAAAGGCGTTCGAGCTGCTTGCAGAGGCCGAGAGGAAAGCCCATGGCAAGGATTCGATAGACGAAGTCGCGTTCCATCAGGTCGGGGAAAGAGACTCCATCGCGGATATTGTCGGTTTCGGCCTCGTTTTGAATTACCTGAACGAAAAAGAGCCGATAAAGGCAATCTATTCCTCGCCAGTCCCAATCAGCCACGGCAAAGTGCATGTTGGCCACGGCCACGGAGACGAGGACGGAAATATGGATGTGCCGGTCCCGGCTGTAATGCACCAGCTTGCCGATGAAAACACGAGGCCTGTAAATGTCGATGGGGAAATAGTCACCCCGACAGGAATTTCAATCATCCGCGCCACAATGCAGATAGTCAACGGCAAGGAAATCTACCTAGAGGCCAACCCAATAACCAGCCCAACCCACTCAGGAGCGGGATTCGGTGACAATGTATATGAGAATGCAGGACCTCTCAGAGTTCACATAGGCGAGGCAGAGCAGCCTTTGTCAGCAGAGTCTTGATGGGTGTCAGGAAGATACTCCGGCCTGTAAGCCTTAATGTCAATTACAGGAGAACTGTCAAACGCGTCCAGTCCCTTTACCCTCAAGGTGTTTCCCTCCACCCCAAGGACCTCAACAACACACAGCCCAATGGGGTTGGGCCGTCTTGGACTTCGCGTAGCAAAGCTGCCGAACAGTTCTTTCCCTTCCTTTACGTGATGAGGGAGGACCTGAACAGCGACCCGCTCCTTTTCACCAAGTTCATGCAGCCAGTAGAGGACAATGAGGTGCTTCACTTTCTCAACACCAAGCAGGCCCCTCCGGAACTGGGGGAAAATTTCTATCTCTGAAACAACATCCTTAACATCCCTCTCAAAATCGTATCTGGTTCCCCTCTCTCTGGTGTAACCAGTCTTCACCACCCCTATCGGCTTCATCTTTATTTCCAACACCATCCAAACCCCCGCGATTGTTTCTAGTAATCTGCCCTCATCCCGCCGGAGCAGTTTAGGACGACAGTGTCTTCAGGAGCAATCTCCCCCTCCCCAACCAGCTTTTCAAGTCCCCCAAGGGCAATCATAGCCTCGACGCCGGCGTCCTCAACACCATCCTCCCTGTAAAGCCTCTGGAGCCTGTCAAAGTGCTTCAGTTCATCGTCCTTCCCCTCAAAAACGCTTTCAAAGGAGCCGCCATTTTCCTTGATTATTCTTTTCAGGTAGGGATAAGAGATGTACAGCTTGGGATTTGCTATGCCAAGGGCATGGGTATCTGTTTTCTCAACAATTTCCCTCCCCTTCCATGCGTCTACCATTGGGCAGCACCCTCCCGGCTGGATGCAGTAGAGGCGGGGCACCGGCTTGCCAAGGTCCTTGTGCGCCTTGTAAAATGCATACACCCCGACCCCGCTCGCCACAGCCTGAACATAGGCGTCCACCTTGTCAAGCTTTTCAAGAACCTCGAACCCGATTGTCTTCATGCCTTCTATCCTCAATGGGTTGAAAAATCCGTATTCAAGTGGGAGGCTCCTCTCCTTGGCAAACTCTCCGGCCGCCTCAATAGCTTTGTCAAAGGTCTCGCCCTCGACATGGGTTATGACATTTGGGCCCTCTACACCTGCCCTCTCCATCATCTTTTCCCAGCGTGGCACAGCATTTCCCGGAACATAAACATGAAGCTTAAGTGCGCCTGTCATAGCAGCCCCTCGCGCGTGAGCCAGCCCGCTGTCGCCTGTTGTGGCAGTGACAAGTTCATCGTATCCCAGCTCCCTGAGGCGTGAAAGCGTCATGAAAGCCTCCCTGTCCTTGAAGGTCTTTGTGGGCTGTGCTGATTCAACCTTTATGTAAAGCTCCTCCAGCGGGGCATCAGGCGATATCTCTTCAGCTATCGCCCTGCTCCTGATAAGTGGGCTGTCAACCACCTTCAGGTCAAGCGCATTGTCCAAATTGTTTATGGGAAGAAGGCTGTGGAACCTCCACACCGAATCTTTTGAGCTGTCAAAAAATTCATCCGGCTTGTTGTACCTTATCTCAAGCAGCCCCCCGCACGCCACGCAGTTTCTCAAATACTCGTCCCTGTGGTTTTCTTCACCGCAGTCGACACAGACATGATGGAATTTCTCCAAAGTTCATCACAGCGTTATAAAATTTTATAAAGGGCTAAATACCAACCCAAAGTAGCACGAAGAAGTTCCAGTCGTGTCACAAAGGTTGATTTTATGAAGGGAATGACAAAAGAAGGGGATATGGGAAAGCTGGTCAGGTTCGGGGTTTCCCTGCCGGAAGAGCTGGTTGAGGAATTTGACAGGACGATAAGGGAGGTTGGCTACTTCAGCAGGTCGAGAGCCATAGGCGACGCTATCCACACCTTAATTCTTGAGCAGGCATGCAAGAAAAATGGCGAGCTGATAGCTACAATCTCTTTCATCTACAACCACGGCTCAAAGCAGGTGACAGACAGCCTGACAAAGCTCCGCCACAAGTACAAGGGGATACTTTCCGCAATCCAGACCCACGTGAACAAGGACGAGTGCGTTGAAGTTTTGATTGTTGAAGGAAAGCAGACCGAACTCAGAAGGCTGGTGGGCGAGATTACCGCCGTAAGGGGAGTTATCAGTTGCAGGGTGTCCGCCCTTTGCAAGCGGAAACGAGGGGAGAAGTGAGCATCCATCAAATCCCAACCAATCAGTAAGGCAATGGCTCTGCGCATAAGGTATGGGTTTGGCTCTCTTGAGGGAAAAGTCGAGAGGGGCGAGATAACAAGGGAGGAAAAGCAGAAATTGGAAGACGCTGTCAGGAATGGAAAACCGCCGGATGAAGAGTTCCTTCTTCACGTTTTTTCACCATCCACTAACTATATGAAACAGATAGCAAAGGAACTGGGAAAAGACACAATCTGGGACGAGGCAGTTATAGACAACTACTTCCTTGGTGGCCTTCACAACCGCCACGTTGAGACTGGCGTTTTTGGTTCCATGGGCAAGACCCAACAGGAACTCTGCAAGGTCCACCTTGGCGAGATAAAGGAGATTTCTCAGGCAGGCAACAAAACATTCTACAAGGTTGCCTACAACGGCGGCTCACAAACTGTCTTTGCCGATTTTGTGCCAGATGCCAATCAAGGAGACAAAGTGGTAATTCACCAGTCCTATGCTGTAAAGATGGTAAATGGAAGCAGGGCGGCAGAGCAACCTATTTAAGTTCCGAAAGGAGCCTCCCAGCGTGGACAAGAAAGGAATTGCGTTAATCTTCCTGACAGCCCTTATCAGCGGATTTGCAATCTTCATTAACAAGTTCGGCGTTGCAGTTGTTTCACCCGACGTCTTCACGACCCTAAAGAACACGACAGTCGCCTTCATGCTTCTCGCCTCCCTCTTCTACTTCGACAGGGGGAAGCTTGCTTCCCTGACAAGAAAGAACTGGCTCTCCCTTCTCGCCATCGGCGCTATCGGCGGAAGCGTACCATTCATCCTCTTCTTCCGCGGCCTTGCCATCGCAACGGCGGCGACAGCCGCCTTCATCCACAAAACCATGTTTCTCTATGTGGCAGTCCTCGCAGCGTTTTTCCTAAAAGAAAAGATTTCCAGAAAACTTTTGGCCGCAGCCGGGTTGCTTTTAGCAGGAAACGCCCTCTTCCTCAAGTTCACACCGGCCGAACTAACCATAGGAACAGTCATGGTTCTTGCAGCAACCCTCCTCTGGGCAGGGGAAGCAGTCCTCTCAAAGAAAGTGCTAAAGAAGCTTGACAGCTCAACAGTCGCTTTCGGGCGGATGTTTTTCGGCTCGCTGTTCCTTCTAGCTTACCTGATAGCCACCAGTCAGGCTCCAGCAATCCTCACCCTTAACCAGTCCCAGCTTGGCTGGGTTGCTGTCACAGCCCTTTTCCTCTTGGCCTACGTAACCACATGGTACAGCGGGCTGAAAAGGGTTTCAGCTTCGACCGCCGCCTGCATCCTTTCCCTTGGCGCACCAATAACCACAGGGCTGAAAGTTTTGGCCGGAGCAGCCCTCCCCTCGCCTGTTCAGGCCTTTGGTGTTCTCCTGATTCTTGCCGGCGTCTCTTTCGCCATTCTCCACGAGGTGACCTGCCGTGAAGCGGCTCGGGTTGCTGGTTAGGTTCTCAATGGCGCCAAACAGCCTTCACTACTGCGGGCCCCGGAAAGCTGAAAAAACTTTCAAAACCTATCTTAAGACCGGCAGGGGCGAAGCCAAGGTTAAACACCAGTTGAAAACCTTCGAAGGCCTCTATCCCTATCTCCGCCTGATTGGAAAAAGGAACAAAATGAGCCCATTCGACCAAAAGGTTGCCGAGGCCTACTGGATTGGCAACTCCCTGCTCCAGAAAGTCTCCCGCCTCGACCTGAGGAAAATGGTTCTCAGGGAGTTTCCCCTGCCGCGCTCAGTTGCCAAAGAGCTGGCCTACTCCATCCCGTCGCAGGCAAAGCCTCATCACTCATTCCACGTCTTTTACATCCAGTCAGTTACCGGACGGGTCAACCTTGGCTTGCTAACTGTCCAGAACAACTGCCGGATTGGCTGGGGAAAGGTGCTGAGGGCAGGGAAATCAGTTACCCTCTCCGCTCCCCATGTAAGCGCAGGCCCAAGACTGAAGCTTTCCCAGCCAAAAAAGCTTCGAATTGGCAACCAAGCCGGAATAAAGGCCTCTAAAGGCGATATTCTGGCCTTCCACTGGGGCGAGGCTGTCTCAGTTCTGACTAAGCGTCAGGCTAAAAATCTGGAAAAATATACAAAAATAGGCCTTTCCTGCGTGAGAAGGCCTACTTCTTCTTGACGACTCTCATCCTCTTCTTGATTCGCGGGATTAGCTTGCCTGCAATCTTCTTCCTGAATCGTTCCAGCTTTGCTGCATTTTGGTACTTCTTCTTCGCCTTGCCTTTAGCCTTCTTGGCTTTTCTCAATATCTTCTTTGCAGCGCTGTTCGCCGTCCTCTTCTGCTTGTTTGCCCAGGAGAGGTGCTTTCTAAGCTGCTTAAGCTTCTTTGCTTTTGCAACAGCCTTCCCCGTTCTTACGAAAACCGCCCTTATAGTTGCTTGATTCTTGGCCATAGTGGTTAGAATGCGGCTCCAATTTTAAACGTTAACTAATTTCTTTTATAAACTCAGCTCTAGCAAAGCTTAAATCCCTCCAATCTCCTTTCTATCGTTCTCATGGGGAAAGTTCACCTTTACACAGGCCATGGTGGCGGCAAATCCACCTCTGCGTTGGGTGTAGCCTTGCGAGCCCTTGGCCACAACTACAAAGTTATTGTAATCCAGTTTATGAAAGGCAGAAAAGAGGTTGGCGAGTACAAGATGATGAAAAAATTAGGGCCAAAGTATGAAATCCACCAGTTTGGCACACAGCATTTTGTAAGCCTCAAGAAGCCAACCGAGGAAGACCGTAAGCGGGCTGCCGAGGCACTTGAGTTTTCCAAGAAAGCCCTCAGGCGCAAACCCTTTTTGTTAATCCTTGACGAAATAAATGTCGCCTGTGCAGCCGGGCTAGTCGACACAAGGGACGTCCTCAAACTGCTGAAAAGAATTCCAAAGAGAACTTCTGTTTACCTGACAGGCCGCTACGCGCCAAGGGAGCTAATCAAGCGTGCCGACTTTGCAACCCAGGTAATGGACCTTCACCGACCAAGAATAGGTTCCTACGAGGGCAAAGGAATCGAGTGGTAACTATCTTCTATGCATATAGAAATAGACAATTAGGCCTACAGCCAGAATCGCCACCTGCAATAGCCATGTGTCAAGCGCAAAGGTCGAAAGCATGTAGCCACAGCTTAGCAGCCCGATAAAAGCAGGAACCGGGAACCACCCGATGTTCAATGGAGCCCTGAAGTATCCCCTGACCTTCGGCTTGAAGTACCTGTGTCCAAGCAGGGCAAGGTTGACAAAGGCAAAAGTCAGGAAAGCCCCAACATTTGTAACGCTTGCAACATATTCAAGGGATTCAGAAAACGCCCAAAAGAGGGAGACAGCTGAAACAATCAGGATGGCAACATGAGGCGTCCTCCTCGCCCGATTTACAGCACCAAGTATCTTTGGCAACGACTTGTTTTTCGCCATCCCGTAAATCATTCTTGAGCCGGCGATTGCTGAAATCAGGATAGTACTTCCTGTTGCAAAAAGGGCGACAATGGCAAGCAGGGTCCCGGCTTCAGGAAAAGCTTTCGAAGCCGCTAGGGCTAGCGGGGCTTTGGAAGCCCCAATCTCCTCCCAGCCTGCAAGGCTTACAGTTGAGATGGCTATCGCAACATAAATCAAAGAGGTGACAATAACCGAGATAATTATTGCCTTTGGCATCATCTTCCTGGCATTCTTTGCCTCCTCAGCAACGTTGGCTATGTCGTCAAACCCAAGGTAAGCGAAGAAAATCAGTGCGGCTGCGCCAATCAGGCCGCCAACCCCGTGCGGCATCTCAAAATAGTCCACACTCCCGAGGCTTGGCATCCCTATAACGAAAAGGAAAATCAGCCCCCCAACCGTCACCAGCGTCAAAACGGCGTTCAGCTTGGCGCTTTCCCCTATGCCGGCAAGTGCAACAGCTGTGATAAACAAAATCATCAAAACCGCCCAGATATTGGCGCTGAAGAACGGAAGCAAGCTCCCGAGATAGTTCCCGAAAGCTATCGAGACTGCCGAGAGGGTGAAAATGCTTACAAAAATTGTTATCCATCCGACAAGAAAGGCGAAAAGCTCGTTGCCGTAAGCTTTTTTGACATAAACATACTCGGCAGCGGACTTGGGATAGAGGGAGCCCAGCTCCGCAAAGCTGAAACCGGTTAATGCGGCAATAAATGCGCCAATAAGGAAAGCCATCCACGTGGCGTTCCCCCCAAGCGCAACCGCAGGGCCAATAAGGGCGTAGATGCCGGCGCCAACAATTATCCCAACCCCGTAAAGAACCAAGTCAAGGAGGCTCAAGTTCCTCTTCAGCCCAACCATGTTCTTTTCTGACAGCAACGCCTATAAAAAAAGCTCGCCTCACAGGGACATGAAACCCTTCCCCAAGCCAACTTGGCTTAAAGCCGCTTTTGTCGGGCTAATTGCATTTTTCGTAACCCTCATAATAAATTCCATAATGACTTACCTGCTCAACGGGCGGGTCATAGGGAGCGTTGTTCTGATTTCCTCAACCTTTGTCGGAACCCTCTTCGCCGTCTTCTGGAAGTGGAAAATGGGCCAGCTTTACCTCCTCAAGCAGGCAGTTGAGAAATGAATTTAAGGACAGTAGGCCTCCAAATCCTATGGGCGGAGACCTGGTCATCTACTTCTCCCTGTCAGGCGAGACGGAAAGGGTAGCCAATATCATCGCCTCAAACTACAATGCGACAACTATTCGGGTTGGCACGGAAGACGCAGGAAAAAGGCTGCTCCTTGCCCGATACTTCCTCCGCAAACTCCTCAACAAGCCAATAGTCACCATTCCAAAAATCTACTTCCCCGACTATGAGAAAGTCTACATTGGCTGTCCCATCTGGGCTGACTCGCCTGCGGCGCCAATGACCTACTTTTTGAAAAACACCAAACTGACTGAGGTTGAGCTGGTGCCTTTCGTTACCCACAAGACCGACTCCCCACACAAGGCTCTTGAAACCCTTGCCAACCTCGTAAGAAAGCAGGGCGGCACTGTCCTCTCAACCCACGCATTCAAAAAAGGAATCCCAAAAGACATGATTCTTGGCGAGCTTGAAGGCAAGCAATTCAGGCCGGAGAAAACAGGCGATGTCGATTTGGGAAAATTCAAAAATTAGAGCATTCTCATTTTTGAGTTATAGTGGAGAGGCGCTTCCCCTTCCCTCATGTTGTAGACTTCCCGCCTGACTTCAGGTTCGGAGAATTCAGGGTGGACAAAGTGGCCAAGAATCTCATGGTCCCCAACCTCTTCGAATTTTTTCGGGTCGTCCTTAATATCTCTCCTGAAAAGAATGGGGCTGTCAGGGAGATAGGGATGCATAGCACCAAGGGTGCCCCCCATAACCTCTTCCGGAAGAACCATAATTCCCTTTCTGAGAAGGACAGAGTTCTTGAGGTCCTGACCATAGCTTGGCTGCGCCGGAGGCTTGTAGCTGGCTTTTTCATAGCCGCGGCCATACTGGTCAACCTGCTTTTCCCTGTGGAGATAACTCCCCCAGTCTATTCCCCCAGCCCTCGGCCTGTCAACTCTTAGTCCCATTCACCCACCAAGCTCTTGTACCTGTTTCCTACCTCAAAGGAAATGTCAGAAGTTTCCTCTTGGAAGAAGTTCAGGGGCGGTGCCTTCTCATAACTCAGGCCGTAGAAAGCGTTGGGGAAATTTTCAGAGGATTTGGGATAGGAGTCCTTCTCAACTTCAGGCAATTTTGCCTCAAGTTCATCATTCCCGAAACGGAAGTTGTAGTCCTCCATTACCCACCCATTGGGGGAACACCTTTTTAAACATTGTTGGCCAAAAGAGCTTCAATGACAGTTAAGCTGGTAATCTTCGATATGGATGGGGTCCTTCTCAATTCCGAACCGATAGTCTTCCCAGCCGTTTCAAAAGCCTTTGCCAGCCATGGCAGGGAGATAACTATTCAGGCCTTCCGCAAGGCGCAGGGCCTTCCCCTTCCCGGGTTTTGCACAGCAATTGACCCATCAGTTACAGGTCCGGAGGCAAAGCAGATAGGTGACGAAGTCGTTGCCTACATTCTTGCCAACCTAAGCAGGGTGAAGACCTTTCAAGATACAAAAAAGACTCTTGAACAGCTTTCAAAGAAGGGACTCAAGCTTGCAGTTGTCAGCGGCACCCCGAATGAGCACATTGGAAAAGAGCTGGGGATTGTCAACATTAGAACTTACTTCGATTTCGTTCTCGGCGGCGGCCTTCTCAAGAGGGGCAAGCCCTACCCTGACCAGTTCATCCATGTCTGCACCAAGCTTGCTGTTGCGCCAGCTGACACTCTTGCCGTAGGCGACACGCGGAACGACCTTTTGGCTGCGAAGGCGGCCGGATGCAGGACCGTTGTGATGAACAGGGAGAAGGAAAAGTTTGCCGACCTGAAGCCGGACTACTTCATCACCACTTTAAGCCAAATTTTGGATTTGGTATAATCCTTATATACGCCGGAAGCTTTTCCTTCCTATGGACCCAACCTTCCTCGTCATCCCGTTTGTCACCCTTGTCTTCTTCACAATCATCCTTGCCAAGTCTGGCGACATAACTATTGAGGCTGCAAGCAGGCTGGCAAAATCATCCGGAATCTCCCACATGGCGCTCGGCTTTGTTGTCCTCTCGGTGCTGACATCCCTGCCTGAGCTTGCCGTTTCAACCTTTGCAGCGATTTCAGGCAACATAGGAATTGCTATCGGCAATGTCTTTGGCTCAAACATAGCTAACATAGGGCTGGTGATTGGCGTTGCAGCCATGATAATGCCTTCGGAGATAAAGAAAGAGCTGGTGAAAGACCTCTCAGAAGTCCTTTTCGCAGCATCCCTCCTGCCTCTGGTCCTTATCTATTTCTCAGACATCTCCCAGCTCTTCGGAGTCCTTCTCCTTGTCATCTTCGCAGTCTATGTTTATGTCCTGCTCAAGAGGGGGAGGCTGAAGCTTGAGGTCTCGGAGCTTCAGGAGTCGAAGAAAAGGATGGGGCTGGACACGGCCTGGCTTGTGGCCGGGATATTCGGGGTGATGTTCAGCTCAACCCTTGTCGTGAACTCCGCAGTATCCCTTGCTGGAATAATGGGCATAGCCCAGACAGTCATAGGGGCCACCATCATCGCCATTGGCACCTCCCTCCCCGAGCTGACCGTCACCTTGTCGGCAGTCAAGAGGAACCACCTTGCGATGGCGCTTGGGAACGCGATTGGCTCCTGCATGGCAAACCTGACAATGGTCCTTGGCACAGCCCTCCTTGTGTCCCCCTTCATA
>JAUXGB010000056.1 GCA_030622515.1 Candidatus Altarchaeota archaeon
AAAGGAGGGCAACCCTGCTTCGCTCGGAAAAATCCTTGAACAGGTAGTTTGTCCTGTTGGCCAGCTGAATCGCGAACTTCTTGATTTCCTCTGCCAGCGGCATGTGTGCCTGCGTCAACCTCCCTTGGGAGTAGCCGACATTCATGTAGGATTTTGGTTCGACATAGTCGAAGTTGCCGCTCTTTATCAGTTCGCTGTAGCCCTCGGCATCCTTGAAGTTGATTTCCTTGACAAGGGTCAGCCTCGCCACCTTTCGCGTGTTCAGCTTCTTCATAACCTCGATTGTCTTCAGGATGTCTTTCCAGTAGTCCCTCTTCACCGGGTTGCAGGTCTTCCTGTAGGTATCGAAATCCGGCGCAGGAATCGTTAGGTAAAGCTGGGTTGGCAAGGGGTTAAGCTGCTCAAGAACCTTTGGCTGGGTCCCGTTGGTTACAATAAAGGTTGTCATGCCGCGGTCATGGAACTCTTTGAGCAGCCCGTTGAGGTCTGGGAAGAGGGTTGGCTCGCCTGACAAACTGATGGCAACATGCTTTGGCTCAAGCGCCTCGACCGCCTTGACCTTGTCCGCCTTGTCATTGCCTTTCAGCCCAATCAGGAGCTCGCGCTGCGCTTCAAGCGCCCCGTCAACAATGTCTTTCGACGTGTCAACGGCTCCAAAAAACTTTGGGAAGGTTATGTCAGTGTCTCGCCAGCAAAATACGCAACGGTGGGTGCAAAAGTGGGTGACTGGTGTCATCTGGAGGCAGCGATGGCAGTTGATGCCGTAGAACTGCTGCTTGTAGCAAACCCCGTTCTGGAGGATTGACTTCTTTGTCCAGCCGCACACCTTGACGGAAGAGTGGCGATGCTTGCCGACAAAGCGGTAGCCTGCCTTTTCAAGCATTTTCTCCCGCTCTTCTATCTTGTTTTTCAAAATTCCACCTCCATCAGGTCTTTTGCCACAAATGTGTTTGGGAAAATCTTTCTGGCCTCGCCAAGCATAGCCTCAACGCTCTTGTATCTTCGGCTGAAGTGGATTAGGTAAAGCGTCTTGACTTCTGCCTTTTTGGCTATCCCGGCCGCGTCAGAAGCTGTCGAGTGCTGGTAATCATTTGCCTTGTGGCTGTGCTCCTGCGCATAGGTGGCCTCGTGGACCAGCAAGTCAGCACCTTTCGCCAGTTTGACCATTTCTTCACAGGGACCTGTGTCTCCCGAGAAGGCAAACTTTTTCCCTTTTCGCTGTTCCAGCACCTCGTCCGGAGCTATCGTTCGTCCATCAACCTCAATAGTCTTCCCTTCCTTCAACTCTTTCAAAAGCTTGCCTGGGGGGATTCCAAATCGTTTCATCTTCTCCTTGGAGATGTTCTTTCGTGGCTTCTCGACAAAGGCGTAGGAGAGGTTTGGAACAGAATGGCAGGTATTGACTGCCTGAACAAGATAGTCTTCCCCCTCGAAGATGGTTTTCACTTTAGGGGCCTCCACCTCGACGACCTTGATTGGATAGGGAACTTCGCCCTGCTGCAAATCAAGCAGCTTGCTCATAAGTCTCTTTGCTCCTTTCGGCCCGTAGATTGTCAGGGGTTTGGTCCTCCTGTCCATAGCCATGCTGTAGATAATCCCCGGCAGGCCAAAGAAGTGGTCGCCGTGGAAGTGGCTGATGAAGATTTTTTCGATTTTCATAGGATTAATGTGTGCCTGCTGCATCCTGATTTGTGTAGCTTCACCGCAGTCGAAAAGGATGATTTCCCCCTTGTACTGGAGGGCCAAGGCCACGTGCCACCGTTCCTTTATCGGAACAGTCGAACCTGTGCCTAGTATTGTAAGTTTCATCAGGTTTTACCAGCAAGTAATAGCTTTAAAGCTTACCAATCCCACGGCCTTTTGCCGGAAAGAGCAACCGTTACGAAGTGCTTGGTTTCCTCGTCGCCATTCTTGTAGAACTTGGAGGCCAGCTTGCCGTGAAGCAGGCTGCCGACAGTTTGGAGCTTGGATGGGGCCTCATCCAGAAGTTCCTCAAGGTAGGCCCTTGGCGTCCTGTGCTCCCTCTCCTTCTTCGCCCAAAGCCGTCCATCTTTCTCAAAGACTTTCCAGTCGTGCTTTTTCTTAAAAGAATGCTTGAAGAACTCGTGCATCTCCAGCGGTGGTCCGCGGACTGTCTCGTACCTGTCTATCTGCCTATTCTCAAACTTCAGCAGCAGGACACACTTGGTGCCTGAAACAAACGCAGTCGCCATCTCAACCTTGAAGCCCTTCTCCTTGGCTTCGTTGGCAGCCTTCCTGCCAAACTTCCTCAGCTGGGAGTAGAGGATGTCCTCAAGCTCGTCTGCTTTTTTGAAAACATAAAGATAAATTTTGTCACTTGCAACCGACGCCAGTTTTTTCGGCTTCTTTGGGAAGAAGAACTTCAGGCTGGGTTTTTTCAGGTAGGCTTCAGCCGCTTCAACAAACAATTCAAGCTTGTCAGCAGCAACAGCAGATGCAACATTTCGGTACTTGTCAACCGGGTCGGCAAAGACCAGCGCCCACTTCTCTTTCCCCTTGCAGTTCTTGATAACCTGCCCAAGTTTCCAATCCTTGGCAGCTTTCAAAACCTTAAGGAAGCTTCCATACCTGATGACAAGAATCTCGCAAAGGTATCCCGAAAACCCCTGATGCTTCATGTCAGCCCCATAGGAGCCAATCCCCCGGCAGAACTGCTTCAGCAGCCGAACATCGTCCCGCTTGCGCAAATGCTTCTTCACATAATCGGTATGGTGCGGCGTCCTGTCAACCGGCGAAGCCAGCTCGCTCTCTAGTTGGGCCTTGGTCAGCCTGAAACTTGGCACCAGCTCGAACGAGTGCCCTTTGTAATCAAACTTGAGATAGGGGTGCTGCGCATAGGTGAGTTGGGCCTTGACTCCAAGAGCGTCGCAAATCCTATGGAGAATGGGGATGGCCTCTTCTTCTAATTCACTCTCCGCATAACTCTCCGTCGGGAACAATACAAATATGTCAATATCTTTCAGGCCTCTGAGCCACGTCCCCTTGGCTGTCGAGCCGACCTGCCTGACCTTAATGTGCTTGTCAAATCCGGCAACAACGGCCTCAGCGGAAGCCACAACGTCCTTCACAAGCCTCTTCAGCTCTTTCTCTTCCTTTTTAGACGGCTTAATCTTCTTAAGGACGCTCTTGACTATCATCACCACTCTAAATTCGGGCTGGGATAAATGGTTAACTGAGGCTTGGTGACGCAATTTTATAAACCCCAACCCAACACTTTAACCCATGAGAGGCTTCAAATGGGAAACGCAGGGACGAATAAGGAACCCTGAGCAGGCCTTAGGCCTGCTTGAACATCAGATTTCCAAAACGTCACGCTACATACTTTCGACAACCACATTCGATGAGGACGCCCTTTCTCTCGTAAATTTCAACGATGCTTTCGTTGCTTTGAAACGACACCTTGACAGCTACCGTGACAGGCTTGCAAACTCGGAAAGGTATGGGAAGCAGCCACTAAGTCAGGAAGAACAGGATGAAAAGTACGACGGAAGGTTCAGAGAGTTTTTCACGGAATTCCGGAAGCTCGGAAAACTTGCGACGGAGAACCCTTGGTTATTCGATAGCGAAACCCGCTACCAGTTTTTCAAAGCCCAGATGAGGATTGACCTTGGCAGGGCCACCGTGGAGGGCTTCGCTCCTAAAAGCGACGAGATTAGGAACGAGCTTCGGACTGAAATATCATCCCTTTACGCTGATTTGACCGAAGCAATGCTTTCAGAAGCTAGGGTAAACTACGCGGAAACAAACCCCTTTGACCTGGTTGGAAAGAATGGACAGAGTAACGGGCGCTAATCCGGCCGGGGAAGGTAACCGGTATGGGACCAAACGCCCTGTTCGTCTGGACATAATACCTACCTCTTCCAGCCTTTTAAGCCGCAGGACGCCACCTTGCCACTAATCAGAATTAACTAATCTACTTCTGCCACATGATACTCTTTCAATACTCGTGCCAGTGTCTTTTCGCTAAGTTCGCCAACCCTTCTCATGACTTTCCAGTAGTCCTTTCCTGAAGCGACGCAGTATCCAAGTTCATTCCCGCCAATCCAAGTGTGGCCTTTCGGGTAAAACGTGCACACAAAAGCCTCGCCAGTCTTTTTGAACGGCATATCCATTTCAGACACTTTCACCTCCCCAACTATCTCCCCAAACACGTGGGAAGGTGCGATTTTTTTCTGGGCAAAGGCATAATCAACCTGAACATCCTCGTAGGAGAACTTTGGCAGTTTTTCACCCAGGGCCAGCCTTAATTCGCAGTCAACAATATCAACTTTCTTCGACATGAAGCAGGTGCAGGCATAGCTTCCTGTTCGCCTAGGGTTCAAATCAATAACGCAAATCTTGTCATCATCATCTATCAGGAAATCGCAGCCGAAGAAGCCCCTGAAACCTTCTTGGGAAAGGGCGTTGCCTATCTTCTTGGTCGCTTCAATAATCATCTTCACATGCTTTTTGTCAATCTTGGAGGGATAGACCGTCCCAAGGTACTTGTGCTCCTTTATCATCTGGTCCATAATCACAATCACATCAGTCTTGTTCTTCCCTGTTACAATTGCATTCACAGCCGGAGACATCTCAATATCGTCAACAATGTCTGAAACCCGCAGACCCCCGTCTTCATTGATAAGGCTTAGTTTGTTGCCAAACTCCTCAAGGTCTTCCAAATCCTCGACAAGCATATGTTCAGCGCCCCCTGCCGTGTACCTTGCGGAGACAAAAAACGGCGCAAGCCGCTCTACATCTTCCTTAAGGGCATCAAGGTCCTCATAGACTATGAAGTCGGCCATTGGCAAATCCAGCCTGTCGAACAACCTCGCCTGCTCGATTTTGTTGTCATACTTGGTAGCGACCTTTGGGTCTGGCCCGAGTATAACCACCTTCGGGTCTTTTATCTCAAGGAAGGATGTCGTGTAGGGCATGATGAATATCCTCTCCTGCTTCAGCCCTATCTTTCTTATCAGGTCTTTTACGAAAACCGAGTCTGAGAATTCTTCGTTCAGTTCTGAATACATTCCATCAAGTATAAGATTTTTGCTCTTCAGCGTCTCCCGGCATTCCGCCAGCCGCTCGTTCAGCACTATGAAGTTTTCTTTCTTGAAGTATTTGTTGGGCGGTGATTTCAAAATGTAAATAGGCTTGAAAGTCTTCCCAAACCGCTTCTCCAGCAGGGACTCAACTCTCTTGTTAATCAGGTCAAAACGATTGCTCAGAAAGGTAAAGAAATACTGCACATCGTTGCTAAAAATATCGTCGTCTAGGTCATGTTCAATGATTGGGTCCATGTTTTGCTTTGTCTCGCAAAGAAAAAAGCATCGACGCTTTTATTTAAATCTACCTAACCCCTGATTATTGTCAAAAAAACCGCCCTTGTTCCTCTCGATGTCCAAAAGTTCAAACAAGGCCCCCCCTTTGTCAAACTAAGCTTCAGCGTCACAACCCCTGCCTTTCTTGCCCGGACTGTCAAATTCTCTGCCTTTTCAGCATTAACATTTTAAACGCACAAACCTTGAACACGCATATGGAAATCAGCGGCAAGCACTATCGAACTGTCTGGATGGAAGGCGACATTGTGAGAATGATTAACCAACCCCTCATCCCTCACAAGTTCGAGATTGTCGATTTGAAAAATCTCAAAGAGACTGCCAAATCCATCAGCACAATGATTGTCCGCGGTGCGGG
>JAUXGB010000063.1 GCA_030622515.1 Candidatus Altarchaeota archaeon
CCTGTTGGTTCCTGATTCGGTTGCGGCAAAATCTGAAAGATTGAATGTGTAGTCCTTATCGACATACTTTTCTGAAAGTTCCTTCTTGATTGTTTCTTTAATTTTGTTGTATGTATTCTCGTCCTTTAAATTTCCCCATTCTTCCGGTTTTATCAGGTTGAAAAAGCTTGCACGCGATTCAAGTATTGACCTTGACTGAAAAAAGATGTCTCTGTATTCTTCAAGAGCTTCCGGAGTTCCTTCACCGTCTGCATCTTTCTTTTTTTCTTTGTATGTTTCCCAAAGGGCCCTTTCCTTTTCGAAAAGTATTGAATCTACCATGTCAATGTGGTCAAGTTCGTGCCTTGGTTGAAAGAAATAATTTCCTGTAATTAGTTCGTGAGTTAATTCTTGTGACCTGATGAAATTGTCCTTTAGTTCTTCAGGGTTTTCTTCAAGTGTTTTGAAATAATCTCCAAGGGCAGTTATTCCTATTTTCTCCAGTTCTGAGTTCAGTTTGTCAATCTCAGCCTCAAGTTCGGGAGTTTTGTTCTCAATAAGTTCCTGTCTGATTTGTTCAGGCTGCATTAGTGAATTCACAATGGCGTTTTCGTCTTCTTCCGTAAGTCCGTATCTGAATGAGAAGCCGCATTTTATTTTTAACAGGGGGGTAATGTCAAAATAATTGCAAGTCTTTCTGAGTGTTTCTGCATCCTCATCTCGCCCTTGGAGCTCTGCAGCTGCGCCTGCCATATCAAGGAGGTGGAATTCGACCATCGGGTTGTCCATACTGCCATTCGTATTTGCCAAGGAGCCTCTTCCCGAATGATACCTTATCCTTATCTCAGGCATTTCATCAGGGAAGCCGACATTAAGCCGCTCCCGCTCTTTCATTGCACGCTTCATTCGGGTTTTGAATCCTTTCTTGAACGGTCCGAGGCCTTCGGATGCGGTGATTTTCATTAGGGAGATAGATGGGTCTGGGTTTATAATAGTTACTTTGAGATGGTGAAAAATCTGGCTGAAGGAAGGCGTAAATAAAGGCGTTGCGGTCTTTTACTGATGGAGTACCTTTGGCAGGTTGACGAGGACGATAAGCCGGTTGGGAAGGTGGAGAGGAACAAGGCGCACGCTTATCACATTCTTCACAGGGCGGGGATTGTTTTTTTGCTCAAGGGGGACGAGGTTTACCTGACGGCAAGGTCGCCGACCAAGAGGATTTTTCCTTCCTGCTATGAGGCTTCAGCCAACTTCCATGTCGCATATGGGGAGAGTTATGAGGAAGCTGCCAAGAGGAAGGCGAAAGAGGAACTTGGCTTGGAGCTGGAGCTTAAGATGGTTGGGAAGTTCCGGCACAGTGACGGTCCGGAGGAGCAGTGGGTTGGTGTTTTTGTTGGTAAGCATCCCGGCGGGGAGATTACCCTTGATGACCGTGAAGCCGTAAGCGGCAGGTTCTATTCGGTAGACGAGGTTAGGGAGATAATCGCGATGAGAAAGGTTGCCCCTTGGCTGAGGGACGGGTGGAAGCTTGCCGAGCCTATCTTATGTAGGTCAGGGTGAAGAAGGCCCCTATGAGCGTTGCTGCTATTGAGATTATGGCGGCTTTTAGTTTTGGCGCGCTGAAGAATTCCCTTACGGCTGCAAAGGTCAGCTCGGCTCCCCAGAGGAAAGCGAGAGCTATCACCATCAAGATAAAATTGGTTCCCTGTGCAGTTGAAGCGAAGGCGGCCCAGGCCTTTATTGAATAGGTTCCTGTCAGGAATGAGACGAGGAGGATAGTGTTGAACAGGACAGTTACAAAGATTCCGGGTACTGCCATTATGAAGCCTGCGGCCTTGAGGCAGTCGTCATAGCTTCCCCTCAGGTCCCACGACTTGGAGAAGACATAGATTAGTCCTGCAAGGAGGACCATTAGTGAGAGGAAGACTGGCCACTGGATGAAGAGCTGGAAGTGGTAATAGGTTTCGGCCGGGACTGCAATCCAAGGAGCTGCATCGACTGTTCCACCAAAAAGGACTGTCAGGTAGATGATTATTGTGTAGAGGAAGAGGAAACCGGTTACGGCGAGGAAGCTGTAGGCAATGCCCATCCTGTCTTCGTGAAGATGCTTGAGGGTTGCTTCCGGGTTGATAACCATTCCCTTGAGATAGGAGAGAAGCTTTCCTAGCATAGAGCTGAGAAGCACTGCAGGTTTAAGAGTTTTGCCAATGGGTTTTTAATCGAGAGTGTCCCTAGACGGGACTATGTGCGGGATAGTTGGCTACTTCAACCAGACTGATGCTGAAGGCAAGACGGTGGAATCCTTAAGAGCGATGGAAAGGAGGGGCAGAGACGGGAGCCAGAAGCTTTGCCGCGAGGGTTGCTGCCTTGGCCACAGGCTTCATTCGGTTGTTGGGCGGGTCGAACAGCCTCTGAAGGGCAAGGGGGTTCTTGTTGCCAACTGTGAGATTTACAACTGGAAGGAGCTGGACAGGGCTGAGGGGTTTGGAGCGGCAAATGATGCGGAGCTGCTGCTGAAGCTTCTTGATAAATATGGGGTTGAGGAGGGTGTTGGGAAGCTTGACGGCGTCTACGCGTTTGCTTATTGGCGCGATAGCGAGGTCTTCCTTGCCCGGGACCTGCTTGGAGTCAAGCCTCTTTGGTTTTCCGGCGAGGATGGGTTCTCTTTCGCTTCTGAGAAGAAGATTCTCCGCTCCAGCGGGAAGAGGAAGGTTGGGGAGCTGAACCCAAGGCGTATACTTGCTTATAATATAGGCACGGGGAAGGTGAGGGAAATTGGGCGAAAGTTCTTCCCTATAGAGCCTGAAATCGCCGGCGAGGCTGGCTATCTGGCCTCCTTGCTGGAGGAAGCTGTTAGGAAAAGGCTTCCCGACAAGAGGCTCGGGGTTCTTTTGTCTGGCGGGGTCGATTCTGCGCTTGTTGCCTACCTTGCCAAGAAGGCTGGGGCCAAGGTTACCCTCTACACCTCAGGGATGAAGAATTCCAAGGATGAGGGGTGGGCTCGGCTGTTTGGGGAGAAGCTTGGGATGGAGGTAAAGGTGGTTGTTCCGAGCTTGGACGAGGTGGAGAGGGAGCTGCCGCGACTGGTGCCGCTGATTGAGGATAATAATGTTGTCAAGGTCGGTGTTGGGCTGACTATCTACTTTGCCTGCAGGGAGGCTGCAAGGGATGGGATTAAGGTTATTTTCTCAGGAAACGGGTCGGACGAGATTTTTGGAGGCTACTTCCGGCACAAGGCCGCCCCGTCGCTGAACAAGGACTGCTTGTCAAGCCTGTTGAAGACTTATGAAGTGAACAACTATCGGGACGATGTCATTACTATGGATGCCGGAATCGAGCTGAGAGTTCCCTTCCTTGACAAAAGGGTGGTTGAGTATGGGCTGAGGGTGGCGCCGGGGGACAAGATTAAGGATGGCGTCGAGTCTGGACGAACAAAGTTCGTCAAGAACCAGTCTTCGACTGGTAAGTGGATTCTGAGGAAGGCTGCTGAAAAATTAGGGCTTCCGCAGGAGTTTTGCTGGCGGAAGAAGAAGGCAGCCCAGTATGGCAGCGGGTTTGACAAGGCGATTGGGAAGCTGGCGAAGAGGAACGGCTTTTCAAGGAAGTCCGACTACCTGAAGAGATTTTACCTTGAGGAAAACCTGAGGCTTGGGGCGCTTTACAGCTCAGGCAAAGACAGCAACCTTGCCCTCTACACAATGCAGAAGCAGAATTATGAGGTAAGCTGCCTCATTGTTTTGAAAAGCCTGAACCCCTACTCATACATGTTCCACACGCCGACGATTGAGCTGGCGCGACTTCAAAGCGACGCTTTGAACATACCGGTTGTCTGGAAGGAGACGAAAGGGGTTAAGGAGGAAGAGCTGAAAGACCTTGAGGCCGCCATTGCTGAAGCGAAGAGGAAGTATGGTATTGAGGGAATTGTATCCGGGGCTCTCTATTCCAACTACCAGAGGACAAGGATTGAGAAGATTTGTGAAAAGCTTGGGCTGAAAAACTTTAGCCCGCTGTGGCATGCTGACCAGGAGCAGGAAATGAAGGGGCTGCTTAGGGACGGGTTTGAGGTTTGGATGACAGCTGTGGCCGCTGAGGGTTTGGACAAGGGCTGGCTTGGGCGAAAGCTGACAAGCAGCGACGTGGACAAGCTTGTGGAGCTGAACAGGAAGAACCGGTTGAATGTCGCTGGCGAGGGGGGAGAGTTTGAAACGCTTGTGGTTGACGGGCCAAACTTTTCAAAGAAGATAAAGATAGAGAAGTTC
>JAUXGB010000010.1 GCA_030622515.1 Candidatus Altarchaeota archaeon
AACTTTAAAATTTGAATTGTCTTTGACATTTGAATGAACAAGGTTCGTCAGGAACCAGCCTTCGGCTGGTATTGGGCCCAGATATTGGGAACATCAAGGGCTTCTTTTGGTGCAGCTTTTTCCAAAAGGTGCCTCCGCTACCAAAATCTTTTTTTAAATTGGGTTGACCCCCTCATTTCATCTGCAGCAAGTGGAGTTCTTACTGGCAAGACACAGCGGCAGGCTTAAAATGAGAAGGGCGTTGGAATTGTTCGTGGATGACGAGGAGTTAATCAGTAAGTTCGAATCTTTTGTCAAGCAGAAGCACGTCTGGAAAAATGCACTTCAGGCAATTCGGGAGGGCAAGAAGAGCCTGGTTGTCGACTTCCGGGAATTTGACAGGTATGACCCCAAGATGACAGACCACTTTCTCCAGAACGGGGATGACGCGCTTGACGCCTTCGAGCAGGCAATGTACAAGATTAACCTGCCGACGAAGGAACCGCTGAGCGTGCGTTTTTCCAACATGCCTGACTCCCTCAAGACCCGGGTAAAGGATTTGCGAAGCAAGCATCTTGAAAAAGTCGTCTTCATTGAGGGCCTTATCAGGCAGGCGTCAGAGGTCCGGCCGGAAGTTACTGAGATAACTTACGACTGCCTTGACTGCGGGAACAGTATAACTGTCCTGCAGACGGAGCGGACAGTCAAGCAGCCTGCGAGATGCATTTGCGGGAAAAAAACCTTCAAGGAGTCCACAAGAAAGTTCAGGGACATCCAGAACATAAAGCTCGAAGAGTCGCCAGAGCAGATGGAAGGGGGGGAACAGCCGTCGCGGATTGATGTAATCCTTTCCGGTGACCTTGTCGAACCTGAGCTGTCATCCCGTTTGACGCCTGGCAACCAGGTCAAGATTGTTGGCGTGCTTAAGGAGCGGCCAATTATTGGCAGGACCGGATTCAGGTCAAAGACCTATGACATATTTGTTATGGCAAATAATGTCGAGACATCCATCACCGAGTTTGAAAAGCTCAAGGTAAGCCCTGCGGAAGAGAAGAAGATTCTGGAATTTTCAAACGACCCGAAGATTAAGGAGAAGCTTGTCTCGTCCATAGCGCCCTCAATTTATGGGCACACTGAAGTCAAGGAGGCAATTGCGCTCCAGCTTTTTGGCGGGGTACAGAAAATCCACACAGACAGGATAAGGACAAGGGGCGACATGCACATCCTCCTTGTTGGTGACCCGGGTTCGGGAAAGTCGCAGCTGCTCAAGTATGTTTCTGAGCTTGCGCCGAAAGGCATGTACGTTTCCGGCAAGGGGACGACTGCCGCGGGACTGACAGCGGCTGTTGTGAAGGACGAGTTCCTTAAGGGCTGGGCGCTTGAGGCTGGCGCGCTGGTCTTGGCTAACAAGGGGATGGCAATGGTTGACGAGATAGATAAGATGTCTCCTGAAGACAGGGTCGCAATGCACGAGGTTATGGAACAGCAGCAGGTAAGCATTTCGAAAGCGAACATCCACGCGACACTTAAGGCGCAGACGTCTATTCTTGCTGCAGCCAACCCGAAGTATGGGCGGTTTGACAACCATCAGGCTGTCGCTGACCAGATTGATATGCCTGATACATTGCTCTCAAGGTTCGATTTGATTTTCATAATCAAGGACAAGCCTGACAGGGAAAGGGACACTGAGCTGGCGGAGCACATCCTCTGGCTACATAGGGAGCCGGGCAGGAAAACGGCAGGCAAGGTGGATATCGACTTCCTGAGAAAATACATTTCCTACGCAAAGAAAAAGAAGAAGCCAAGAATATCAAGCGAGGCTTTTGAGGAGATAAAGACCTTTTTTGTAAACCTTAGGAGCCAGTTCTCATCAGAGGAGGAAAGGTCAGCCATCCCGATTTCCCCGCGACAGCTTGAGGCACTGGTTAGGCTTAGCGAGTCATCAGCAAAAATGAGGCTGTCTGATGTTGTTACACGGGAAGATGCAAAGGACTCGATTAAACTTTTGACATACTGCATGTACCAGATAGGAATCGACCCTGAAACTGGCAAGCTTGATATAGACAGGATAGAGGGCGGCGTCCCTGCATCTAGGCGTGGGAAAATCTCCACAATCCTGAGCATAATCAAGGACCTTGAAAAGTCTGAAGGGAAAAACATCCTTCTCCAGAGGGTTTTCGAGGAGGCCAACGCCAAGAACTTAAGGCCGGAAGATGTTGAAAGGGTCATTGAGGAGCTTAAGAGAAAGGGGGATATATTTGAGCCTAAACAGGGGGAAATACAAAGGCTTTAAAATCCCGGGTTGGGGACTTAGACAATGGAAAGGACACCACAATCGCGAATGACTGCCTTCAAAGTTGCTGTCAAGGATATAGTTAACGGGAAGTTTGTCAAGGTAGAGGAAGAGTGGCAGCCTAGCTACCTCATAACACCCGTCGGGCAGAGACTCTCACGCATTCACATTTTTGGAATTGTTGTAAACGCCTACGCGCCAGAGGGCGGGGAATATGCCGCACTGACAGTTGACGACGGGACAGCCGCGGTCAGGCTCAAGGCTTGGCGGGAAGAGACCGGGAAGCTTGGCGAAGTGACGATAGGAAATTTTGTTGACGTCGTTGGAAGAGTCAGGGAGTACAATGAGGAGATTTACATCTCCCCCGAAACTGTTGCAATCATCGACGACCCGAACTTTGAGCTGATGAGAAAGCTTGAGGTTGTTAAGGAAAGGAGAAAGCAAAGGGAGCTTCGCTCACTTGTCCTTAAGGTGGCAGGAGAAATCAAGGATGCTGAAAAACTTAAGGCCTTCCTGAAGGAAAAGCATGGGGTCGAAGAAGAGCAGGTTGATTCCGTCCTTTCTTCGCAAGAGGGAAAGGAGCCGCAGGCCCAGCTTGCCCCTGTGGAAGCCACCAGCGATGGAAAGGATGTTGTTCTCTCCCTCATAAAGAAAGGCGGCAAGGACGGGGTAGAATACAGCGAGCTGCTTAAGAAGGCAGCCCTTGGCACGGAAGGGGTTGACAATGCCATAAAGGAGCTTATCAACGAGGGTGAGATTTTCGAGCCAAAGAGTGGGGTATTCAGAGTGCTTGCCTAAATTTTTATAAAGGGTTGGAAATGGCTTCAGCTATGAAATTTTATGATTACAAGTGGATGCTGCAGAGAGCATTGGCTCAGGTGCCAAAATCTGACAAGCTTGAGGACAAAAAGTTCGAATGGCCAAAGGCAGACGTCCTTATTCAGGGCTCAAAGACGATAGTCAGGAACTTTGGTGATGTCGCATCTTTCCTCCAGAGGAAACCCAGCCATCTGGTTAAGTTCCTGTCAAGGGAGCTTGGCTCGCCAGGCAACCGAGACGGAAAAAGGTTATTCTTCAGCGGCCGGTTCAACTACAACCTTGTCAACACAAAGCTTGCCTCATATGTGAAGGAGTTTGTTATCTGCCCGTCGTGCGGGCGCCACGAAACAGTTCTCATGAAGCAGGACAGGATAGACATTATGAAATGCGATGCCTGCGGGGCTCTAAATCCCATGAGAACGATAAAGTAGGCACCAGTGGCTGGTTTTTCCCAAAAAATCCCTTCCAGAAGCTTGATTTTCGGTCGATAGGCAGGCTGCCCAAAGGGTTTAGGCAAGTATATACTCAACTGCATGCTTCCCCCAAAATCGGGACAAGGTTGGTGTTAGTTTGATAGCCAGATGTCCCAAAAGTCCCCAAGGCTTGAAAAAGTCGGGTCCGGTTAAGCCACATTAGGAGGCAGGCTTCAGCGCTTTTCTATCCCAATAATCATGTTGCCCCTAAAGGATTTGGCGTTTATCACGACCCCGCTGTGCGACGGTGTGGTGCGGGGTGAGTGGCCAAGCGGTCTCCCGTTTAATAAAAGTATTTTTCGATGATACTGGCTGTCAATCTTGTTTGCCCTGTCAAGGTATCCTTCAAGCCTTGTTGTGGTTTCATCATCATAGTCTTTCCTCAAAAGCAGATTGATTTCCCCTCTCATTTGCCCAAGCTTCAGGTAGGCATCCTTCCTTGGCTCACCCTCAAGCTCCCCTACGCAAACTTCAGCATCATGGAAGTCGGCCTCAAGCTGGTCAAAAGATATGCCATCATTTCCAAGATAGGAACATCCCATTCTGTATCCCTCTTACCACCTTAGAAGGGGTCCCATGCTTTTAAGCCTTGTCAGAAAAGCACGGTGTAGGTGGAGTAGAGCAGCGCCACGCACAGGAGGAGGGTTGCTATAACAGCCAGCCGAAGGAAGCCCTTCGCTTTCCAGACATAGCCGGCAAGGAGGAAGAAGATGATAAGGGATGCCAGCTGGAGCTTTGGGAAGTATTGCTTTGTCATGACGAAGAGCGTTGACCAAAGGGTCGAGCCGATTTCCACATTTTCAGAATCGAAGGAAAACTCAGGATAGTCATTCCCCACTTCGTCCTGAACCGTCGCCCTTGCTGCAGGGACAACAACTGTTGCCTCGTCTGTTTTTCCTGAAATACTTCTCGTGATTTTCCCTTCAGGCTCCACCTCGACCTGAAGCGGCACGCCCCAGTCACCGGAAAGCCCTGATAGCTGCGGCAGCTCCTGCTCTATTGAGAGATAGGCCTTGGCGTTCCCAAGGTTCTCGACCGTGTAGGTGATATGGACAAACGGCTCGAGGGTCCCGTTCATGTCAAGAAGCTCGCCCTCCTTCTTCCATTCAAAGGAAAGGGTTCGCTGAATCCTGACGTCAGGCTTTACTTGGGTTAAGGTGAACTGCTCCGTCCCCTCTATCGTATTGTTCTTCAGGTTGTCATACCAGCTCAGCTGAAGTTGGAGGGAGACTTGGCCAGCCTCCAGTTTGGAAATGTCTGGTGCCTTGAAAGAGTAGGAGGCTGTAACGCTTTCCCCCGGCTTGATGCTCCCGAACCTGACAGTCTTCGCTCCAGTGATTGCCCAGTCGCTTGGGTGCTCAATCTCCGCCTTGATAGTCTTCGCCTCGGTTGCCCCAACATTCTTCAGCCCGACCAGAAGGCCGATTTCGGAATTGGGAAAAACTTCCAGTCCTTTTTTCTCCCCGTTTATTGTCAGGACGGTTGAGGTCGTGTTTATCCTCGGGTAGCCGACCTGATAGATTGTCTCGATGTCGTTTGAAACCGTTGTCGAGGTTACAGCGCCGTCCGTGTAGTCCAGCATTGCCCTTTCAAAAATGATTCTCTCACCCATTGAGACGGCGACAAGGGTGTAGGAAATGCGTTCCAGTTCCACCCCCTTCAGGTCGCAGACAAGCTCGCCAACAGAATAGGTGCAGAGGGCTGGCGCGGTCAGGAGGGAAAACTCCTCAGGTATAGGGTCCCTCAGGGTGACAAGCCCTTCGCCTGAAAAGGAGAGGTTAACATTAAGCTTGTCCCCGAAGTCCAGAAGGCTTGTTCCCCCGACATCCTTGGTAACTGACGGGGCTGCCAAGGCAAAGCCGAGCAGGAAAAGGGCTAAAAGGGGGACCAGCTTCAGTCTCATGAGAAAATAGGTAGGTTGGAGATTATAAATGTACAGCAAAAGATACGAAAAGGATGGCACAGTCCTCGTTGCCGCCTGTGATGAGAAGCTGATTGGAAAGACGCTTGAGCAGGGAGACATCTCTTTTGAGGTTAAGGCGTCTTTCTACGGGGAAGAAAAGGTCACGGGCGAGGCCTTGGCCAAGCTGCTTAAGGGGTGTGACATTGCTAACCTTGTCGGCGAAGAGACAGTCAGGGTTGCCAAAGCTCTCGGCCTTGTGAAGGACGAGGCCATTCTCATGATTGGCAAGGTGCCTCATATCCAGATAATGGTGATTTGATGAAAAAACACTTCTGCTGCGTCTGCGGGAAGGAGGGGAAGTTCGAGGGATACGTCTGCCCCGACTGCAGGGAGCCTGAGGAGCAGGAGAAGACTGTGAAACCGCATCCCGTCTGCAAGGGATGCAACAGGACCAAGGTTGGGGGAAGGTGGCACTCGCTCGTCGCCGAGGCGAAGCCAAACTCGATATGCCCCGACTGCATCGCTGCCAAGGGAGGCTACTTTGAGGCAGTCCTCCAGTTCAGGGCGGAGGACTTTCCAAAGGAAAAACTTGAAGCGCTTTTCGAGAAGATTATGGCGGCAGAGCGACGGCGCGGCATCCATGTTGAGATTACAAAGATTGAGGACAAGTCATATTACTTTACAAAAGTCAAGGTTGCGAGGAAGATTGCAAAGAGGATTGTTAAGGAGTGGGGTGTCAAACCCAAGGAGACACGAAAGCTTGTTGGCTATTTTCACCAAAAAGGCAAGGGAAAATACAGGTTTACCATCTTTTTCGACTTAGATTCGTCCAGAATCGGAAAATAAGCCCATTTTGGGGTTTTCTTCTCGAAAGTAATAAAAAGGGTCGGGTCGGCCTTCAATTGTGGCCAGATTCAGAAGAAAATTCTTGACCCCTGGCGAGCAGATTGCAAGGATTCAGCTGCCAAAGGGAAAAGAGATGTTTGCAATAGTCGAGCAAAGGCTTGGCTATAACAAGATGTATGTGAGATGCATTGACAATAAGATCCGAATGGGACGGATACCTGGCAAATACTCCCGAAGGCTTTGGGTAAGGGAAGGCGACTTGGTCCTAGTTGTCCCTTGGCCGGTTCAGGGGGAAAAGAAGTGCGATATAATCAACCGATATTCCAATGCCCAGTGGGATTGGCTTGTTAGGAAAGGAAAAGTACCCGCAGAGTTCAGATAGGTAGAGTTGGATGGTAAGTTGCTTAAAGCCGTGGAATCCTGATGCTGAAAAAGTTTTTGCAGACGTATTTGGAAAGCACACCCTCCTTACTTTGTACAAGATGATGACTGACAAGGTTTTCGAGAAGGTAGCCGGGGAGATTAGCACAGGAAAGGAAGCAAATGTCTTTGTCGCTGAAAGGGGCGACGGCTCAATAATTATCCTAAAAATCTACCGCATCGAGACGGCCGACTTCAAGAACATCCTCCCCTACATAGCCGGCGACAACCGCTTTCGCGGGCTCCAGAAGAACAAGAAGTCCATCATCTTTACCTGGGCAAGGAAAGAATTCTCAAATTTATCACGACTGGAGGCGGCCGGCATCAGGGTACCACACCCACTCGCCTTCAGGAACAACATTCTTGCTATGGAGTTCATTGGCGACGATTCCCCTGCCCAGACCATGAAGACCAGCCAGCTGACCGACCCTGAAAAGGTGTTCCGGAAGATAAAAACCTTTATCAGGAAGGCATACAAGGAGGCAAAGCTTGTCCACGCAGACCTGAGCGAATACAATGTGTTGATGCTTAACAACGAGCCGGTCGTCATCGACTGCGGGCAGGCTGTCCTGACATCCCACCCCATGGCGGAAGAGTTTCTCGAAAGGGATATAAAAAATATCTGCCGCTTCTTCGAGAAGAAAGGGGTAGATACCGAACAAAACAAGATGCTCCAATGGGTGAAGTCATGAACTATCTCAAGATTCCCACAGAAAGGGTTGCTGTCCTGATAGGCAAAGATGGCTTTACAAAGAGGAAACTCGAAAAACTGTTTGGCATAAAGCTGAAAGTTGACAGGGATGGCCAAGTTGAGATAGATTCCTCAAACTCAAAAGATACCTTCAAGGCCTACAAAGCAAGGGACGCGGTCAGGGCTATCGGTCGGGGTTTTGCTCCAGTCAAGGCTTTCGAGCTGGTCCGCGACGACGCCATCCTTGAGGTAATCGACCTTGACGAAGTTCTTCAAAACGAGAAAGCGGTCAAGAGGCAGAAGTCAAGGATAATTGGCCGTGACGGAAGGGCTAGGGAGACGCTTGAGAAAACGTTAGGAATCAGTATATCCGTGTATGGCGATACGGTAAGCCTGCTTGGTCAGGAAGCCGATGTCCAGATAGGCCAAGAGGCTATAGAAAAGCTTATCAGAGGCTCAATGCATTCAACCATGTTCAGGCTTATTGAAAAAAGGAAACAGGAGTCGAGAGGTTGGTAGTGAAGGAGAAAGAACTAAGCAGCGAGGAGTTCTTCGCTGAGAAGTACAGGGAGTCCAACATAGCTGAATTTTTCAGGCGAAACATGCACATGCTTGGCTACTCAGGACCTGTAAGGAGCATGACAACCATTATCCACGAATTTGTTACCAACGGCCTTGACGCCTGCGAGGAAGTTGGCGTTATGCCGAAGATAATCGTTGAGGTCAGGCAGCTTGGCGACCGGGACTATGTTATCGGCGTCGAGGACAACGGGCTTGGCATCCCGGAAAGCTACATTCCAAGGCTTCTTGGCACCATGCTGGCTGGCACTAAGTTTCACAGGTATATCCAATCCCGCGGCCAGCAGGGAATCGGTGCGGTTGGCGCCATAATGTACTCCCACATAACCACAGGGGTCCCAATCAAGATAATCACATCCACCGGCAAGGGAAAAATCACGACAGCTGTCATGGACATTGACATTAAGAAAAACAAGCCCCACATCTTCGAAATGACATCAGTCAAGGGTAAGTGGCAGGGCACGAAGATAGTCGCAAGGTTCAAGGATATCGTTTACCAGAAGGGGGAACAGGGTGTCTACGAGTACATCAGGCGGACAGCGACAGCCAACCCTCACGCAACCATAACGCTTCTCGAACCTGACGGAAATGTTGTCAAGTTCAAGAACTCGGTAAACAAACTACCCTCCCGGCCAAAGGAGATGCTGCCTCACCCACGAGGGGTCTCGGCCGACGACGTGAGGCTCTTCGCTCTGGCCTCTGAGCAAAGAAAACTTTCAACCTTCCTTGAAAAATCATTCTCACGAATCTCTGCCCAGAAAGTCAAGGAGATAGCCAAGCGTGCCAAGTATGTTGACTTCTCCATGGACCCGAAGGAGCTTACCCACCAGCAGGCCGAGGCAATTGTCAGGGCATTCAAGGATGTCAGGTTTATCGCGCCCTCAACAAACGGGCTTGTGCCGATTGGCGAGGAAACTATTGAGAAATCCCTAAAGGAAATCCTGAAGCCTGATTTCTACTCTGTCGTCACAAGGTCTCCAGCCATCTACCGCGGGGGAATTCCCTTCCAAATAGAGGTTGGGCTGGCTTACGAGGGTCAGGCCGGCAGGTCGAAAGGAAAGGATACTTCTTCCGAGGTGATGAGGTTTGCAAACAGGGTGCCCCTTGTCTTTGACGCCGGCGGATGCGCAATTACCCAAGCAATAAACTCAATCGAATGGCGCCGCTACCATATTGGTGATTTCGACAATGCCCCCATAACCGTCACTGTCAACATCATTTCGTCCCACATCCCCTACACCTCGGCAGGCAAGCAGGCGATATCGGGTGAGGATGAAATAATGAACGAGCTGCGGTTTGCCCTTATGGACGCTGGCAGGAAGCTGAAGAGCCACCTCTCCGGCGTGCGCCGTGACAAGCTTCGTGATGAAAGGCGGGCCATCTTTGAGAAGTACATACCTGAGGTTGCCGAATCACTCAGCAAGCTGTCAGGCTCGGCAACGAAGAAAGAGATAATCAAGCATCTGGAGAAATTCGTGAAGTCCAGAGCAAGAGCCAAGGAGGATAAAGATGACAAAATCGATTGAGAACAAGCTTACCGGGCTTGGAAAAGATTTAGTTAGGCAGATTAAGGATGGCAAGAACCCGAACGTCGAAATCCCAATCAGGTCCCTCTCCAACATAAAGTTTGACAAGAAAGACAATCTGCTTACCCTTGGCGACCAGGTTTCAAAAAGATATTTCTTCAACGTCGCCCACGCGAAGAAGTTCCTCCAAACCACCCTTGTGGCATCGTTCTGCAAGGAGCTGGTAAAGCAGGGGATTCACGCCTCCATCAGGGAAGCCTACTACTCGCTCAAGAGGTCGATAGGCAATACCCACGAGAACACATTCGATGAGCAGAGCGAATCCGACCCGGTTATTGTCGACCTCGAAGTTACCCTTGATATCCTCAGGGAGCAGCTTCATCTCAATGCGGACAGGTCCGGCGTCGCCGCAGGCAATGTAATTATTCTGGACAGGGGCGACACGATTAACTGGGGCAAGCTGGGTTCAGGCGGCTGGTCAGTTCCGTCCAACGTCGAGGACATCGCGTTCAAGAAAGTCAAGGCCAAGTTCATACTGGTGGTTGAGAAAAACGCAACATTCGACAGGCTGAACGAGGACAAATTCTGGAAAAAACACAACTGCGTCCTGATTGGCACCCACGGTCAGGCCGCTCGGGGAACCAAAAGGTTGATTCACAACCTGTACGAAAAAACCAAGCTACCGGTCTATGTCTTCACCGACGCCGACGCCTATGGGTACTACATCTACAGCGTCATAAAGTCGGGAAGCATCAATCTGGCCCACGCCTCGCAGGAGTTTGCCACACCAAGCGCTCGCTTCATTGGCCTGACCATGAGGGATATTGACCACTATGGACTTCAAAAATACACAATCAGGGCAACCGACTCCGACATTAAGCGGGCCAAAGAGATGATGAAGTATCCTTGGTTCCAGAACAAGGAATGGCAGCACGAATTAGGATTGATGGTTAAGAAGAAAATCAAGGCGGAACAAGAAGCGCTGGCTAGTAGACATTTAAAGTTCGTATCAGAGACCTATCTTCCTGAAAAAATCAGGAAGAAAGACTTCCTCCCTTAAGGGGGGAGTTTTCACTATGCTAACGGATGACATAGGTATTTAAAGTGATTCAGCCTAAAAGTTCCTTATTTAGGGGATGACTATGGGAAAACCACATTTCAGGAAAGAAGACCTACGGACCATTCAAGAAGAAATAAGATTAGGGGTGTCAGGGCTTAGTAATGTCGACAACCCAAATTACGAAGACGATTTCTGGCCAGAGGAACTGCGTCTTCCGAAAGGGCCTGAAGATGTAAAGCCAAGCGACTGGGAAGACCGTTCTTTGGAAGTTACGAGGGTCATGAGGTATCCTCAAACTGAAGAAGAGGTTGATGCTCTTTATAGACAGGTTAAAGAAGACGAGGAAAACCGGGAAGAAAAAGATATTGTGAAGCCCACCTTCTATTGCGGCGCAACGGTCATCACCCCTGACAGAGTTGTGGAATTCAATGTTCCATACGAGGGCCCGATAATTGATGAAGATGCAAAAATGATGGAAGAAGGTACCCGTCCTTCAAACAAGCTGGACGCAATTAAGACATGGAAAGAAAGATACGAGCGCAACCACTTTTTTGAAAGTGAGCTTAGCAAGAGGGAAGACCTGCCAACAGCAGAACAACTAAACGCTGATGGCTACGGCGGAACAGAGGGTTAATTACTGACCCCACTTGTACAAGGCCTTGGCCAGCTCCCTATGTTTTTTTGAGTAGGAGCCCAAGCTCTCGCCAGCCATCACCGCGTCGATAGCCTGCCTCATTGCTGCTGCGCCAGCCATTGTTCCGTCAGGGTGGCCGTGGATGCCTCCTCCTGCTTGGATAATCACATCCCGTCCAAGAACATTCATCATTTTTGGGACCTGAAGAGGCGAAACGCCTCCAGAAGCTACAGGGAAGACTGTCTTCATCTTGCCCCAGTTCTGGTCAAGGTTGTGGCGGAAGTTCTCCTCCTTAATCCTCTGCTTCGTCATGTTTTGGTTAATTGTCGTGACCTCGACCTTGTCCCCTTCCATCTTGCCAAACACTGTCCCTGTGTGGAGCTGGTCCATACCGATTAGTCTGCAGATTTTCGCAAGGGTCAGCATGGAGATGCCGTGGAACGGAACCCTTGTTATGGCGCCGTGCATTGCCCTGTGGGCATGCAGCACCAGCTTCAGCTCGCCAGCGTGCTTCCTCAGGGTCTGGAGGCCGGCGAAGCCGGCGGTTAGGACATCAACCATGACATATTCCCCGCCCTGCTTTTTCACAAACTCTGCCCTTTGAATCATCTCTTCAGTTTCGGCTGTGACATTCGGCATGTAGATTTTTTTCTCCCCCGTCTCTTTCTCCGCCTTGTCCCGAAGCTTCAGGGTTTCCGAGATTCTTTTCCTGAACGGGTTGAATGGTTGACTCGTGAGGTTTTCATCATCCTTTACAATGTCGCAGCCCCCGACCCACGATTCATAAGCGACCTGCGCGTGCTGCTTGCTATCTAGCCCGACCTTGGGCTTGACAATTGTTCCCATCAGCGGCCTTTTCTTAACCTTAAGCAGCCGCCTGATTCCCGGGATTCCATACTTGGGTCCTTTGAAACTCTTGACAGCTTTCAGCGGGAAGGAAATGTCCTGCAACCGCAGCCCCTCAAGCACCTTCATCCCGAAAACGTTTCCTGCTATGCTGGAGAGGATGTCGGGCATGTTGCCAAGTTCGAACAGGTCAAGATTGTAAGCAACCTTGATTTCACCAGTCTGGTGATTAATTGAAAAGACATGAGGCTTCAGCCGCCTTGCGGCACGTGGGTTCATGGTTGATATGTTTGTCCATGTCCCGATGGACGATTCGGCAGCAATGTGCTCTGCGACAGACTCAATGCTGTGCTTCCCCGGGTCAACATAATACTTGCAAACTATTTCGTTCCTCGGCTTGTAGCTGAGGTCGATATACTCCAATCCGCCCCATGTGTATTTCATTTCGATTCATCCTCCAGGTAGGCTACCATCAATGGCAGCGCTATTGTAACATCACAGGCAACCTCACCTATTTTTGCATTTTCACTAACCTTGCCCCACGAGATAGCCTCCCGAAGGCTGGCGCCGGAAACCCCGCCATGCTCAGGCCGGTCCATTGTTACCTGAACAGCATAGCTCAGAGGTCTTTCAGCGATTTGAACTGCCTGGGTTATGTAGTTCTTTGAAACCCCTCCGCCAAAAATCAGGGCGGCTGTCTTCTTAGCATCATAGACCTTGTCAAGAAGCAGCTTCTGGTCAAGAAGCGGGTTGACGCTGAACTTCTTGTTCTGCCCGTACATCCAGACCTGAAAGCCAAGGATTGAGTCGCCAAGGGCAGGGCAGAAGATAGGCACCTTGTTCTCGGCCGCGACCTTCAGGATGCACCTTTTTGGCGCAAGGGCGCCCAGCTCCCGAAGGAAGTCAACACTGCTCATCGTTCCTTCCCCAAGCTTGGAAAAGGCATCGAAGCAGAACTCCTCCAATTTTTGGTAACCCTCGCTCTTGACATAGGTATCGTAAACCCTAAACTTGCCGCTCCCTTTCAGCTTGACATCGTCGACATCAGGAGAACCATGCTCGTGGTAGCCGCCAAGAGCGAAGATTAAGTCGTGCGTCAGGTTGGCCCCGGTCGTCACAAGGATGTCGATATAGCCCTTCTCAATGCACTGGCAAATCAGCTCGCCCATGCCGGCAGGAATCATAGCCCCACCAAGCCCCATCATCTTCAGCGTTCCTTCGCGAACTGCGGTTCGCCAGATTGCCGAGGCTTCAGCAAGCTTTCGGCCGCCAAAGGAGCACTTGCCTAGTTTATCAAGCAGGATGGCGACTTTTTCGCCCTTCCCAACCCTTACCGGTTCTATTGCCGACATAAGGTGAAATATACCGCAAGGATTATAATACCTATGGAAGCGGTATCAAAACAAGCCCCGATAGCTCAGTTGGCAGAGCGATTGCCTGTTAAGCAATAGGTCGCAGGTTCAAATCCTGCTCGGGGCGCCACCCTTCCCAAATTGCCTGAGGCAATTGGGCCCAGTTGGCAAAGCCAACTTGGGTCTTTTCGGGAAAAGAAAATCTTGGCGAGCCAAAAGAAAAGCCCGCCTGTCCTTTGGACAGGCTATTTTGCTGGAGATTTTGGAAAAAGCTCCGTTCAGCTCCTGCTCGGGGCGCCATACCCCTTCTCTTCAAGGACCTTGTCAAGAATCGGGTCAATCTTGTTTTTCAGCTTCTCATTTGCGTAGGCCCTAAACCCGACTTTGGAGTCAAGGGAAAGGGGTATTTTTGATGAGTTGTTCTCATCATAGAAATCTATCGAAGCGCCAGCCTCTGTTGCAATCAAAAAGCTGCAGACGTCATATACATGATTTCCAAGGCCATCTGTTATCTTCGGTCTGAGGTCGATTACTGCACTTTGTCTTCCCGTTGCCAAAAAGTAGAGAAGCCCTGCCGTTGACAGGTAGTTGTCTTCAAAAGTAAGTGCCTGTCCGGGCTTTGGCGTTACAAACTTACTAAGGACCTCTTCCTGAATATCTGTAACGGGTTTCCTGAACCCTTCAAAATAGGACTGGAAGGTTATGAACCTGTGCTCGATTTCGTCATCCTGAAGGGTTTTCAGCCTCTCTGCCTTGCCGCCATCTTTTTCAATATAGGCCCCTTGACCCTTAACTGCCCAGAGGACTTCGTTCTCGCCAAAGATGTTCTTCCCAATGGCTGTCTGGACGGTGAGTTCGATATCGTCAAGGGTTGCGTCCTCTTTGTATGGAGCAACGCCTGCTATTGCCCACGCAGGTCGCCGGGCATACATGATTTCCCGCGTGCCGTCGATTGGGTCGACCACAACGATGGTCTTGCAGTCAGCTTCAGCGCCGCCGTAGGCTTTTCTTCCAATTCCCTCGGCAACGAGGACGACGGGTTCTTCCTTTCCCCATCTTTCAAACTCCTGTTCAAGAATCTTCTCCGCCTCGACGTCAACATTGTAGATGAAATCGCCGTGCTCAAACCTGTCAATCCCGTGAGCGTCCTTGGAGGTTTTCATCTTCTCAATTACTGCGTCTCGGATTTTGGCATGTATCTTCTTCAGCTTTTCAATGTAGAACTCGGGATTTTGCAAAAACTCACCTGAAAAGGTCGATTAGCCCCTTCTTCCTCTTTTTCTCTGGTTTTGGCTTGGGTTTTTCTATTGGTTTTTCGGCGTGGTGGAGTCCCTCGGCATGGAGCTTCTTGTACCTGCCATACTCGCCAAAGTGGAGGATGTTAGAGAGGGCGGTTCGCTTTGGAGGCTTGGGTTCGCTGGCAGGGTAGCCAAGCGGGATGACTGCTATTGGGGCGACGCCTTTCGGCAGCTTAAGGAAGTGGGCAAGCATTTTGTCATCAAAACCCCCTACCCAGCAGGTGCCGAGGCCGAAGGCGTGGGCTGCGAGAATGAGGTTCTCCACCGCCGCAGAGACGTCGCAGACGGAATAGAACATCTTGCCGCGACCGCTAAACCTTACAGCGCTTCTCTCAGTATCGGCGCAGGCCACAATGACGACTGGTGCGTCTGAGATGAATTTTTGGGAGATGCAGGCATGGGCGATTTTCTCCTGCGTGGTCTGGTCCTCAATGACAATAAACTCCCAAGGCTGGAGGTTTCCTGCGCTTGGCGCATAGCGGGCAGCGTCAATAATCTTGTAGATGTACTCCCTTGGGACTTCGTCCTTCTTGAAGTGGCGGATTGCCCGCCTTTCCTTTATTGCCTCAAAGAGATTTACCACCCTAGAAAAAACCAAGCCCGGCTTTTATTCTTTATGCTAGGTATTGAAGATAGACGCTGATGAAGGCTGCTGCGGAGAAGATGAGCTCGGCGGCAAGGAAGATGAGGACAACCTGCTCCTCACGGAGCCGCCCGTGCGACATAACCCAGTGGGTCAGGGAACCCCCGTCTTTTCGCGGTTTAAGGGTCCCGTCCCTTTGCGGCAGCCCGAAGTTGCAACTCTTGAACCTGTGCTTGGCCTTGATTGCAAGCTCAAGGACAAAAGGTACGATGAGAATCAGCCCAATCTTTTCCATGTTGCCAAGGATGACTGAGGTGGCTAGGGTACATCCGATGACCAGCGTTCCGACATCGCCGGGGAAAACTTTTGCCGGATGCCAGTTGTAGAAAAGGAAGGCGAGAAGGGCTCCCAGCATGGTTGCCGAGATTACTGCTGAATAGATTGCTGCCGGGTTGCTAGGCAGAACAAGCAGGGAAACTATGAAGATAGTGCCGTGCATTATGGCGCCGAGCCCGGCCTCAAGCCCGTTGAAGCCTGCAAGCATGTTTGTTGCGTTGGCAGCCCCCGTTATCCCAAGAGGGATGATGATGAGGGGGTAGATTATTCCAAGATTGACTGTGCCGATGAAGGGGAAGCTCATCTCTGAGACGCCTGCTGCTATTGCCATCAGGGGAAGAGCCGCAAAGAGGGGAAGCGCGGCCTTAGCACTTTGTCTGAGCGAGAAGAGGTCATCGCCTATCCCAACGATTGTTACAATCAGGACAGTTGACATTGCCGCAAGGGTGTTGACTAGTGAAAACTGGCCGTTGATGTAGACGTAGAAAAGCATTGAGGCAATGAAGCCGGCGGAGATTGCAAGACCGCCCATTTCCGGAATCATTGTTTTCTTGTACTTGTTCATGTCCCTGCCAACCATCCCTGTGTTCTTTTGGTGGCGGATAATCCAGGGGACGATGAGGAATGTAACGACAAAACCGATGGCAAATCCTGCCCAGGCAACTATCATAGGTGGATAGACAGCTTAGCCCTTTAAAATAATGGTGGTTCAACAGGTTTTTAAACAAAGAGCCCCTATTATCACTCATGGACGAGCACAGGATGGCTGAATCGATAGTTAAGAAGGTCCTTGAGCTTTCAGGAAGGAGAGGTATCGGGGAAGTTATTGTCAACGTCGGGGAGGTCTCGGGAACAAACTACAACAGGCTTTTCGCAATGCTGAAGCTCCTCTCAATTGGGACGGCTGCTGAAGACGCGACCATCAGGTTCAACCACAGACCTGTCCATGTAAAGTGCAATTGTGGATATAGTGGTGATGCGCCGGTGTTTGGGCTTGTCGAAAAGCCGATTGTTGAGTGCCCATCCTGCAGCAGGGGACTCTGTTTTGAGATTGCAAGAGGAAGGGGCGTAAGCCTCAGGGACATCTCAGTTATTTAGGATGTATGGTTTACCCTTAGGAGAAGGCTTCCGTAAAGGCACTTCCCGTTTATTATGTAGAATGGGCACTGGTCCAAAGGATGGCCAGTTTCAACTGCGAAGACCTGTTCGATAGGGAAGACTTCCGGATGGCCTGCGATGTAAGGAAGCAGGTAGCTTGGTGTTTGTTCAGTGCTGTCAATAGAGATATAGTCAATGTCGGGAAGCTGCTTAATGAAATCCTCTTCCTCACCCGGCGGCATGCCTATTGGTCGTTGGGCGTAGAAGCTGATTGTCATCATAGACCTCGTGAGGACAGTCTTGTCATCAGGCACATTGTCTTTCAGGTAGAGTCCTGTCTCCCTCAGCCCATAGTATCCCTGCCCCTTCTGCTCAATTGTTTGAAGGGATGCAGGATAGGTTGTTGCCACAAGGAAGATAACTATCAGGGTAAGGGCAGCGGTTGAATAGAGCGGCTTAGCACTTTTCCTGAGAAGCTCCGGCAGGTGGCCGATTGCCAGGAAGAAGGCAGGAAAGATGGGAATAAGATATCTTGGCTCCTTCATGTTGCCTAGCGACATAAGGGCAGGGAAGACAAAAATCCAGCACAGGAGGAAGATTGATTTCTTGTACCTGTAATTTGCAACAAGGAGAACTATTGCGAAGAGGAGGAGGTATGTCACAAGCCCAAGGGTGGCTGGATTGTCAAGAACCCGCGGTATGGCGTCAAGGTAGTAGAAGTAATTCAGGTTGTATTCCGGTATGTCCTCGCCAGCACCTGCGCCAATCCACAAATACCTAAGCACACCTGTCGGCTCGCCAAGCTTGACTTGGTTCCTGTACGCCCACGGCGCAAATATGACAAGGGCGATAGCGAGTGCGACCCAAACATCCTTCCTCTTCAGCCATTTTATGTTCCCCCTTGTCAAAAGGGTGTAGAGGAGAACTGTCGGGATAAGGAAGATTGCCGCTTCCTTCATTAGGAAGCTGAAGCCCAGAGCTGCGCCAGCCAGATGCATATAGGGGATGTCCCACTTCCAGAACCTGTACCGTTCATCAGGGCGCTCAAACCCCATGTAGAAGAGGAAGAGTGTCAGGGCGTAGAAGAAAGCCATTGGGATTTCTGTCAGGACGCGGGTTGACATGAAGAAGGGAAGATAAGATGTTGAGAAAAGGGTGAGTGCAAAGATTCCGGCCGGCTTGGTAAAGAGCCTTGAGGCGATTCTGTAAATCAGGAGCGTTATCAGCATTGCGATGACTGGCACGACAAGTCTTGCTGAAAAGTCCGAGACGCCAAAGATGGCGAAGAAGATGGCTTCGATATACATGAAGAGTGGAGGGTGGGCTGCATATGGCAGGTTTATAAAATCCCACGGCGCCTTGCTCAGGAAAATCGCATCAAAAGATTCCCTTCCCTCGTCAGGCCAGAAGTTATGAGTCTGGGCAGCCTGAAGACGGAGGAGGAAGAAGAGGACGATTAGGGCCAATGCAATCCAGTCATACCTTATGAAGGTCTTTCCAATCCTGAAGCCGTCCCTTTCCCCTTCCACAGGATTTAGCGAAAAACCCCCTTTAAAAAAGCTACTTTTATAAGGGGCTAAAAGAGGAAAGATTCGGGCCTGTGGCGTAGTCTGGACAGCGCGGATGGCTTCGGACCATCAGGTCGTGGGTTCGAATCCCACCGGGCCCACCACCAGCAAATCCATTCTCAAGCATCCACAGGCATTCTGTATTCAAAGCGAAAGTGCTTCCTAGAAGGTCGACTGTTGTTAAAATAACGGGTTGGATTATCGTTCTCTTCTAATGGCGTCATCTCACCATCCTCTGGAGTTTGAACTGAAGGTCTATGCGTTATTAGTAAGGGGGACAGGTTAGTTATGATTGCGGCATGCCAAACATCAACGCGTCCTTTTTGATATTCATATAGGAAGAGAAGGTAAGAGTCTACTTCAGGACTGTCAAGTTTTTTCATTTTTGAAAAATGTTTCTCCCATGACCCATCAACCAACTCGTCTTTTGGAATCTGTCCCATGAGGTAAAGAGCTGTTCCGCAGCAGTTTGTCCGGTCTTTGTTTTCTCTGGCAACTCTAAGCTTCTCAGGGTCCATAGGCCGAAAACCACCCTGAAGTTTATAAGCCTGTGTCATCCGCCGTTTCAATGAAAACTGTCTTGCCTAAACCCCAAGCGTGTCAAGTATGAGTTCTGTTGATTCAATTATCCTCTCATCCCTTGGTCTCAAATCCGGATTGAAAGGTTGCCCTGTAAGAAATTGGCCGCCCTGAATGTAGCGTACTGCAATTACGTCCGATTCCTGAGGAGAATATGTCTTTGTTTTCGGGTCTTTCACCATTTCTCTTGCAAACTCTTTCGAGTAGGAGGCCGGACTGCCTTTCTCGTTCAGAATAATGTTTCCT